>JBDRRB010000082.1:0-19531 GCA_043825985.1 bacterium | reverse complement strand
TATTTGTCTAGAATAGTGTAGACATTTTTGCTATTTTTTTTAAATTTAAAAATCATTTGTTTTTACTACTTTATATTTATTTTACGTCACTTAATTAACAAACTCTTCAATAAATGTTTGTGTATAAGTTGTGAACAACTTTTTAATTATTAAATTAAAGAAAGCAACTAAAGACTAAAATAGAATGTTGTCCACAGACTATTGTTAGCTTTTTGCTTATTTTAGCTAAAAAAATATCTTTTTAGCTTTGACTGTAGGGTCAAAAAATGGTATTATCTCTCTTGAGATTAAGGTCAGCCTGAAAAAAATGCTGCCCAGTCGGAAACAAAAAATAAAAAATATTATTCGGTTAGTCGCTGTTTCGGTTTTTGTTTTCGTCTTTTTTCCGCTGTTCTTTTTTCATCCTGGTGATGTTTTAGCGATGAGTTCGGCGAACTATGAAGTGACCGGCGATACGATAAGTGTGGGCGGACTTAGATCAACTTCGAATGGTTATATCGCTGAAGACACACTCGGAGAACTGGCTACTGGTGAAAATCTTGTCAGCAACAACTATGCTGCCTGCGCCGGATTTCAATGCATTGATGGGCTACCCTATATCAGTTTTTCTCTCACTGAAGGGGTGGCGAAGCCGGGTGCGGTAGGGGCTGGAGTTGCTCTCGGGACATTAGACACCTCATCTGTCACGACGTCGGACGGGGTGGCTGTAAATTCGATCTTTATTCTCGCTGAGTCCTCAGCGGACAATGGATTGGCAGTGACGGTTACCGGAACATATTCCGGGTTAAGGAAGACTTCAACCGCTTCCGTCATAAGTTCAGCTACGGCCGCTTTGGCGGCGGGAACTCAAGGTTATGGGATATGTGTCGGCTCCGCCACGGAGGATGCAGAAAGTCCGACTGCGATTTCAGCCGTCGTTCCATACAATGGGGCTTGCGACAAGGTCAATAATCACAACATTGGCCTGGTCGATACCACTCCACGAACCGTGGTTCAGTCACCGGGCCAACTAAAAGGCGGTGATATAGAAATTTTGGTCAAAGCCTCAATCAGTTCGATCACAGAAGAGGGGAATGATTATACCGATACACTTACCTTCATCGCTACCGGTACCTATTGATCAAATATGAAAAGAAAGATAGGAGGAATCATTTCTAGGTTGACGATAGTTAGCCTTTTATTGTCGACATTTCTTCTTGCAACTCCGGCGACTGCTGCCAGCTTCACCGCAATGAGCGATACCATGACCAGACTAATGGTTAGCCTTACTGCCGATCATACTTTCGGTCTGACCCTTCCCCTGACTTACGATTTCGACTACACCGGGAATCAAGACATTTTGGTTTTCGACTTTCCGGCCGCCAACTTTTCAATGGGGGGCGTTTGGGCTGCTGCCGATTTTACTTTCAATGACGGGGCAGCCAGAACGATTAATGCGGTAGCGTCTGGGGCCGGTATCGCGACCGTGGCCTGTGCCGATGGCGCAAACAATGTTGGTGTGGCCATTGATACCACGGCAATGGATTTTCGCGTGTTGCCCTGTGGGGCAAGTTATGTGGCTCAGCCGTCCGGAGCCACCATCGCCTTTACCATTGATGGAACGACAGATAACGGAACCTTGACCAATCCTGGTGTGGCCAACACTTACATCATCAATCTAGCCATGACCGATGAGGGTTCAGCTTCGGCCCACACCGGAAGCATAGCCATTGCCATTGTCGACAACGATCAGGTTACGGTTACGGCCAGCATTGATCCGACGATGACTTTCGATATAGATACCGACACTGCAGTCGGAAGCGACACCGCAACTCCATACACGGTATCCTTCGGAACAGTTACGACTTCCGATTCGCGTGTTTCCGGTGCTGGTGATGGTGTCAACTACATTATGTTGGACTTGGCAACGAATGCCGCTTCTGGTGCTGCGGTGACCATCGCCAACGCCAATGGGGCAAACGGGCTAGTCTCTACTTCGGTACCGGCGGACAACATCAACAACAGTGACGGAGCAATTGCTGACGGCACCGAACGGTACGGTTTTTGTGTGCTTTCCGTGGCCGAGACATCGGGTGCATCTTTGACCATAAGCGCAGACTATGCGGCCATGAACTGCGCCGCCAATGACGAGACCAATGACGTCGAGGACCTAAATACTGCCGGTAAGAGCATTGTCGAAGCGGCTGGTCCGATAGCCGGCGGCAGAGCGGTCATTATAGGTAACGTCTCCATCAGTGCTATCACTCCAGCCCATAACGACTATACCGATACGATAACGTTTATTGCGACCGGAACGTTTTGATGCAGTCTAATCGATTCGTATGGAGGAGATTCGAGCGAAGAAAGTAAATGGTCGGGTCAGTTTATATTTTGGTGCCTTGGTGCTTTTAGCTTGCATATTTTTACTGATTCCGGCCCGTCCAGTTTCAGCCCTGACCATATCTCCTCCAAGCTTTGACTATTCGCTCGATGCCGGGGATACGGCTCTCGGCGTTCTTAGGGTGTTCAACGAGACCCAGTTCACCGAGACGTTCTATCCGTCGGTGATGAACTTCGGCGCAAACAGCGATGAAAACGGAACGCCTCAATTTTATCCTGCTGACGAGGATCGGATGGGTCAGGGCTTGGCTGAATGGATAAGTGTCGACACGACAAAGATAGAGTTGGCGCCTGGTGAGAGATATAATCTTCCTTTTTCGATTAATGTTCCGGAAAATAACCCACGTCCCGGAGGACACTACGGTGCGATCATTTTAGCCTCTTCTCCGCCCGTTCAGGGCAATGTCGCGGTCGGAATATCATCCAAGTTGGCGTCGATCATTTTGGTTCGAATTGCCGGTGACGTGAAGGAGATAGGAAGTATCGCTGAGTTTGGGTTTACCAACCCGAAGAGCTGGTACAACTATCCGCCGATTGAGATGTTCTTGCGTTTTGAGAATGCAGGGAACGTTCACCTTCGTCCGACTGGTAACTTGATAATCACCAATTGGTATGGGCACCGTGTCGCCAATATAGAGTTGAATTCAGAGTTTAAGAGCGTTTTGCCTTTGAGCGTTCGTAGATTCGATTTAGTTTGGGGTGATGAGTCTAATTCAGACGGGCTGTCTCAGTTGGATAGGGAAATAAGGAACTTTGCCATTGGTAAGTACACCGTTCGTCTGATAGTGAACTACGGCACTTCAAACCAGATTCTTACGGCGGAAAGAGTATTTTATGTTTGGCCCTGGAGACTGATGCTGATCGGCGGCTTGGGTTTTGTCTTGGCACTGATGGTTCTGATTTGGATCAAGCGCACTTACGATCGATCTCTGATTAGACGATTTAGCCGGAAGCAGGAGGATAAAAGCGATTACTGAATCGATAAAGATTCAGCTTTCCGGGGGAGGCATCTCAAAAAGTAAAAGAGATGTTTTCCCGGGAGAGAAATGAAAAACAAATCGACAACCGGAGTTGTTTCTAGACTGAGCAATAAGTTGTTCCGTCTGAATTTGGTTATGGCCATTTTGCTGTTGGCCATAGTTACGCTGAACTACAAAGTGCTCTCGACTCGTGCAGCCGATGCCACTGGACTGCAGGATCTAGTCTCAAACGAGTCGATTGGCGGTCTTGCCACTCATAGGATAAGTTTCGTCCTTTCCGCTGCCAACACGTTCTCCTTTGGTGAAGAGCTGGTTATCGATTTTCCTGCCGAATTCTCGATGGGTGGAATCTGGAGTGTGGCCGACTTTACCTTTACTGATGATTTAGCCCGAACGGTTAAGGCGGTCGATTCTGGTCCAGGAGTGGTTAATGCGGCCTGCTTGGACGGTGCCAATAACGTTGGAGTGGCTGTCGACACGACGACCAACACCTTTCGGGTCATACCTTGCGGCGCCTCTTTTACTCCGAGTGCGGTTGCAGCCTCCACTAGCCTGGTCATACTTGGCGCCGGACCAAACGGCACATTAACCAATCCTAACCTTGAGGGATCCTACACCATAACCATTACCGATGCGGCCGGAGACTGCTCCGGCGGGTGCGATATGGTGGTTCCGATAGTGGATCGTGATTGGGTCTCCATTGCAGCAGTCGTTGTGCCGGTTTGCGGTAATTCAATGCTTGAGGAGGGGGAGCAGTGTGATGACGGAAATATAATCTCCGGAGACGGCTGCAGCAATGTCTGTGTAATAGAGGGAGGTGGACCACCTCAACCAGGGGATGTTACTCCACCGGTCATCACTTTTCAGTGTGCCTCGACTGCAGCGACGAACAATTCTATAACCGCCACCTGGCAGACTGATGAGCCGGCCGATTCGACGTTGCAATGCGGCCTGACCACGGCCTATGGCCTGACGTCATACAACGCATCGCTCATAATGGCCCACAGCCTGACCATCGACAGTCTTGCGGAGGGCACCTATTACCACTGTCGGGTCTGCTCCAAGGATTCCCCGGGAAATTCAGCCTGCTCTCCTGACTGTACCGTTCTGACGCTGGATGAAACCCCGCCGGTTATTTCCAATGCAGCCTGTACGGACGTTACTTCCAATTCATTTAGGGTCACTTGGGACACGAACGAAAACGCCACGTCATTTGTTGACTACGGTTTGGTAATCGGTCCTCCCTATGCCAATATCGCCGGTCAGGGCGATTCGGTCTTGAGCCATTCGGTCACCGTTTCCGGATTGGTTCCCTCTACCAGCTACCATTACCGAATCAGGACCGGGGACGTTTCTGGCAACGAGGCATTGTCGGCCGATTTGACCTGCACTACGTCCGGAGTGGTGGTGGCCGCACCGGTCATCTCCAATGTCAGGGTGACGGACATCAGCTGTGTCGCCCCGATTTCGGCAGTGGTTCGTTGGGATACGGATAAGGCATCGGATTCCAAGGTTGACTATGGGCCGGTGGTAGGGCCTCCCTACGCCAGTCTGGTCTCCGATCCTGCAGACGTGCTGGTTCATGTCGTCACCCTGAATAATCTTCTCGGCAACCTTACCTATCATTATCGGGTTCGTTCAGAGGACGCGGGCGGATTGGAGTCGGCCAGCGGCGATGCTGTGTTTACCACTCCCAGTGGTGCATCTCCGATCATATCGAACGTCCGTACGTCTGGCTTGGGTGTCGGTTCGGCCACGATTCAGTGGGATACCGACACCAGTTCCAATTCGACTGTCGATTATGGGCCGACCGTGGCCTACGGAAGCAGTCAAAGCGATGCCGCGTCGGTAGTTGCCCACTCGGTGTTGCTCCCCGGACTTAATGCCTGTTCTACCTACCACTACCGGGTCAGATCAAGCGATTCGTGCACTCCGGAGTCCGTTTCCGTCGACGGTTCGTTTGTCACCGCATTTCCGCCGGCTCCGGCCATACAGAACCTGATGGTCAGCAACATCGGAGAGAATTCGGCACGCGTCTCCTGGAGCACGACCACTCCGACCAGCTCTTTCGTGGACTACGGACCGACCGTAGCCTATGGCAGCCTCGGTTCGACCCCCGGATTGGCGCTGGAGCACCTGGTCGTGTTGAATGACCTGCTGCCTGGCGTCACCTATCATTTCCGAGTTCGTTCGGCTGACTCGTGCAGTCAATCAGTTTCGTCGGCTGATGGAACCTTCACCACACTGTCCGACATCATCCCTCCCGGATGCGTAATGAACACGGTGGCCGTGCCGGGCAACTCCAGAATCAACCTTACCTGGACCAATCCGCCGGATGCCGATCTGCAGGGAGTGCGCGTGGTCAGGCGGCAGGGGGTCTGCCCGGCCGGGCATTTGGACGGCATTGGAGTCTATGACGGCCTGGCCGGAAGATTCGAAGATCTGGGGGTAGTCAACGGGCTGTCGTACTGTTATGGAGCGTTCGGTTATGACGAGGTCGGGAACTACGGCTGCGGCGGAATTGCCTCGGCCACTCCGGTCGGGCCGGCTGACGTCACTCCGCCGAACTGTCCGGCCAACTTGTCGATCGCGGTCGGCAACGGGCGACTGACCCTAACCTGGACCAATCCAGCCGATCCGGATTTCGCCGGCACGCGCATCGTTCGACGTACCGACCGCATGCCCGTCGGGCCGGCCGACGGCTTGGTGATATTCGAGGGTGCAGGCACCGAATGGGTCGATGCCGGGCTGGTCAACGGAACTACATACTATTACGGAGTGTTCTCCTATGACCTGACCGGAAACTACTGTGCCGGAGTTTTTGCTCAGGGGGTTCCGGCCGTCGGTGCCGATGTGGTGGCCCCACTGTGTGCTGCCGCCATTTCGGCCGTTGCCGGCGATCAGCAGATTTTGGTCACTTGGAGCAACCCAGCTGATCCGGATTGGGTCGGCACGCGCATCGTTCGCCGCGATGACCGGGCTCCGGCTGGTCCGGCCGACGGCCTAGCCGTGTTCGAGGGCGTCAGCGACAACCATCTTGACCTCGGTCTGACCAACGGTCGGACGTACTTCTATGGCGCCTATACCTATGATGCGGCCCGAAATTACTGCATCGGTCCGACTGCTTCCGCCACGCCCGACGCCGAACTTCCGCCGCCGGTCCTCGACTGCACTGACTCGGATGGAGGCCTGGACTATTTCGTTCGCGGTACGGTTACGGTTCGGGAAGGGGATTTCCTGGACGCCTGCGTCAACCGGTCTGTCCTGAGGGAAAATTACTGTTCGGAGGGCGGACTGGCCACTACCGACTACCAGTGCGGATCTGGATACAAGTGCGCGGCCGGCCGGTGCATCCCAGCCACTCCGGTTCAGCCGACGTCCTTCTGCGGTAACGGGATCTGCGAGCGGCAGGACTGCAACATCGACTGCGGTCAGATGTCCTATGACCTCTACATCGTCAATCCGGACGGCAGCGAGCGGCATATGGATACGGCATTGGTTCGTTCCGAGAACCTGGCCGAAAATCGGATTCGACTCAGCTACGAGGACGACGGATTGGACATGGACTTCAACGACGTGGTGATGATCCTCGACACGAACTCGTGCAGTTCGGTCGGCGTGACGCTGGTCAGTCGGAGTTCACCTCTCAACCATCAGGTCCGGCTCCTGGTTCGGTACCGTGGCGTCCCCAAGCTGGACCGTCTGGTCTGGCAGGACTCGATGGTCTCGATGGGTTCATCGACCAACCTTAACGTCAGTGACGATCCTTCGATCTGTGAGGGTAACGAGAACGAGCTGAGCTGTCCGGTCGACTGTCCGGCCGAACCGCTTGAGCCGGAGGTGGAGGAGGACGAGACTGTCCCCGAGGACGAGCGTCTTTTCGCCGAGAGCCTCAACTTCTTTGCGACATCAGCCCGCATACCTCTCCCGCAGGTGAATTCGACAGTAGACGTGTTTCCGGAACTGTCGGTGATCGTCTCGCTGCCGTCCTCGGTCCTGCTGCAGGAGCCGCAGACGGTCCATCTGAATCTGGCCGGCAGCTCCTACATCATGACCGCGAACGGAGGCGCCTTCGAAGCAAAGGTGGTCACTCCGGCGCAGCTCGGCCGGCATCCTTTCTCGGTGGTGGTCAACTACGGTGACGGACTGGTAAATACGGTTCAGGCTTTCTTTAATGTCATACCGTTCGGTCGCGTCGTGGAGCAGAAGGATGACGCCATGGTTCCTGTCCCTGGTGCACGAGTCTCGCTGTTTTCCGAGCTGGGCGGTGGCCGCTATGACCTGTGGCCATCGGCTGCATCGGGCCAGCTCAATCCGACCGTCAGCTCGAATGCCGGAACGTACGCCTTCGTCGCACCGGTCGGGTCATATCGCCTGAGGGTGGAAAAGGAAGGGTATCGCAGCAAGGAGACATTGGTCTTTCCCGTCACCAATGCGCTGGTCTCCCGTGAGCTGGTGCTGATTGCCGAGCCGAAGAAGACCGACGACACACTGCAGAACATAATCGAGCAGGTCGACTTTCAGACCAAGGCGACCGTCGAGGAGGTGAAGGAGTTCGCGGACAACCCGTTCGTCGAGCAGGGTACGGAGGATCGAGTTGTTCCGGCTGCCGTCGCGGTCGCGACCGCCAACGTCGCAGTCGCCAGTGCCGCTACGGCGACTGCCGCACCGTATCTCTTGTACCTGTATTCGCTGCTGACCCATCCGTCGTTGCTGTTCGGCGCGCGACGCCGGAAGAAGTGGGGTGTCGTCTACGATGCCATCACCAAGCAGCCGGTCGACCTGGCGATCGTCCGTCTGCTTAACGACCAGACCGGTCGGACCGTCCGGTCGATGGTGACTGACCGCGAAGGACGCTATTTCTTCATCGTCAACGACGGGTCATATCGGATGACCGTGGCCAAGTCCGGCTACGTTTTCCCGTCCGTCTACCTGAAGAACGTCCGTGAGGACATAAGGTTCGTTAACCTCTACCACGGAGAGACGATTAACGTCGCCTCTAATACCACCATTACCGCCAACATCCCGATCGACCCGATCGCCAAGGAGAAGGCGCCGCGCCGCGTGTTTTGGGAGGGGATAGCCCGTCGGCTGCAGAAGGGCGTCAGCCTGCTGACTCTGGTGGCGATGGTCGCGGCCGTCATAATCTCCCCGACGCCGTTCGTTATCGGCATGTTGGCGGCCAACATTGTCCTGTTCCTGCTGTTCCGTCGTCTGGCATCCGGCCGTCGGCCGAAGAACTGGGGAATTGTCTACGACCAGCAGACCAAGAAGCCGATCCGCAACGCGATCGTCCGTATCTTTGAGGCTCGCTACAACAAGCTGCTTGAGACCAGGGTTACCGACCTGCGCGGCCGCTATGCCTTCCTGGTCGGAAATAACGTCTATTACGTGACGTACGAGAAGCCTGGCTATCATAAGAAGCAGGTCGGTCCGATGGACCTCATGGCCGTAAAGAAGAGGGAAGAACAGCTTATAGCCAGCGATGTCGGGCTGGTTCCGGACCATCCAGTCGGGTTCTGGTCCGGACTTCGGTCTCGTCTGGCGGCATCTTTGGGCATTTCTGACGGTTCAGAGAAAAAGGCCAAATTGAGCCGGCCGCCTTTGGCTGAAAAGATTGGCCAGACTGGACATCTGATTGTTCGTCCAGGTGAAGATCCGAACAGCCTTATTTCGGATGAACCTAAGCAGGTTTACGTTGTTTCTGAGACTTCCACTGTTGAGGCTAAGCCCAGCCAGACCAAGGTTCCTTGGGAGCTTAGCTTACTTACAAAAGCGAGTGGAAAAGCTGTGGATAACTCTTCTAAAGAAGTTGATTTAGGAACGACTTCGGATTCAGGCGAATTCGAAGATGCAAAAGATAATTTACCTAATTCATCTTAAAAAGATGTTTTTAGGCATGATTCTGTTGGACTGGAAAAAGATGCAAAAAAATGAGATAATAAGGATGGACCGAAATAGGTAAAAAAGAAAAAAGAGGCTGCTGTTTAAATGAAGATTGGCCGCATTGCTCTAAAAAGAGGGCTGTGTCCTAATCCTCAGTTGAACAGGCAAAAATAAAAGGTTCGACAGGAGGAAAAACAAAAAGATGCCTAAAGCATCAAACAAAAAGGGGGAAATCAAAAAGAACCTCAATACTTTGAGGTTAGTTTTGGTTATTACAGTATTAGCAATTTTTGTTGGCGTCTTTTCCTTCGGAAACCAGTCTTTGGCTTCCGGTCCTTCTTCCAACCGAGTTCTTAACTATCAGATTAGGTTGACCGACTCTAACGGCATCAGGGTTCCGGACGGGGTGATTGAGCTCGAACTCACGGTTTATGACGCGGCCGCGGCCGGCAATCAGCTCTATACTGCCTGTTCGGCTGACGGAACGGCTACCGGAGTTCCGACCGCGGTTCAGGCAACATTTACGAATGGGGTGTCTTCGATCCTGATCGGCAGTGCCCTTACTTGTGCTGCTGGTTCGGCAGTCAATATTCCGGCCACACTCTTCAACAATACTGCCCTCTACCTTGGCGTGACGGTAGAGGCCGATGCGGAAATGACCCCCCGTAAGCAGATCGTGGCGGCTGGTTATGCCATGAACGCCGATCGTTTGGATGACCTGGAGACTGGAAACGCTGGCGATACTTCGGCCTATGTACCCGTTGCCGACGCCAACGGAAATTTGACCATTACTGGTAATCCTCAAGGGGCCGGGATTACCCAAGGATCGTTTACGGTCAATCCGACCCTGGCCGACGCCAATGAGATACTGTTCGGTGTCGCGCTGAACGGCAGCGCCAGATTCAGCGTGGATGAGGATGGTGATGTTAGTGTGGTCGCTCGGCTCGATCTGGGGGTGCATGGCGACGGGATCGGTCTCAACCTGCCGACCTCTGCCGGCGTTCCGGTCGCTGCGGTGGGAACAGTTGAGGGTGACATCGTCTGGGACAGCACCAATGATGACCTATACATCTATGACGGTGCCGCATTTTTGCAGATAGGCGGCGGAGTCGGCGGTGGCATTACTCAGATCGGTTCGATGTCTTCGGCTACCTCCTTCGGCGACGCCACCGCGGACGACGATTGGCTTGGTTTGGGTGCTGGGGCCGGTAACATCCTGTTTGATGACCAGGCTACGGATGAGGTGATCGTCCAGAACGCAAATTTCGGCGTCAATATTCAAGCGCCAGCTACTAGGATTCACGCCTTGGGAGGTGTCGCTGACGGCTTGAATGAGGTGCTGCGGATCTCGGGCGGTTCGACCGCTGCTGGCAGCGGACCGACGATCGGCTTTCAGCAGTGGTACGGCAATGGTGCTTATCCGACCTGGAAAGTGGGTGAAATTGGAGGAACTTTCGCCGGAGGCGGCGGATATGATGGAATTCTGGTTTTTTACACCAACAACGGTGCCAACGAAACCGACTTGAGCGAAAAAATGCGTATTGATAATGATGGCTACGTCGGTATCGGCGATGCCTCACCGACCGCACTGCTGACCGTCGGAAACGGCGATCTGTTTACGGTTGGTTCGACCGGAATCGTGTCCGTGACTCGGAGGCTCGATATGGGTGCGCATGGCGATAATGTCGGATTCAACGTGGTGACCAACGCCGGCGCACCGGTCACCGCGGCCGGAAATGTCGAGGGAGACATGGTCTGGGACAGCACCGGAGACGACCTCTGGATTTATAGCGGTGCCGGGTTTACTCAGGTGACAGGCCTTGGCATCACCCAGATCGGTTCGATGACCTCGGCCACTGCCTTCGGCGACGCCACCGCGGACGACGACTGGCTCGGACTCGGTGTCGCTGCCGGTAACATTCTGTTCGACGATCAGGCGACCGACGAGGTGATCGTCCAGAACGCCAACTTCGGCGTGAACATCGCTACTCCGGCAGCTAGAATTCATGCCTTGGGAGGTGTGGCTGACGGATTGAATGAGGTGCTGCGAGTCTCCGGAGGTTCAACATCGGCCGGTAGCGGTCCGTCGATCGGCTTTCAGCAGTGGTATGCGACCGGCGCATATCCGACCTGGCGGGTAGGCGAGATCGGCGGAATCTATACGAGTGGAAGTTATGACGGAGCTTTGGTTTTCCGCACCAACTCCGGAGCCAGCGAGACTGACCTGACTGAAAAGATGCGGATCAACAAGAGCGGTGATGTCGGTATCGGTGCTTCGACCACCATCTCCTCCATGCTGCACGTCAACGGCGACGGCGGTCTGACCGGCGACAACTCCGACCTGCTGCTGCTCTACTCGACCACGGACGAGCCAACCGGAATCAGCCTCAATACAACCAATCAGCAGTGGTTTGTCGGTCAGAACCTGCCACCGGATCTTACAAATTTCTATGATGATTTTTACGTCTATAATGTTGATGACGCGAAGACGCGTTTTCTGATCGAGGATGACGGTACGACCAGCATCGACGTCTTGGCCGGCGCCACCTCCAACGACCTGTGCTACAGCACGACCGACGTCACCGGCATGTACACCTTTTCGACCTGTGCCCCGTCCTCGCTGCGCTACAAGGAGAACGTCCGGCCGCTCGACGTGGACATCGAGAAGGTCCTGGCCCTGGAGCCGGTTCGTTTCGACTGGAAACAGCGGTTTATCGAGAATCCGGACGGCGATCCGGTCGACATCACCCCGCATGCCATCAACATCGGTCTGATTGCCGAGAATACCCTGCCGCTCGTGCCTGACCTGGTCGAGTTCAATTCCGAAGGTCAGGTCGAGAGCGTGGAGTACAAACTGCTGTCGGTCTACAACCTGGCCGTGCTCAAGCAGCATCATCTGGACATCGCCCGGTCGCTCAAGCTCGACCAGCTGACCGGCACCGCTTACGAGATTGATGCCCTTCAAGAGGCCGATGCGGTGGCTACCGCCGTCGACTCCAAGGACCTCACTTTCGCCGGATCGACCTGGAACGAGATCACCGCCTCGGCCGAAAAGGTCAGCCTTTCGCTCAGCAACAAGGTTAACAGCCTCGACGAGTACGGGCTGACCCTGACCGACAATGCCGGCAACGAGGTTGCCCGTTTTGGCAACCATGGCGACCTGTACCTGGGCGGACGTCTCTACCTGTCCGATCGGGGCGCGATGCAGAGCGACCGTTACATCTACTATGACGGTTCGGCCGGAGCCGGCGGCGACTTCATGCGCACCAATGCGGCCGGCTGGTCAACGGGCAGCTACGACTTCGCCGAGATGTTCCGGTCCGACGAGTCGTTGCAGGCCGGCGAGCTGGTGATGCTCGACGTAGGCGGACAGGAGAAGGTCCGGCGGGCGACCGACGAGTTCGAGTCGAACGGCTACCTGCTGGCCGGAATCGTCAGCACCCGGCCCGGCTTCCTGGCCGGCATGAACGAGGCGGACAGCTACCCGATCGCCCTGCAGGGCCGCGTCCCGACCAAGGTTAGCCTAGAGAACGGTCCGATCGAGATCGGCGATCCGATCGCCATCTCCTCCGTCCCCGGCGTCGGCATGAAGGCCACACAGGCCGACTATGTGGTCGGTCTGGCGCTCGAGAGCTACGCCGGCGGCGGCGACGGAAAGATTGCGGTGTTCCTGAAAGTCGGCTGGTATGACGGCCGGTCGATCAATCAGGCCAACAACAGCGTTTCCTCGATCTCCATCTCGAACCTGAACAGCATCCTCGACCTGGGCGGCCAGCCGATCGTCGGCATCGGCGCCCTGGAGGGGTTCGGCGGACTCTGGCGGCTCGACAGCGAGGGCAAGCTGACGGTCAAGGAGGTCGAGGCAGGCGGCGTGCAGGCCGATCGGCTGTCGGTGCGGGCCGAGGACGACACGACGACGATCGGTGAGGGGATCATTCCGGTCGGATCGTACGAGTATGTCGTCGAGAATCCGATGGTCAAGTTCAACAGCCGCATCTTCGTGACGTTCTTCGGCAACATCGAGGGCACCTGGTGGATCGACGAGCGGAAGGACGGGCGCTTCAAGCTCAAGCTGAGCGCCGTAGCGACCACCGACGTCGAGTTCGAGTACTGGGTGCTCGACGTGGTCGACGGACGCAGCCATACTGCGCCGGAGCCGCCCGACCCGGATCTCCTGGTCGACGAGGAAGTCATGCCGGAAGGGGACGATCAGCCGGTCGTGGTCGAGGAGCCGGACGTCAGTGACGTCGGCGACTTGGCCGATGCCGGCGGGGACGAGCCGGTCGAGGGGTCGACCGATGATCCGGTCGAACAGCCGATCACCGAGCCGGAGCCGATAGCTGCCGTCGATGAGCCTTCAGGCGATGCCGCTGCGGATCAGCCGGCCGAGACTGAACAGGCGGCGGTGTCGGATGAGCCGTCCGCATAAAACCAAACTCACGAGTCGGGGCCAGCACCATGTTGGCCTCGATTTTTTTTGGCAAAAGTCAGGTGACGTTCCATGGCAGATGTTCTATACTCGTCTTAGCCAAAAACGTAACTGGACGGGATTTCGACCGTTCCGAAACCTTTCTTACTTATGCCGGAGAACTATCAAAACGAGCGGCCGGCCGGTGTCGGGGGATCCCGACTGCTGGCCAAGGTCTGCGATTCTGTCACCAGGTGGTCGGTCTTGGTCATGGCCTTCCTGATTCCGATCCTCGTGCTCCCATGGACCATGGAAGCGGCCGACTTCAACAAGCAGATGCTGCTATTTTTCGGCGTGAGTATCGCCACCCTAGCCTGGATCGGCAAGATGCTGGCCGAGCGCCGGTTCGAGTACCGTCGCAGTGTGGTGAACGTGGCGGTGCTGGCATTTTTGGTCCTCTATAGTCTGAGCACCTGGCTGTCGGTCAATCCGTACCTGAGTCTGACCGGCAATTTCGGTCAGGGGCGCGACGGCCTGATGACTGTTATCGCCCTGGCGCTTCTGTACTTCGTGATGGTCAACAGCATCCAGACCGAATCCAACTTGAGGCGAGTGCTGATGTCCGTGGTCATGGGTGGCCTGCTGGCGGTTCTTTTCGGCCTGCTTCAGGGCCTAGGAGTTTTCATCCTGCCGTTCGACTTCGCCGGATCGGCATCGTTCAACACCGTTGGCACGTCATCGGCATTGGGCATTCTGGCCGCCTTCCTGGTGCTGCTGTGCAGCGGAATGCTGCTCTATGGGCACGGTCGGCCGCAGAAGCCGGGGATCTGGGCCTTGTTAGGCAAGGCACTTTTGGTCCTGACCGGGATCGTCTCGCTCTGGCTGGTGGCGGCGATCGACTTTTGGCCGATCACGGTCGCCATGCTGGTCACTTCGCTGCTGCTGATCGGCTACTCGTTCATGCATGCCGGTTCGCTGCGCGGCATGAGAGGTATTGCTCTGCCGGCCGCCTCGGTGGTCGTGGCGCTTCTGGTTTTGTTCTTCAATTGGTCGCTGCTGGTCAGGTTTCCGGCCGAGGTCATGCCGTCAAATCGGATGTCGCTGAACATCGCCGGGCAGACCCTGCGCGAGTATCCGTTCTTTGGATCGGGTCCCGGAACGTACATCTTCGACTACGCCAAGCATCGGTCGGTGGAGATCAATAACACCTCATTCTGGAGCGTGCGTTTTGACCGGGCATCGTCCAACTTTCTGAGCATGCTGCCGTCGATCGGCCTGCTGGGCACCCTGACCTGGCTGGCCCTGGTGCTGCTGCTTCTCGGTTCGGCGGCCCGGACGCTGCTGAAGGCTGACGAGTCTACCTGGCACGTCCTGATCGGCGTGTTCTCGGCCTGGTTTCTGCTGTCGCTGTCGAAGTTCCTGTATAGCTCGTCGTTCACCCTGGAGTTCTTGTTTTGGGTGATGGTCGCGCTTCTGGTTGTGGTCCATCGGCATGATTTCTATTCTGTCCGCTTCGAGAAGTCGCCGCGCGCCTCGATGCTGGTATCGTTTGCCTTCATCCTCGGCCTGGTCTTTGTCCTGTCCGGAGCTTTCGTGCAGGTTCAGCGCTACTACGGTGAGGTGGCCTTCAGGCAGGCGTCCGAGGCCAGCCGGGCGCTCGACTACGATCGGGCCATCGACAGGCTGGAGACGGCGATCAGCCTCAACAAGTACAACGACGTCTACCAGCGCAACTTGGCCCTTAACCTGATTGCCAAGACCGAGAAGCTGGTTGCCGAGCCGCCGGTCATGGTTCGCCAGTCGGGGGAGAGCGAGGATGCGTTCAAGGCCCGTCGGGCCACGGCTCAGCAGGACCACGCGAAGCTCACCGCGTCGTTGGCTGCCGAGGGCGTGCAGGCCGGACGGAAGGCAACCGAACTCGGTCCGTCCAACGTGGCCAACTGGTCGGTGCTCGGATCGATCTACCGTAAGCTGATCGGCTATACCGAGGGGGCCGACAGCTGGGCCCTGGCTTCCTATACTCGAGCGGCCGAACTCGAACCGGCCAATCCGGTGCTGCCGACCGAAATGGGGAAGATGTACCTGCTGCAGGCCGACCTGATTCGCAATCAGGCTTCCTCGGCCGGGGAGGCGGCCGACGAGGAGACCGAGGGTCGGATCAGCGACCTCTTGAGCAAGGCCGTCGAGTCGTTCGAACTCGGCATCAAGCTCAAACCGGACTACGGACCGGCGCACTATAACCTGGCCTTGACCCTTGAACGGCAGAACAAGCTCAAGGAGGCCATCAGCCGCATGGAGATGGTGGCCAAGGACAATCCGCAGGACGTAGGCGTCGGCTTTCAGCTGGCCTTGCTCTACTACCGTAACGAGCAGAAGGAGCTGGCCTTGAACATAATGGAGGCGGTGGTCAGGCTTTCGCCGAATTTCGCCAATGCCCGTTGGTACCTGGCGGTCATGTACGAGGACATGGGACAGATAGACAAGGCAATCGCTGAAATCGAAAAGGTCAAGGCGATGAATCCGGGCAATCAGCAGGTCGAGAAGAAGCTGTCTGACCTTCGTTCCAAGCTGGCTGACGGTGAGACCGGCAGCACTGTCGGGGAATTGCCGCCGCCGGTGGAATAGCCGGCGGGGTTCGTGCGGATTATCTCGGGACGAAAAGACCGTCGGTCGTGTGGCCGGCGGTCTTCTGTCGCGTGGATGTTTTTTGTGGGGACGTCGGGTGAATATCGCGCGGGGGCGGGATGTGCGGACCGCAAGGGATTTCTCATCGCTTCGCTTGAGTATCGGGAAGGCTCGTCCGAACTGCTTACCGGTTCGCGCCCTCTCGCCGCCCTTCTCATCCCTTGCGCCCCCCGAAAACAAAAGAGGTCGTCTTTACGACGACATCTTTTGGTGGACCGCAAGGGATTCCTCCTCCCCCGCGCCTTGGCCACATCCGGCCTCGGCGCTCCTCCGGAGCCCGGGTTCCTCCAAGGTGCCATCCGAGGCACCTTCTCGGATACCCTTCTCATCCCTTGAACAATACAGTTAAAACAAAAGCCCCCCGCCGCCCTGACGGGCTTCGGGGGGCACCCCCCACAGCTCGAGCTTTGCTCGAGCGTCGGGGGGTGGTGGACCGCAAGGGATTCGAACCCTTCACCCCTTCCATGCCATGGAAGTGCTCTACCAAATGAGCTAGCGGCCCAAGGCAGTACAATATTAGCGATGGTCGTCCGGAGTGTCAATGGCCCGGGCGGATCGGCTTCAGGCCAGGCGTTCGACCGGGCGGCCCTTCCATATTCCGATGGAATCTCGTACCATTCGCTGCGCATGAAGACATCAAATCCAGGCCAAAGATATGTCGCTTAAGGTAGGCATCGTCGGTCTCCCAAACGTCGGCAAGTCGACGCTCTTTAAGGCTGTCACCAAGAAGCAGGTCGACTGCGCCAATTTTCCGTTCTGTACCATTGAACCCAACGTCGGTGTGGTGGCTGTGCCAGACGAGCGGCTCGGGCGGCTGTCCGAGGCATCCAAGTCCAAGCAGACCGTCCCGGCGACCGTGGACTTCGTGGACATCGCCGGCCTGGTCAAGGGCGCCTCGGAGGGGGAGGGTCTGGGCAACAAGTTCCTGTCGCACATCCGAGAGGTCGACGCGATCGTCGAGGTGGTGCGGGCGTTCGAGAACGACGACATCGTCCATGTCGCCGGCAAGATCGACCCGTCAGACGACGTGGAGACGATAAATCTGGAATTGGTCTACGCCGATCAGGCGGTAGTCGAGAAGCGTCTCGAGGGGCTGAGGAAGTCGATGAAGGCCGGCGAGACCCGCGACCAGAAGCTGGCCCTGTCCGGCTTCGAGAAGTTGAGCGCGCTGCTGTCCGTCGGCCGTCCGGCGCGCGAGGCCGACTTGTCGGAGGACGAGGCCAAGGCAGTCCGCGACGTCCAGCTCCTCACCAGCAAGCCGCTGCTGTACGTGGTCAACGTCGACGAGTCGCAGCTCAAGTCCGGCTACCTGGTTCCGTCGTTGCCGGCCGAGCTGCAGATACCGCTCTGCGTGAAGATGGAGGAGGAGATCGCCTCGCTGCCGGCAGAAGACGTGCGCGAGTATCTCGACGCGCTGGGCCTGCCGATGACCGGACTCGACCAGCTCATTCAGGCCAGCTACAAGTTGTTGGGCTTGATTACCTACTTTACCTCCGGGGAGAAGGAGAGTCGGGCCTGGACCGTGCGACGCGGCACCAAGGCACCGCAGGCCGCCGGAGTGATTCATACCGATTTTGAGAAGGGGTTCATTCGCGCCGAGGTGATCAATTGGCAGGACTTCGTGGAACTGGGCGAGGTCGGGGCCAAGGAGGCCGGCAGGCTGCGCATCGAAGGCAAGGACTACGTCATGCGCGACGGCGACACCTGTCACTTTAGGGTTGGAAATTAGGCATTTTTTACCTTAAAGATGTCGTCAGTCTTGATTTTTCGATTAACTTGTGGCTCTATTTAGTTTGGCCTGACCGTTACTTTCCGGTCAGTAGGAGGATAGAGTGGCGAAAAACGGCAGATGTGATGGGTGTGACCGAGAGTTCGGGGAATCTTGCCGGGGCTGTTCGGATCGTGTCCTGACTGGGGAAAAAAAGGTTCCAGAACTCGGCAAAGAAGCCAGGAGTCGTTTTGATTGGGGGAAAAGGCCACAGCTACGGAAGTCGTTCGGAGCCTTGACGCCGTATGGTCACTTGGCACAAGAGGTCTTCTAGTATCGTATAGTATCGTAAGCTCTACACTTTCTTCGAAGGAAACCGACCGAAGCTTCTCGGTCGGCCTTTTTTATCCGTTATTTTCGGTTCGCCTTTCTGCTATGATCAGTTCGGTACGAGAAATATAATTTATTGTTTTTGTCGATATGCCCGGTGAGAAGTTTCATTTCGGAGAATCGGACAGAGTAAGTTTTGAACGTGAACCGACCGGTTCACCGAGGCTTACCGTAGAAAGTCATTCGGTTCCTTCTTTTCGCCACTTGAATCGCAATGATGACAAGGTGTTGGGTGAGGCAGATGTTCGAATTCCGGACGAGCTGTCGAGGGACCAGGGGATGAAGCAGTTGTTCGAGAAGTTTGCCGAGATCGAGAAGTCGGCAGTCGGTCGGCTGCGGCATCTGGGAATCTATGGGCTGTTCGACGGCGTATCTACCAGCAGCGGCTACTTGGCCAGTCGGCTGACTTCGGCTCAGGCGGCGGACACGATGAGTCGGTTGAGCGATTCGGCTGACGTTAAGGAGACCAAATCCGTCATGCTGGAAGCGTTAAAAAAGGCGGACGAACAGCTCAAGAAGATCCAATCCAGCACGACTGCCGATTTGGTCAGGGTCATGCCGACCGGAGAAGGCCAGCCGGCGACCGTAGTCTATGCCCATGTCGGCGACAGTCGGATCTACAAGAGAAGGGTGGACGGTTCGCTCGAGCTGATCACTGTCGACCAGAACGAGTACCATCTCATGATCAGTTCGATGGTCGACGGGGGAGAGATCGACAGACAGAGGGCCGATTTTCTTCGCCAGGCCCGCTTTGTCCATGAGCTGGCCGATGCCCCGCCGGAGCTGGCCGAGGCGTTCAAGCGTCAGAACATCTTATGGAGTTCAGTCGGAGGGCAGTACCCGGATTTCGTGACCGGCACGTTTGAGCTCTGTCCGGGCGAGTCGATCGTCATGGTTACGGACGGGATCAGCGACAATCTGTCCCAGGCCGAGATGTCTGAAGTGCTTAATGGTCCAGTTGATGGTGGCGATGATTCGCTTGTAGATCGTCTGGTCGAATTGGCGGACCGTAAGTCAAGAAGAATGGAAGACCTACGGGCAGACATCAAGAGGTTTACGAATAGAAAAAAAGTTGTCGAAGCCTTGATTGAAGAT
>JBDRRB010000081.1:0-12048 GCA_043825985.1 bacterium | reverse complement strand
CCGGATGGTGCCGGTTTCCCGGATGGTCTGACTGCCAGACTCATCCCACTGGATTTCTCCTTGGGCCGCCATCTGACCCTCGGCTTGCCGCCGGACCACGGCAATTCCTTCGCCTGTGAGTCACGTGACGGTGAGCCGCCGGAGGATCGGGCGGTCGCCATCGACCTTGGGCGCCCCCGTCAGTTCGGTGACGTCCCGGCCTCCTTGTTCGGGAGTAACGGTTGGGACGGCAACGGCCAGGAGACGGTCATGATCGATCCGCGGGATCCAGATCCGTCTGAGCTCGAGAAACTCGGGCTGGATGGCCTTGGGTCGGATGGATCAGACTCGGATGCGACGGCCGTCTTCAGCCCGCACGACGACGACCCCACCAACAAGTGGAAGGGCTGATCTCCAGCCCTCGCGGTCCGGCCGCCGAGGTGCTACCATCTCAGTAGATTTCGGCCTAGTCGGGCCGAAGTCTGGGAACACTCTCGTTATGGCGCACGACCTTGTCGGTACGGCGCCTTTTTTTTGCTTGAGGCACTCAGTTCTCGGGTTTGAGTCTTAGAAATGTCATTGCTGACAGGTGGAAATGTGGCCTTTGGTCCGATATCTTGACTCTTATGCCGATTTGTGCTTAGGTTTGGGCGGTTCATTGAAATCTTCTGGGCAACAGAAGAAGGAGGAAGGTATGGTGTTTTGGTTTGGATTGGTAGGGATGTTCATCTCGATGGCCATCATTCTTTGTCTAACGGTCGTCAGTGCCGCCGCCGGCAGTCGTTCAACGCTGATCGAGAACACGACAGTGACATATCGTAGCCCAGCCGTGACCGAAGAGGTCAAAAGGGTCTCCCCATGGGGGCGGTTAAAAGAACTGCCTCTCGCAGCTAAGCTGAGGATGCTAGTCTGTCAGGTAGGCTTCATCGTGTTTTTTGTGGCGGGACTTAACGCACCTGAAGAATTATTTGGCAGCGACGGCGAGGCATCATTTTCGGTCGCATCCGCTGACTCGTTGGTTGTCTCAAGCGGTCGTTCTGAGGTCACCGACAGGATAGACCGGCTCTTCCTGGCCTATCGCGTTTCGGATGAGGCCGTCAGTACGGACATCGGTCCGGTTCAGCTGTCTGAATGGCTGGTCCGTGACTCTTACAGGTTTGTGGATGACGGGGGCACAACTGAAGTTGATTATTTCTATGCGGCGACTTTGGCGGCCAGGGGGCGACAGGCCGATGTAGTTGTTCTGACCTTTTGGCTGCAGGATCTGTACTTGCGTCCGAGCTATGCCTGCACCGACGACGGTCGTCTGCACCTGCGCGGTGCCGCACTGTTGGCGATCAGGGAGATGTGGCCGATTGACGAGGCTGCACTTAATGCGGTTGTTCGGCTCTCGCAGGAGAGCCCGCCGATCTGCAGCGGTGTCGTTGTAGACGGAAATGACTACGGTGGAATCATCCGATATCGGGCCAATCTTGCCCTGAGGTCATGGAGAGTGAATCATCCCTCCGGATTTTCCGCCATGATGACCCGAACTTTTCCCGACAGATGATGGCCTCCGTTCGGCCATGATGGCGGCTGTCTCGCGCATCACTTGCCCCCCCTTAAGGAGGAACTTTCGCACCGCCCTGTACGGCGGTGTTTTTTGTTGAGCCACCCTCGAGGTTTGGTTGGCATTTTTTCAGGTCGGTGCTTCTTTATCTTCTGAAGCCGCCGACACATTCTTGACTCAGGCGTTCTTTTTTGCTTAGCTGCAGCCAGATCTTTGAAAGAAGGAGAGAGGAAATGTTCGGAATTTCGTGGCATGTGCTGGCCCTGGGTTGTTCGTTCGTGGTTTTGATTCCGTTTATAGCCTGGACGTTTTTCTTGATCGGCAACCGACACAAGAAGCGGATCACCAAGCCGGTCGAGGGGACCGAAGGTGCGCCTTATCGGAGTGAGGCTTTGGTCATTGAGCTCGTGAACGTTTCATGGACGGAGTTGACGTCCACTATGCCACATTGCGTTCGCTCTCGTGCTTGGTTCATGACTCTGACCGTCGTGTTGGCACTTGTTGCATATCTCGTCAGTGGCTATGTAACATCTATAGCTTTGAACGGTCATGATTTGAATGTCGATCAATGTTCGGAAGAAGAATCAACAGCCGAACAACCATCCTTACCGGACATACCTAATCCATCGGTCGTCTATCAACCCAGTCGAAAGGCGTTATCGACTAACGATATCCATATTTTGTCTGTGTTGTATCGGGTTACCGGTGAGACACCAGATCATATCCGTCCGGTCGAGCTGTCCAGGTGGTATGTGGAAGCTCCCTGGGGGATGGAATCTGAAAGTCTCAAGGTCAGAAAACATCGGAGGCAGCGTCTGGAGTTTTTTCTGGCTGTGATAGAGGTCAGGAACAATCCAGATGACGCGGATCTTCTGGCGTCGTACCTATTGGATTTTTGGTCCGATGGTCAGACCAGTCATCTTTGTTTTGATAATGCTGACCGTTTCTGGTTTCGGGTAGGGATAATGTTGGCTCTACGTAAAGTTTGGCCAGTTAGACCATTGGTGCTTCAAGTGATGTTTCGAGTGGCTAGGGAAGTCGACGATATACCGGCAAGTCAGCTTTGCAGTGAGGATGATCTTCATGTACTGCAGTTCATCGCTACGGAGACTTTGCTAGTCTGGCAGAACGAGCATCCAGAAGAGTTCGCGTCTTTGGTGGGTAATTTGTCTTCCGATCATGAGTAGAACGAATCAGTCCAATCCTGGAGTTAGCTAGTCCGCCTTCTCGGTGGGCTTTTTCTTTTCAACAAAAAATCCCCCAAGCGGGGGATTGGCGAGAGTTCTGCGGGACTGACTCATTCATAGGTCAGCTTCTGGGTGATCAAGATGGTACAGAGGACGATGTTGATCGCGTCCGAAGGAACCGAGGCCCAGGCCTTCTTGCCGGTGTTGTAGGGCAAGCGAAATATGTACACCCCAGTCAGGATCAGCAGGAAGGGCCAGACTACAGTGCATTGCTGTTCTTGGTAGGTCGTCCAAACTTCGTTCGGTAGACCGAACAGCGCCATGGCCATGCTGAAGCTCAGAGTGAACCATCCCAGAATTTTCTGCCGTTTGGGGTCACCGCACCAGTCAACGAGCTTGTCGATCGTTTTCAATTCCGTCCCCTCCTCTTTGGACTCGACAGGTTAGGCTATTCTTTTGCGCTTGGCCTGTCAATCCAGTCTCGGTCGAAATATTGTCGTTATCGATGATACTTTCCACCATGCGAGATACTTAACGCCCGGTAAAGCTGCTCGACCAGGAACACCCGGGCCAGCTCGTGCGGCAGCGTCATCTCCGACAGCGACAGCTTCAGGTCGGCTCGCTGCAGTACTGCCGGCGACAGTCCAGCCGCTCCGCCGATCAGAAAGCAGATTGGACGGCCCGTTTCGCCCAGTTTTCGCAGCTGTTCGGCAAAAGATTCCGAGGGAATCTGCCGCCCTGTTCGGTCGAGCGCGATCATGGCCGCTCCGTCCGGCACCTGCCGCAGCAGTCGCTCGCCCTCGCGCCGCATCGCCTCCTCGTCCGTGACGCTTCCGCCCAGACGTTCGGCTGCCACCTCGACGACCTCGATCCGCGCCAACGGACCCAGACGCTTCAGGTATTCCTCCTGTGCCGCGGTCCAATGGCGTTCCTTCATCTTTCCTACACAGACGACTTTGAGGTTCATACGTTTGGTCGGTACCTGGTCCCAAAGGGACAGGTGAGAACTTTAATAGTGTGGATAAGTATAGGATAAATAGGTCGTTTTGTCGCCCTTGACGGTTAGGGTCGGATAGGCAAAAATGCTCTCTGTTCAGGTCAGTTTTGGCCACGGCAGCCAGGGGTGGTCACTCTCTTGACAGGAAAACCAGGAAAAGTTATGATCTGACCGCTCCGAAGAGGAGTTTATTTGATAGGAGATAAGTCGGATACGGAAGCGGGAACGCGACAGCTTACAGTGGGCAGCTTTTTGCCACTAGTGACCTGCTCACGCTCCCACTTCTGAAGCCGACGCATACGAGCGGAGTGCGCTTCGCGAACGTTGACAACCCAAACACGCAAGCTTGTAAAAGCAAACGAAGAAATACGTTTTCGTATTTCAGTGGTAAGAGAGCAGCAGAAGGGCGTACGGTGGATGCCTAGACACGAAAAGCCGATGAAGGACGTAGCAGCCTGCGAAAAGCTTCGGGGAGGTGGCAAGCAACCTTTGATCCGGAGATGTCCGAATGGGGAAACCCGGCTGCCTGTTGAGGGCAGTCACAATCCAGGGCGACCTGGTGCGTGGGAACCCGCTGAAGTGAAACATCTCAGTAAGCGGAGGAAAAGAGAACAAACCCAGCCATTAGTTCAGGGTTTTGGATCGACCGATTTCGGTCGGTCGAAACACATCCTGGACTACTGGCTAAGATTCCCTTAGTAGCGGCGAGCGAACGGGGAGCAGCCCAAACTCATGATTGTGTTTTGACGCACCGAGCTAGAATGGCAACATTCCTGCCGCGGGCGATCAATTAAAGGTGCCGGCCGTTGCATCATGGGGGTTGTACGTAGTCCGCTAGGAGCACCGGTGATGTTCCAGCGAGTCATAAAAGTTGAGCCATAGCAAAACGGTCTGGAAAGACCGACCACAGAAGGTGACAGTCCTGTATGTGAAATGCCTCGACTCTTCGCGCGGACTTAACGTGAGTAGTGCGGGACTCGTGAAATCCCGTATGAAACAGCGACGACTATGTCGCAAGGCTAAATACTTTTCGTGATCGATAGTGAACCAGTACCGTGAGGGAAAGGTTAAAAGCAGCCCGGGAGGGCGATGAAATAGTATCTGAAACCGTACGCTTACAAGGAGTCGGAGCACGAACTTCGCAGCAATGCGGAGCGTGTCACGGCGTTCCTATTGAAGAATGAGCCAACGAGTTGGCTGTGTGTCGCTAGGTTAAGTCCCCGAGGGGACGGAGCCGCAGTGAAAGCGAGCCTTAACGGGCGTAGTTGACTACCATCAACTCTGCCGGTCGCGCAAGTGGCCAGTAGAGAGATGGAAGTCAACAGGTGGCACACACCAGACCCGAAACCCAGTGAGCTAGCCATGGCCAGGATGAACCAGGGGTAAAACCCTGGGGAGGTCCGAACCCGTCAGTCGTGTAACGCTGTGGGATGAGCTGTGGTTAGAGGAGAAATTCCAATCGAACTGGGTGATAGCTGGTTCTCCGCGAAATAGCTTTAGGGCTAGCGTCGGTTTAGAAGCACACGGGGGTAGAGCACTGAATGGGGGCACCGGGAGCAATCTTAGGTCTTCCAACCAAACTCCGAATACCGTGTGTGGATTTCCGGCAGTCAGACTATGGGGGCTAAGCTCCATCAGTCGTAAGGGAAACAGCCCAGACCCCAGACTAAGGTCCCTAAGTTTCAGCTAAGTGTGAAAGGTGGTGGATTGTCTTATACAACCAGGAGGTTGGCTTAGAAGCAGCCATCCTTTAAAGAAAGCGTAACAGCTCACTGGTCAAGATGATCTGCGCCGAAAATTCACCGGGGCTAAGCTGGACACCGAAGTCGGGGATTCCGCAGCAATGCGGAGTGGTAGCGGAGCGTTCTCATCTGGTTGAAGTCGGACCCGCGAGGGCCGGTGGACGGATGAGAAGTGAGAATGTTGGCATAAGTAGCAAAAATGGAGGTGAAAACCCTCCACGCCGCAAACCCGAGGTTTCCTGGGCAACGCAAATCGTCCCAGGGTTAGTCGGTCCTAAGGCGAGGCCGAAAGGCGTAGTCGATGGACAGCTGGTTAATATTCCAGCACTTCCGTGCGTGTTCGATGGGGTGACGCATCTCCCCAACCCGAGCGATTTTCGGCTATAGTCGTCGCGAGGGCGCAAGAAGGTTCGTAGGTAAATCCGCGGACATGATTCAAGCGCTCGTCGGAAGCTGACCGCAAGGTCGGCAATTCGGGTGTCGGAGGTGCCAAGAAAATCCTCTAAGAGCTATCGCGCACGGGATCCGTACCGCAAACCAACACAGGTGGGTGGGCATAAATGTGCCAAGGCGAACGAGAGAACCCTCGTTTAGGAACTCGGCAAAATAGTGGCCGTAACTTCGGGATAAGGCCCGGTCCCCGCAAGGGGACCCACAGCAAACGACTGTCAACCGACTGTTTACCAAAAACACAGGTCTCTGCTAAGCCGCAAGGCGATGTATAGGGGCTGATGCCTGGCCAGTGTCAGAACGTCAAGAGGAGGGGTGAAATTCTTCTTCGGAAGAACGTAGCTCTGAATCCAAGCGCTGATGAACGCCGGCGGTAACTATAACCGTCCTAAGGTAGCGAAATTCCTTGTCGGGTGAGTTCCGACCCGCACGAATGGCATAACGAGTTGACAACTGTCTCAACGAGGGACTCGGCGAAATTGCAAGGGGAGTGAAGATGCTCTCTTCCCGTAGCTGGACGAAAAGACCCCGTGAAGCTTTACTACAACTTGCTATTGGGTTTAGGCCTCGCATGTTCAGCGTAGGTGGGAGCTCCGGCGCCAATGAGACACCACCCTTGCGTTGCTTAAATTCTAATCCTGTGACCTCACAGGTCGCGAAAGTGAGACCATTCGGCTTCGGCCGGAACGTTCTTTTTAGCTTTCGCGGTCGGTGCGGTCACGGGAGACAGTAGCTGGTGGGTAGTTTGACTGGGGCGGTGGCCTCCTAAAAGGTAACGGAGGCGTTTACAAAGGTTGGCTTAGCTCCGATGGAAACGGAGCCGGACGTGCAAACGCAAAAGCCAGCTTTACTGGAAGTCCTACAAGACGACCAGTCACGAAAGTGGAAGTTAGTGATCCGACCGTACGATATAGGACGGCGGAAGCTCAACGGATAAAAGCTACTCCGGGGATAACAGGCTGATCGGGTCCAAGAGTCCACATCGACGACCCGGTTTGGCACCTCGATGTCGGCTCATCGCATCCTGGGGCTGGAGAAGGTCCCAAGGGTTAGGCTGTTCGCCTATTAAAGCGGTACGCGAGCTGGGTTCAGAACGTCGCGAGACAGTTCGGTCTCCTATCCGCTACGGGCGTGGAAACTTGAGGGTACGCTTCTCTAGTACGAGAGGACCGAGAAGCACGAACCTCCTGTGTACCAGTTGTTCTGCCAAGGGCATTGCTGGGTAGCAGCGTTCGGTGGGGATAAGCGCTGAAAGCATATAAGCGCGAAGCTCTATCCAAGATTAGGTTTCATAGACTCCAGGGAGATGACCTGGTTGATAGGCGGCAGGTATAAGGCCAGCAATGGTTTCAGCCGAGCCGTACTAATAAGTCATTCTGCTCTTATTACCACTGAAATTCGGAAAGGTATTTTGCAAGCTAGCGATTCGCACCATAAAGAGTGCGGAGTCTCGGTGGCACTTCCTCGTGGGTCACACCCGTTCCCATCCCGAACACGGAAGTTAAGCCACGCTGGGCCGATGATACTTGGGGTAAACCAACCCCTGGGAAAGTAGGTGGCCGCCGGGACCCCGCACTTTTTGTTTGTACGCGATTTCATAATTGGCGCGCTGCACTTGTCTTCGCCAAGGCCTTGTTCACCGCACTTATTCAGTGCGCCTCGCTTCGGCCATGGCTCCAGACAAGCACATCGCATCCAATTCTGAAGTCGCTTTTTGGTTGTGAAGTAGCCAGACCCATCTCATCCCACACAACAGTGCCACTTATTCTTGTACTGGCCGGGCGGATTGATAAAGAATGATTCAGGCGAGCACATCACATCCAATTCTGAAGCCGCCCCTTTCGGATGGACAAACAGAACTATGTCGCTATACGAGCGGCCGGATTGTCTACTCGAATTCGTTCGCGAACATTACCTGACGGGATGCGGTCGGCGGTGAGACGGTTCGGGATGGCTCACGGTCTTAAGTTGGCCCCTCTAGAGGGCGCTTTTTTTGTTCCCCATTCATCTTTTTTTGGCTCAATATAGCCAATAAAATGGACTGGTCTGGTCGGCCTGCTTCATGGTACCCTCAAGGTGATGTGGCTCATCATTGGCCATTCAGGCAGGGGGCTTATGGAAATACCTCAGATACTAAAGCAGCTTGGTTTCAGCGAGCGGGAGATCAGGGTTTACCTTGCCCTGATGACCAACGGGGCCAGTTCGGTGAAGCGGATTTCTCAGGAAACCGGCCTGGGCCGAAGCCAGGTTCAGGACACGATCAAGTCTCTTGGCGATTTGGGTCTGGTCGGTACGTTTCAGCGTCATAAGAAGGCGCTTTTTTTGGCTGAGAGTCCGGATAAGCTGATCGAGGTCCTGGAGCATCGGGAGAGGGGATTGGTCGAGCTGAAGCGGCACATAAACGAGGTGCTGCCGGAGCTGCGGTCGATCTATCTGGACGGCACCGAGCGTCCGGCCGTCAAGTACTATGAGGGAATGAAGGGCGTCGAGATCATCCTGCGCGATGTCCTGTCGACCGTTTCCGAGGAGTCGGTCAACCGTCTTTTCCGTGTCTACACTACCGCGCAGCTGCGGCAGTTCATCTACCAGAACTTTCCGAACTTCACCAAGGAGCGCGTCGCCAGGGAGATTCGCGTCCGCGCCCTGGTGGCCGGCGACGACAGCGCCACTCGTCCGCTCTACGAGCAGCGGACAATATTCGCCGAGCATCCGGCCCCATCCTGCACCTTCATCTATGGCGGCAAGGTCGCCTTCATCTCGATCGACGAGAACGATCAGCCCGACGGCGTGCTGGTTGAGGATCAGCGCGTGGCGTCGATGCAGAAGACGGTATTCGACCATGTTTGGGGACAGTCTCAGCAGAGCTGCCGTTTGGTCATGGCTGCGGCCATCGAGGAACATCTATGAAGAGTCTGGTGACCATCGGCGGGGGAACTGGACAGTTCACCCTGCTTTCCGGGTTGCGCCGTTTTCCGGTCAGGCTGTCCGCGATAGTGTCGATGGCCGACGACGGCGGGTCGACCGGAATCCTGCGCGACGAGCTCGGAGTGCTTCCGCCGGGGGACGTTCGGCAGTGCCTGATCGCGCTGTCCGACTCGTCTCAGATACTACGTGAGCTGTTCGGCTACCGTTTCGAGTCCGGAAACCTGACCGGTCACAATTTCGGCAACATCTTTCTTTCCGCCCTGGAGAAGATAACCGGCAGCTTCGAGGAGGCCGTCCGTGTCGCCGGTATCGTGCTTTCGATCAGCGGGGAGGTGATTCCGGTGACTACCTCGAACGTGACCTTGGTGGCCGGTGATCTCCGCGGACAGAGCGAGATCGAGCACGCTTCGCTGTCCGGCCGAAAGGAGCTGTCGCTTGATCCCGAGGCCCACGCCAATCCGAAGGCCGTGGCGGCCATCGAGTCCGCCGACTGCATCGTCATCGGACCCGGAAACGTTTACTGCAGCGTCATTCCGAATCTTTTGGTGCGCGGCATTTCGGAGGCCATTTCCAGGTCTCAGGCGGCGGTCGTCTACAACTGTAACCTCATGACGCAGCCCGGGCACACCGACGGGTTTGGTGTGGCCGATTTCGTCTCCGAGCTGGAGCGTTATGTCGGGGAGGGGAGAATCGACTTCGTGACCTTCAACAGTACCGTCCCGCCGCCGGAGCTTCTGGACCAGTATGCCCGGGAAGGGGAATTCTTTGTCGTGCCGCCCGAGGACCTTCAAGCCCCGATCTCGAAGGCAGTGCCGCTGGCCGCTGAGCTGGTCCGGACGGGGACGTACGTGCAGAAGAGCGGCGACCCGATCAGGCGCTCGCTGATTCGTCATGACACTGACGTGCTCGCGCGGCTGATCGTTCAGAACTGTCTGGGCGGACTCTAGGGCTGTCGTCCGCTGTCGGGCGGTGACACTCTCGGTTTCGGTCACAGGCAGATTTTTCCGCCGCTTTATTTTTCTGAAGAGAATTTGAACAGTTCGTATGGTCGACCTGCCACAAAAAAAGAGATATATCGCCGACCTCCACGTCCACTCTCGCTATTCGCGTGCCTGTTCGAAGAACCTGACTCTGTCGAACATGGCCGCCTGGGCATCGGCCAAGGGCATAGACGTGCTGGCCACTTCCGACTTCACCCATCCGGCCTGGCTTAGGGAAATCGAGGCCAAACTGGAGCCGGCCGAGGACGGTCTGTTTTCGCTGCGTCCGGAGTTCGCGTCGGAGGACGGAGGTAGCAGCTACGAGTCCGCGCCGAAATCTCGCGGCCGGCGGCCGATGCGGTTCATGCTGTCCACCGAACTGTGCTGCATCTACAAGAAGGGCGGACGGACGAGGCGCCTGCATCTGGTGGTGCTGGCCCCGACGTTGCAGGCGGTCAGGTCGATGGTCGGTTTCCTGGATGGGCACGGCAAGAACCTCAAGTCGGACGGACGGCCGATCCTGGGCATGGACGCCAAGGAGATCGTCAAGATGGCCCTCGACGCCGACAGTCGGTGCGAAGTCATCCCGGCCCATGCCTGGACTCCGTGGTTTTCCGTCTTCGGGTCGCAGTCCGGCTTCGATTCGTTGGAGGAGTGCTTCGAGGAGCTGACGCCTAACATCCATGCCGTCGAGACCGGACTGTCTTCCGACCCGCCGATGAACTGGCGGCTGTCGGCTCTCGATCGGCTGTCATTGGTCTCCAACTCCGACGCACATGGACTCAAGAACCTGGCCCGGGAGGCGAACGTGTTCGAGCTCGAGTCGCTTTCCTATGATGCGGTCCTTTCCCCGATCCGTGAGCGTGACGCGTCCAGGTTTCCGTATACCATAGAGTTCTTCCCCGAGGAGGGGAAGTATCACGTCGACGGCCATCGGGACTGCGGCTTCAGCTGCGAGCCTGACCGGACCGAACAGTTGGGCGGCCGTTGCCCGAAGTGCTCGAAGCCGCTCACGCGCGGCGTCTTGGGCCGGGTTCATGCCCTGGCCGACCGGTCGGTCGGCACGCGTCCGGACGGCGCGCCCGACTTCAGGCACATCGTTCCTCTGGAGGAGATAATTGCCGACACCTTTGGCCGCGGTCGGGCGACCAAGGCCGTTGGTGCGACCTACCGAAAGCTGCTGGAGTGTCTCGGTACCGAGTTCGAGGTGCTGTTGGACGTCCCGCTGTCCGAGATCGCCGTCTGTTCAGATAGTCGCATGGCCGAAGGCATCGGTCGGGTCCGCGACGGCAACATCCATGTCCGTCCCGGTTACGACGGACAGTTCGGTACGGTTAAAGTATTTGAGGACAGTGAACTCGTGTCGCAGGTCCGATTGGGCATCTAGCCGTCGGTCTCTGGCGTCAAGATCGTCTTCTTTCTGCCGAGTGACAGGGGCGGATCGACTAACTTTTTAGGTAGCATCTTTGTGGTCTTCGTTCAGGACGGATCGCTGTCGTTCGACCATGACGGGCTGAGGCTGTCCGGCGAGCAATACGTCGGTGCCGATCTGTCCCGTCATTCTTTTTCCGACTGCCATTTTTCCCGATGCGACTTTTCGGGATCAAGTTGCGTCGGCACATCCTTTGTCGACTGCCGTTTCGTCGGCTGCAACTTCAGTCTGGTCAGACTGTCCGACTGCGGCATGAAGGGCGTCGAGTTCGTCGGCTGCAAGTTGCTTGGCACAGATTTCTCCCGATGCTCGTCAGGATTTCTCAGGTTGAGTTTTGATGAGTGCCTTTTGGACGGCAGCAACTTCTCGTCGCTGCCCATGGCAGGGACCAGGTTTGCTGACTGCGATGTCCTGCGCTGCGTCTTCGTCGGCACTGATTTGACCGGTGCCAACTTTGACCGGAGCGACCTGTCCGAGACCGTATTTCATGACGTTAGGCTGTCCGGAGCCGATCTTTCCCGGGCCAGAAACTATCTGATCGATTTGCAGGCAAACAGGCTTAACCGAGCCAAATTTTCGTTGCCGGAAGCGGTCTCGCTGTTGCGCGGGTTGGATATCGATCTGGAGTAGCAGGAAAAGCTTTTCCAAAAAACAAAACGCCCGCCGGTTGGCGGTCGTTTTGTTTCCAAAGGAACTACTTGCGCTTCTTGGCGGCCTTCCGCTTCGGAGCAGCTTTGCGCTTCTTGGCGGCCTTCCGCTTCGGAGCAGCTTTGCGCTTCGGGGCGGCCTTCCGCTTGGCCGGCTTCT
>JBDRRB010000080.1:0-26723 GCA_043825985.1 bacterium | reverse complement strand
GCCGTTCTTTTCTTTTGGGTTGATTTGGGCAGTCTTTTGGGCTAGATTAGGTTTGTTCGAAGGGGAACAATCAGGTACATGGAGGGGTGGCTGAGTCGGCTGCCATTTCCTTGGCGGCAGCCGCCCCGGCACAGAAGGTTTCAGTTTTTTGCCCGAGGCACTGCCGAGAAGTCTTCGTCGGTTAAAAACAACCAGGCTCATGGAGGGGTGGCCGAGCGGGTCGGACGGAGCGAGGACCGCGAACCGGTGAGCGGCCGAGCCGGCTGACGGGTGCCAAAAGGCACCCGGGCATAGCGGGTTTCAGTTTTTTGCCCGAGGCTCTGCCGAGAAGTCTTCGTCGGTTAAAAACAATCAGTTTCATGGAGGGGTGGCCGAGCGGTCTAAGGCAACGGTCTTGAAAACCGTCGTGCCAGAGATGGCACCGTGGGTTCGAATCCCACCCCCTCCGCCAGAAGAAAGTTCCGACCCCTCTTGGGGTGGGAACTTTCTTTTCTGATAGAGTGGATGTGGGATTCGAAGGGTACTCGAAAACGTGCCTGGAATGGCACGTTTGAGAGACCCGGGCTCCGGAGGAACGCCGAGGCCGGATATGGCCGAGGCGTGGGGGAGGAGGAATCCCACCCCCTTATTTCGGCGCCACTAGGCGAAAATCCCACCCCTGCCCGTCCTCGCAGATGGTGTCCTGCACCATGCAGCACTTAACTTGGCTTTTCATATTCCCAAATATGGAACTAAGAGAATCACAAGAGATGTCTGTCGAGGCGCTTAAAGATGAGTTGCTTGGGATTCTTTGTGGTTCCAGGCTACCTCAGTCGTTAAAACATGCTCAGGGTGTCTTGAAGTGGGTCAGACAACTAAACCCAAACGCAGATCTGTCTATGGAACTGGCTTCTTTGGGACACGATCTTGATACCTGTAAGGAAGAATGGCGCATAAAAAAAGATGGTTTTCAGGACGAGCAGGCATTCAAGCAGGCTCATGCAGAAAAATCTGCCAAAATACTCGGTGAAATTCTAGAAAAATACGGAATTGAAAAAGAATTGACCGATCGAACGGTTCAGCTGGTAGCCTCTCATGAGTACGGCACAGACGAAGACTCGATAACAATAATGCAAGCAGAGTCCATTTCGTTTTTCGAATACAATCTACCTCTATATTTTCTCCAAAAAGGAGAGGCTCATACTCGAGACAAAATCAGAACCATGTGGTCAAAATTATCTACTGAGCAACAGCCGGTCGTGCGGCGGCTCTTTGCTGCCTACGATAAAGGGTTATCAGACTATTCACATGTCAACGAAGATGACTGGGATAGACTGACTAGAATCATCGGTGAAGAAATTCAACAAGCTTAGGAAGTTGATGTGGTACACAATACGGATGAAACCGTCAGTACTATCGTCTAATACCAGACATGCAGCTCTTTGAATAGGGAATTTTCTCCATTCTTTGATTTTCGGCACAGTTAGGCGCTCGCCTTGCAGGTAAGGGGCAGGTAGGAAATCCCACCCTCCTCCGCTATCAAAACAGCGCCGTCTTCTTGACGGTGCCGTTTTGATGGTTGAAGGTGGAGGGGGTTCAAACGATCAAAATGGGCAATTGACATCTATCTAGATACAATCTGGGTGTCAATCGGCCCGGATTGAGACATTATGCCTCCATCTATACTGGAACTAGAGAATGTCGGTCGCAGCTTCACGGAAGAAGCCGTTCATGAGGTGTTGCGGGATGTTTCCCTTGAGGTCAAACCGGGCGAATTTGTTTGCCTCTTGGGCCCCAGTGGCTGCGGCAAGACCGTACTGCTGTACCTGGTGGCCGGTTTTCTGTCGCCAACCAGCGGGAGGATCATGTTTGATGGCCGGCCGGTTGTTTCTCCGGCCACTGACCGGATGATGGTCTTTCAGGAGTACGTTCTTTTCCCGTGGCTGACGGTCCGTGGTAACGTCATGTTCGGCCTGGAAAGTAGCGGCCTGCCGCATCGGAACAGGGAGCGTTTGGCCGACAAATATCTCGACCTTGTTGGGCTGACTAAGTTCAGCTCTTGGCCGGTCCATGTTCTTTCGGGCGGTATGAAGCAGCGGGTGGCCATTGCCCGCGCCCTGGTTTCAGATCCGCAGATCCTTCTTATGGACGAGCCGTTCTCTGCGCTCGATTCTCAGAACCGCAAGTACATGAGGCGGAGTCTGGAGAGGATTTGGCAGCAGACCGGCAAGACGGTGTTGTTTGTGACACATAGCGTCAACGAAGCAATCTATCTGGCCGACACGATCCATCTCATCTCCAGCTCACCGGGTCGGGTAAAAAAGACTTACCGGATCGACTTGCCTCGTCCCCGCGATCCACATGCGCCAGAGTTCGTGCGGCTGTCGAGGGACGTCGAGGATGCTCTGAGTGAGGAGTTTCTCAAGCGACTCGAACAAGAGGCTGCCGGTGATTTGGCATCGGAGAGAATTCTTTTGGGAAGAAACTAACCTAACGGAAGCGTATGACGGCGAAAAGAACTTACTTTCTTCTGGGTCTGGGTGCACTCATCGTACTGGCCCTCGGTTTCTGGCTGGCTAGTACGAATCAACCAGAAGAGATCGTCGATTCGGGCCTGTTTCCAGTGAATGTCGGTTACAACGCCCAGAGTATCGGTAACGTTTCTATTATTTTGGCCCAGGAAATGGGCTATTTCGAAGACCATGGCCTTTCGGTCCAGCTGCTTCCGTTGAAGAGTGGCAGTGAGGTTCGACAGGCCCTGGTGTCTGGTCAGGTCGACCTTGGTCTGGCCGGTTTCACCAACTTTTTGAACGTTATGTCGCAGGGGGCTCCGCTTCGGGTCATCACCACGACAATTGCTTCGCCGAGCTATGTGTTTGTCCGTCCGGATGGCGAGCTGCGAAACCTGTCTGACCTGGTCGGCCATGACGTGGTGGCCGGCGGCACGACCAACCTGTCGTTACGTCAGGCACTGAAGGAGCAGGGGGTGGATCCGTCGAAAGTGACAATTTCGAACCTGGACCGCTCTTATCAGGTGACGGCCCTGATGGACAAGAAAGCCGTCGGTGCAGTGCTCGTGTCGGAACAGGGAGTGACTGACATGGTTGCGGCCGGAGCGATCATCCTGCCGGAGTGGGATGAGAAGGGCTATGCCGATCGGTACATGCCGCGCAACTCTCTGGTCGTGAACACGGATTTCCTGAACCAACATGAGGCCGAAGTGAGGGGTTTCCTGGCCGCCATGGTCGATTCTCAGCGTCTGATTCGGGACAATCCGGATGAGGCTGCACGATTGCTCTGCGATCATATTCGACAGGTGAGCGGCGGAGCTCTGGACTATCGACCCGAGGACATTGTTCAGACGTGGCGCAATGGCGACATATCGAACATGGTCTGGCAGGATCCGACGGTCGCCATGGGGCTGGCCGACATGGCCTTCGAGACTGAACTGATCGACCATCCTCTGACTATGGACGAGATCTTCGATTTGCGTTTCGAGACTGAACTGTCCGCCTGGCAGAACGAGATCTATGGGGCGGTGGATTAGGTCCCTGTTGCTCGGTTCAGTCGGGTTCCTGCTGGTGCTAGCGGCTTGGCAGCTGCTGTTCAGTCTGGGCCTGATTAAGGCCTGGACACTGTCGTCGCCAGCCGAGACCTTTGTTGTCCTGTGGCGGCTGGTCTCCGACGGCAGTCTGGCCAAGCTGCTGATGAACAGCCTGACCAACTTGCTGCCGGCCTTCTTCATGTCAGCTGTCTTTTCGCTGCTCCTGGGAATCCTGATTGGCTCGAACAATCTGGCCAGACGAATCCTCATGCCTTTCCTGGCCGCAGTTAACGCGGTTCCCTCCTTGGCCTGGCTGCCGTTGCTGATCTTGGTTCTCGGCTTCACTCGGCAGACCGTTTGGGCAGTCATCTTCATCTCCTGTTTCCACAAGATGATCTACAGCGTGATCGGCGGCGTGCGAAACATCGACCGCAACTGGCTGCTGGCGGCTCGCAATCTTGAACTCGGCCGCTGCCGGACCGTTCTTAAGGTTATCGTGCCCGGGGCATTGCCGCAGATCATGAGCGGCCTGCGGTTGGGATTCGGCTCGTCCTGGCGGTCGCTGATCGGCGCGGAGATGCTGCTGGTCAGCGCGGGCGGGTTGGGCAAGTACATCTGGATGTCGCAGTGGGCGGCCAGGACCTCGCAGGTATTGGCCGGCATCGTGGTTATTGCTCTGGTGGGCGTGCTGGTCGAACAGCTAATATTCCGGCAAGTCGAGCGATATACGCTGATCAGGTGGGGAATGATCGAGTCCTAATAAACTAATGAACGAGTCATGCCTTTCAGCGAAAATTTTTCCTACCGGCCGCCGGAAGAGGAACTTGCGTCCATGGAGCGTCCGGATGCGGATCGTGCGGAGCAGGTACGCGGGATAAGGTCGCATCTCGTGGACTATCTGGAGCTGAAGTCGCCGGAAGACGCCGAGCGGATCGGCTTCGTCCGGGCGGCCGAGCTTCCGGGCGAGTTCGGCGAGCAGTTCCGGTTCCTGGACGACGGTCGTCTGGCCGAGACTCTCGTGGCCGTGGTGCCGGACGACCTGTGGCACAAGGGCGGGCAGCCGTCCGAGTCCATGGCCGAGCGCGGAACGGTCCTCGTCCGCGGCGGCTATTTCGGCGGAGAGAGGGAGGCGGAGAAGGATCCGTCCGCCTGGATGACGCACGAGTTGGCCCACTGCCAGCGCTTTGCGGACCTCGAAGACGAAGACGAATACGGGCGGGAGTCCGGAACTCCGGCTTTTTCCGGCCTCGGTCCCGACACGTATCCCAACAACAAGGTCGAGGAGCATGCCTTCGGCCGGCAGTTCGCCTACCTTAAGGAGAAGGGCATCGAGCGCGATCAGGTCGCCGACCTGCTGAGGGAACATTACGGCCCAGAGGGTTTTCTTTTTCTGGATCGAATTCTGGACAGGGTGTTCGGCTAGTTGAGTTGCGGACGGTTCGATGGGTCTACCGTCAGGTGAACCCCTACTTCTTTATAGAAAACCCATCCAAGAAAAGCTATAATCCCCCCAAAGGGTATTATTTTTTTGCTTAAAACCCCATGAAAATCATCATTGTTGGGGCCGGGCCGGGTGGTTTGGCGGCCGGCATGCTGCTTGCTCACGGTGGGCACGAGGTGCACATCTTCGAGAAGGCCGATCAGCCCGGGGGACGCACTTCGGAAATTCGACTCAAAGACTTCCGGTTCGATGTCGGACCGACCTTCCTAATGATGAAGTTCGTATTGGACGAGATTTTCACCGCCACCGGTCGCAAATCCGACGATTATCTGGATTTCATGCAGTTGCCGCTCATGTATCGGCTCCAGTTCGGCGATCGTCACTTGGACATTCATCATGACCGCACCAAAACCGAAGCTGAAATCAAGCGCGTTTTTGGCGAGTCCGGCGAAGGCCTGAAGAAGTTTTTGCGACGTGAGAAGAAGCGCTACGACAATTTAATGCCGATCTTGTTGGCTCACAACAATCAGCCATTAGACGCGTTACGTTGGCGGTTTCTACGTTCCATACCGCACTTCGCCATTGGTCGTTCCATCTACAGTATTTTGGGCGACTATTTCCGCCAACCGGACCTCAAGACCTGCTTCACTTTCCAGTCCAAATATTTGGGCATGTCGCCCTGGAACTGTCCAGGTGCTTTCACCATCGTGCCCTACGTCGAGCACTCCCAGGGTGTCTACCATGTCCGAGGCGGCCTGTCCGAGATTTCGCGGCAAATGGCTCGAGCAATTGAAGAAGATGGCGGCCAGATTCACTACGACACACCGATCAGAAAAATTGTGGTTCAGAAAGGTCGTGCTGTGGGAGTGGAGCTGGAGGGAGGGGAGCTGGTTAAGGCTGATCGGATCGTCCTGAACGCGGACTTCGGTCACGCGGTAGAAAATTTGTTTGATGACGGTGTGCTCAGAAAACATTCGCCTCAGAAGCTGGTCCGAAAAGACCTGTCCTGCTCGATTTTCATGCTTTACCTGGGGCTTAACAAACAGTACAAGCTGAATCACAACACCATTGTCCTGGCCAACAATTATCGCAAAAACGTGGAGGATATTTTTGGTGGACAGCTGACTGAACGAGACATCTCGTTTTATGTGCGGGATCACTCGACGACTGATCCGACGCTGGCGCCAGAAGGGAAGACGGCCTTGTATGTGCTGGTGCCGGTACCTAACTGTCGGGCAGATATCGACTGGTCCGAGGCTGGTCCGCGACTGCGCGAGCAGACCCTGGATGCTTTGGAGAATCGACTGGGTCTATCCGACATCAGGTCATCGATTGAGGTTGAAAAAATGGTCACTCCGGCTGATTGGCGGAACAGCTACAATGTCTATGAGGGCGCGGTTTTCAACCTGTCACATCGATTGAGGCAGATGCTCTGGTTTCGACCGCACAACCGCTTTGAGGACGTGAAGAACGTCTATCTAACCGGTGGCGGTACCCATCCCGGCTCCGGCCTACCCACGATTTGGCATTCCGGTCGTTTGGCGGCTGAACTGATCGATCGCAGCTCCTCTTGACGACTAGCTAGAATAGTGTTTCAATATGAATATATATTCATAACAAAGAAACACTTATGCCTAATTTAGATGGAACCGGACCTCGTGGAGGGGGACCGAAGACCGGTCGTGGTCAAGGTGACTGCAAAAATAGCACCGGCTCCGTAGGGAGTAATTCTCGCCCGGGAATCGGCCGACGGGGAAGGGGATCCGGTGTTGGTCGGGGAGCTGGCCGACGAACTAGCTAATCATGCCTAGACCCAGGAAAATCAGGCGGATCGGTCATCGGCCAGACGTGGTTTACTTTAAGCCGCGTGGCGTACCCCTGCGGCAGCTAGAGGAACTAAAATTAGAGGCTGATGAACTGGAGGCGATCCGTCTGGTTGACCTGGAGGAGTTAAGCCAGGTGTCGGCTGCCAAGCGCATGCGCGTTTCCCAGCCGACGTTGGCTCGCATTCTGTCCTCGGCTCGTGCCAAGTTGGCCGAGGCGTTAGTTATGGGTAAGGCGATTCAGCTGTCCGCTCACGATTCAAACGAGTAAGTTTTTTAACGTTAGTGATGAGATGAAGGTACTTAAGTTTGGCGCGGTTTGGTGCCCGGGCTGCCTGGTCATGCGACCCCGTTGGGAAGAGATCGAAGGCGAGAATCCCTGGCTGGAGACTGAATATTATGACTTTGATGATGAAGCGGAGAAGATGGCCGAATATGGAATCGGTCAGGATGGCCTGCCGACTTTTGTTTTTCTAGATGTTTCAGGACAGGAATTGGAACGGTTGAGCGGTGAGATATCCAAGGAGAAGTTATTGGAGGTAATCGAGCGTAATCGTAATTTTTAGTTCGTCTTATGAAGTTCCGTTCCTTGTTTTTTGCTTTGGTCCTCGCGGCCGGTGCTCTGTTCGGTCAGGTTGGATCGGCAGCCGCAGCCGAATTGCCGATTCTACATCTTTTTTGGGCCGAAGGTTGCCCGCATTGTGCTCACGCCAAGGAGTATTTGGCCGACGAGCTGTTGGTGAAGTATCCAGAATTGGAAGTTCGGTTTTACGAGGTTAGTGGAGATCGGGGCAACATGGATCTGTTCCGTTGGACCGGTGAGCAGTTAGGGACGACTTTTAATGGGGTGCCGGTGATTGTGATCGGGGAGGAATACTTACAGGGTTTTCGCGATGCCGAAACGACCGGTCCGACCATCGAGTCTAAGTTGCTGCTGGCGGCCGAGCGGGGCGATTCGGATGTGGTTTTAGGCCTGCCGGGTACCGTCGAGGAGTCAGGGGCTGTACCTGTAATCGAAGATCCTTCGGTTGTTCCAGAACCAGCGATCGTCACTCCAACACCAGAAGAAGATGTGACAGAAGAGGTTGTTGTGGAGCCGGTTGTATCAGAATCGGAGTCGGAACCGGCACCGGAGACAGCGGAAGACGTTGCACGGATCGAAGGGTTGCCGGGATCGGTCAGTCTTCCCCTGATCGGCGAGATCAGCCTGATCGGTATGCCCCTGCCGCTGCTGACGGTAACGCTCGGTTTCCTGGACGGCTTCAATCCTTGCGCCATGTGGGTTCTGCTGTTCTTGCTCAGTCTGCTGGTCGGCATGCCCAATCGGCGACGAGCCTGGCTGCTCGGACTGGCTTTCATTTTGACTACAGCCTTGGTCTATTTCTTGTTTTTAGCCGCTTGGCTACAAGTGTTTTTGTTCTTAGGTGTAGTGGGCTGGATCAGGTTGTTGGTCGGGGTCGTGGCGCTGGCTGCTGGTGGCTATTATCTTTACGATTTTCTGTGCAGTAACGGTAGCTGCAAGGTGGTCAACGGCCGGCTGCGAGAGAAAGTTTTTGCTTTGGCTAAGGGGGCGACCGGTCGCCGGTCTTTGCTGTTGGCCCTAGTCGGTGTGATCGTTCTGGCCGTGGCGGTCAACTTGATCGAATTGGTCTGTTCAATTGGTTTGCCGGCGGTTTACACCCAAGTTTTGGTCTTAAGTGACCTGTCGACTTGGCAGCACTACGGATATTTATTGCTCTACACCCTGGTCTTTCTGGCCGATGACTTGTTCGTTTTCTTTTCGGCCATGCTGTTGTTGCAGCTAGTCGGCATTAGCCATAAGTATACGCATTGGACTCGGTTGATCGGCGGTGTGCTAATGCTGATCATTGGTTTGCTGCTCCTGTTCAGTCCGGGGACACTGTCTTTCGCCTGATTAGCATTGGTTCAGGTCCGTTTTTGCGGTATGATAAGCATGTTGGAAAAGCCAACTAACCGTGAAATTATGCCGGAAAACTTTGCCAGTTCACCGCAAGAGGTCATCCTCAGCTGGGAGGTCGACCAGAGCGATCGAAACCGGCGGGGGAGGGCCTGGTATGCAGGCATGATCCTGGCCGGAGCGGCGCTCTTGATTTATGCCGTGGCCTCTGCTAACTTTCTGTTCGCGCTCCTCGTGCTGATGTTTGCCCTGGTGATCTACCTGACCGCCTTGAGGGCACCGAATCGGGTCATCGTCGAGGTGACCGGGGACGGGATCACGGTCGGCGGCGTCAAGTTCGCCTATCGAGACATCAGCCGGTTCTGGTTCGTGTACGAGCCGCCGGAGGTCAAGATGCTGTATCTGGGCCTCAAGAGCTCGGTCCGTCCGCATCTGCCGGTGCCGCTTGACCAGCAGAACCCGAACGAGATCCGCAATGTCCTCGGAAAGTACCTGACCGAGGACCTGACCGAGGATAGCGAGCCGATTTCCGACATTATTGGTCGGATTCTCAAGTTCTAGAAGAGAAGCAGGCTCTAGGCCGGCGAACTGCACCTGGCTTCCCGCTGAAATTCGCTCGACGCACCCGAACAGTGCGCCCTGCAAACTTTCATCGGTCCAGTCGGGCACATAGCATCCCATTCAGAGCCTGCCGACCTAGAAAGTGGATTGAAAAAGAGACGGAAGAAACAGGTGCCCGTAGCTCAGTTGGATAGAGCGCAACCCTGCGGAGGTTGAGGTCGGACGTTCGAGTCGTCCCGGGCACACCACCCCTTTTGTTCGGATCAAGGAGATCGGGTCAAGAGGGGTGGTTTTGTTATCGGGCAGATTCTGGTCCGAGCGCACTGCATCTGGCTTCGCGGTTTGCTCGATCAACGTACCAGCACATACGTCTCTCTTTACAAACCGCTCCAGCCGGACATATTGCATCTCGTCCAGGACCTGCATGTCGTTTCGTGGTCGGCTGCAATACATTTCATCCCAGCAAACGTCTACTTGGGTATCTTGCTGAATTCGTTGTCGGTTTTTTGGGTCGATGGTTTTCCACGGCGTATGCCTAGCGCGGCAACCTCGGAGGCGTCCGGTTCGATCCGGTCTCCGCCGCTCCGGACACGACGGGATTGCCGCGGTCGGTCACTGCGTTCCCTCCCGCGCACTGACACAGGGTTGGACGGGCCCGATTTTCCACGGCGCATGCCTAGCGCGGCAACCTCGGAGGCGTCAGGGCTGGGCCCCGAGCGGGAGCGAGGGCCGGACGCCGAGAGTTAGGGCGGCGCGCCGCCGGAGCGCGCCGACCCGTGCCGCGTCGGCATGCGCCGGAGGCCCGCCCGGCCCGAGGGCAAAGCCGCCCGCAGGGCAGCAGGCCCGCCCGGCCTGAGGGCAAGAAGGTGGTCCATCAGGACAGAAAAGTAAGGCCTGGCCGCCCAAAGGCCAGCTCTGTTATTCTGGTTTCGTATGAGGCTCACCGATCCGGTCCAGGCCATGTCCGGACTGAACAAGAAGCAGAAGGAGGCGCTGGAGGCCATCGGGCTGCGGACTGTCCGCGACCTGATTTTCCATTTTCCGTTCCGCTACGAGGACTACTCGGTCCGGGTGCCTCTGTCGCGTCTCACGGCCGGGATGGACGTGACCATAGTGGCCAAGGTCGAGTGGCTGGCCAGTCGGAACGCCTTTCGCCGCCGTCGACTATCGCTCACTGAAGCCGTGCTGTCGGACGGGACCGGGCAGGTGACGGCGATCTGGTTCAACCAGCCTTACCTGAGCAAGTACGTGCAGGCCGGCAAGACCTACCGTTTCGCCGGCAAGGTCGTCCAGACCAAGTACGGGTTGCGGCTGCAGAGTCCGGTCTACGGTCACGAGGAGGCGGGGCAGGAGACGCCGACCGACGGTCCGGTCAGCCCTTTCCTGCCTGTCTATCCGTCCACGGTCGGCCTGTCCCAGTTCGCCCTGCGCAAGCTGGTGCGGCGCTGCCTGGTGACGGTCGGACAGATGACCGACCATCTGCCGGAGAAGCTGCTCGACGACTGCGGCCTGATGGCCCTGACGGACGCGCTGCGGTCGGTTCACTTTCCCGAGATCCCGGACGAGCAGGCGGCGGCCCGGCGACGGCTGGCCTTCGACGAGCTGCTGCGCCTGCAGCTGGTGATGGGGCGAACGCGACGCTACCGGCAGGCCCGGCAGGCCCTCTCCGTGCCGTTCGATCAGGCAGCGGTCACCCGATTCGTCGATTCGCTGCCGTTCAAGCTGACCGACGATCAGCGGCGGGCCGGCTGGGAGGCGATTCGTGATCTCGAGAAGGAGACACCGATGAGCCGGCTGCTGGATGGGGACGTGGGCAGCGGAAAGACGGCCGTGGCCGCGCTGGTGGCGGCGAACGTGGCCGCGGCCGGCCATCAGACCGCGCTCATGGCCCCGACCGAGATCCTGGCCCTTCAGCACTATCGGACTCTGAAGCAGATGTTCGCCGAGGGCGGTCCTGGTCTGGCCCTGCTGACCGGCTCTTACCGACGGCGCTTTCAGGAAGGAGAGGAGACCGACTGCAAGTCGGCGGCCTCACGGCGGGAATTGCTGGCCGCGATCGCCGCCGGTGAGATCAGCGTCGTGGTCGGTACGCAGGCTCTGGTCGAGCCGACGGTCGCATTCGGCTCGCTGGCCTTGGCCATGGTCGACGAGCAGCACCGGTTCGGCGTGCGGGTACGGCAGGGCCTGTGCGGCAAGGGGGGCGATGGTCTGGAACCGCACCTGCTGTCCATGACCGCCACGCCGATTCCGCGTTCGCTGGCCCTGGCCGTCTACGGCGACCTCGACTTGTCCGTGCTCAAGGAGAAGCCGGGCGGTCGGCAGCCGATCATGACCAAGGTCGTCTGGCCGCGCAGCCGGGCGACGGCCTACAAGTCGATCCGCAAGGAACTCGACGCCGGTCGACAGGCCTTCTTCGTCTGTCCGCTGATCGATGCTTCGGACATGCTGGGCGTGACTTCGGCGACCGAGGAGCGGCAGCGTCTGACTGAGGAGGTCTTTCCGGATCTCGAGATCGGCCTGCTGCACGGGCGGATGTCGGCGGCGGAGAAGGAAGAAATCATGGGCCGCTTCAAGTCCGGCGAGGTCAAAGTGCTGGTGGCGACTTCGGTGATTGAGGTCGGGGTGGACGTACCGAACGCCACGGTGATGTGCATCGAGGGGGCCGAGCGTTTCGGTCTGGCCCAGCTGCACCAGTTCCGCGGGCGGGTCGGACGCGGCGAGCACCAGTCTTACTGCTACCTGTTTCCGTCGGCCGGCGGGGCGGCGGCCAAGGAGCGGCTGGCGGCGCTCGAGGCGACCGACGACGGTTTTGTCCTGGCCGAGAAGGACCTGGCCCTGCGCGGGCCGGGCGACCTGCTGGGAGTGGAGCAGTCCGGCCAGCTGTCGGAGCTCAAGCTGGCGACCGTGGCCGATTTGGAGCTGATCCGCATGGCTCGCGAGGCGACCGAGCGGCTGCTGGCTGACGATCCGGAGCTGGAGCGATCGGCTGTTCTGCGCGAGTTTGTCGGGGAGCCTTTGCAGACAGCGCATTTGGAATAGTTTTGTTTTGCGGGTCCCGGTCCGGGCGCATTGCACCCGGCTTCGCTCGTTCCTAGCTCGCCATACCTTTTCAGTACGCCTCGCGTCGTCGCTCGTTCCAGCCGGGCACACTGCATCCCGTCCGGAACCCCGCTGGACTAGGTATATTGGAGTGCTTCGCGGTGTCGTGGCAGTATGGCTTCGCTCACGCCTCGGCAGCTCCGTCGGCGGCCCGTCGGTCCGGTCCTGCAGGCCGGACATGTCCTCGCCGGTCTCGGCGGGACGGGCCGAAGCAGTTCGGCCCTCACCTGCGCCTCGACCTCGGAGCGGCGGAGATCGCTACCTTCAGCCGCCGCGGCAAGCATGCGCCGTGAAAGGGATCGGATCATCTAAATATTTGTCATTGCGAGGGAGGGAGCGCAGCGACCGACCGCGGCAATTCCGTCGAGACCTGTACTGTGGTCGTGATTGCCACGCTCACTCCGTTCGCTCGCAATGATATAAATCATGTCATTCCCGCCCCCCCCACCTTGGCGGGGGCAGGCTCCGGCGGGAATCCACGATCGATCGCCGTGGATCCCGGATCTCCTGCCTCACGGCAGTCGTCCGGGATGACAGGCTCTGTTATCTGTCATTGCGAGGGAGGCCGCAGGCCGACCGCGGCAATCCCGTCGGTGTCTGCACCGTCATCCTTCCCGTGATTTTTTGATCATAGGGTGGGTATGTGTTTCATATCTTGGAATTAGCGGTGGCCGAACAAAAAGACTGAACACGGGGTTCAGTCTCAGCATGAACAGGCCTGACCGTACGACGGTCAGGCCTTTTGGTTCTGCTTGGCCAGGGCGACGAGCGCCTCGGCGACGGTTTTCACTTCAAGTAATTGCAGGCCGGACTTGAGCTTGATCGAGGTCTTGTTGCGGGGCAGGGGAGCGACGATGCGGCTGATGCCCAGCCGGCCGGCCTCGTTCAGCCGGCGGTCGGTCGCCGGGACCGGACGCACCTCACCGCCCAGCCCGACCTCGCCCCAGACCACCAGCTCGCCGAGCGCCCGGTCGCCGTGCGCCGAGGCCAGCGCCAGCAGCACGGCCAGGTCGACCGACGGGTCCTTGATCTTCAGCCCGCCGACCACGTTCACGAAAACGTCGTGCTGTCCCAGGTCCAGCCCGCCGCGCGCCGCCAGGACGGCGATCAGCATCTCCAGCCGCGACTGGTCGAAGCCAGTCGCCCGGCGGGTCGGATAGCCGAACGACGTCGGCTGCACCAGGGCCTGGATGTCCACGAGCACCGGCCGCGTGCCCTCGAGCACGCAGGATATGGCGTCGCCGGGCGTGCTGCCGTTCCGCTCCTCGAGCATGTAGGCGGACGGGTTGGCGATTTCCTTCAGCCCCTCGCCGGTCATCTCGAACAGGCCGGTCTCGTCGGTCGAGCCGAAGCGGTTCTTGAGCACCCGCAGCACCCGCAGCTGTCCGGTCCGCTCGCCCTCGAACGACAGCACCGCGTCGACCAGGTGCTCGAGCGTCTTGGGGCCGGCCACGTTGCCGTCCTTGGTGACGTGCCCGACCAGGAGCAGGGGAATGTCGGACCGTTTGGCGAACTCGACCAGCTTGGCCGTGGCCCCGCGGATGGTGCTGACCGCGCCGGCCTCGGCCGGTATCTCGGCCGAGCGCAGCATCTGCACCGAGTCGATGACCGCCAGCGCCGGCCGCTCGCGCTGCAGCGCGGCGATCACCGTCTCGACCTCGGTCTCGCCCAGGAACAGCATGTCGTCGGTGCCGCCGCCGATTCGTCCGGCGCGCGACTTGATCTGGGCGGCCGACTCCTCGCCCGAGGCATAGACCACCTTGCCGCGCGACGACACGCGGGCCGCCACCTGCAGGCAGATGGTCGACTTGCCGATGCCCGGCTCGCCGCCGATGAGCGTCACCGACCCCGGCACGATCCCGCCGCCGAACACCCGGTCCAGCTCCTCGACGCCGATCGGCAGGCGGACGGACGACTCGGTATGGATGTCGCCGAACCGCTCCAGCCTGACGGCAGCGGTCGCCGCGGACGCCGGAAACTTGGCCAGGCCGGACTGGTTGGTCGGTCCGGTTGCCGCCGCGCCGACGGCCACGGTGCCCCAGGCGCCGCACTCCAGGCACTGCCCGGTCCATTTCGGGCTCTGGGCGTCGCACTTGGTGCAGGTGTAGACGGTAGCGGGTGTCTTCATGTGGTCGGGTCGTTATTGATAGTCTGATCCTACCATACCTAAAGCCCCCTGCCCGGAAAGGGCAAGGGGCTGCGGGGCGGAATCATGATCGTCCTAGCGCAGAATCCGATAAGCCCGGCAGGCCTGTCTCCTTGAAGTGCCGAGGGTTTCATTTCTGTCGCCGCGGTTTCTGTCTATCCAGGAGAAGTACGCATCCTTGCTCGGGTGGCCGTTGATGGCGGCGATGGTTCCGTCGATGCCCGGTATGCTCGTCAGACTGCCCCGCAGTCCGCCCATCTCGACTATTTCGTACGGCAGACCTGCCCCGCCCGTGTAGGTGAACATGTGTCCGACGTTGTCCGAGTAGAAGACGTCCCCGAATCTCAATCCTCCGGGAATATTTCTGGCGGCCTCAGCGCAGGTCGAACCTTGGGCCAGGTAGTACTGGCCGTTCTCGCTGACTTTCATCACTGCTATCGCCACGTTGTATCCGGCACAGGCGAAAAGCTGTCCGGTCCAGCTGACGCAGTCGCCGCACATTCTTCCTGCCGCGAAGATCTTGTCGACCATTTCGGCCTGGTAGATGGATCGCAACGTCTCGACCGTCGCCCCTTCCGGGAAGGCGACATGGTGCAAGGTGAGGTGATTTCTTATCCAGGCAGCCGAACCGTTGTTAGAGCAGCCGTTCCTTCCGGTTCTTCCACCCCTGACGTAGACCGCCGCACCTTGGCGCCCCAGGGCCACCCAGGTGGTCAATATGTTTCTGAATGCTTCCACCGTAGCTGGAGTGCCTCTCTGGCAGACGCTTTGCAGATTTTCTCTGGTGGCCGAACCGGAAACCGCCGGCACTCCGCTTCCGGTCCAGCTGAAGTCCCCGCCGCCGGGGGAGACCGTCGCTTCGTCATATCCTACGTATTCAATCGTCTCCCTTTCGACGCTTTGTATTCGAAGGGTCGGCAGCAGCACCAGGTTGGGGTTGATCGTCGCCAGGAGCGCGTAGCTGCCGACCAGGATGGCCAGGCCGATGGCCGCGTCGGTGATGCGCTTCTTGGCCTGCCCGATCCGGCCCGAATCGCCGGCCGAGATGGTCCACTGCACGCCGCCGATCATCATCATGACCACCGCCATCACCGCTGCCGCCGGGATGGCGAACCGGAACATGCCGGCGATGTAGTCCGCCAGCCAGGGTATGTCGACGAAACGGCCGGTCGCGGCGGTCGCGTCCGACAGCCGGATGGTCGGGATGTCGATCGCCAGGCGGGGAGTGACCGGCAGGGAGACCCGTTCCTCCGTCGACCCGGCCCCCCGGGCGGCCTCGGCCGTGGGGACGCACATGATCGGCCCGTCGCTGCCGGAGCTCCGTCGGCATACGCCGGTCTGGTCCTCGACGTTCGGACCGCAGGATTCGTCGATGCAGTCGGCTCCGCCACCGGCACCGGAGGTGCAGCAGGGCGCAAAGGGCGGCAGCGCGCAGCAGGCCGCGTCATAGTCGGCGATGACCGCGGCGTTCGTGGCGGCCGGCATCAGAAACGCGATCGCCATGGTCAAGATCCAGGCCATCGACAGCAGGCGCCAGGCTCTCGTCAGGTATTTGTTCGGTGGGGTCATAGGGGTCGGTTCTTGTTTCAGCTGGTTCGTGTTGGGCAATGGCGCGGCGTCTTCCCGTCGGACTATCTGCCCTCGGCCGCCAGTCGGGCCAGCTCGGAGTCGATCGTCGCCCGCAGCCGGTCGGCGGAGACGGCCCCGGTCAGCCTGATGCGGCCCACGAACAGGTAGGGCGTGGCATCGACACCCAGGGCCAGCGCCTCCTCCACGTCGCGGTCCACCAGCGGCTCGGTCTGCCGGACGGTGTAGCAGGAGCTGAATCGTTCGGCGTCCAGGCCGGACTGCGCGGCGAAGGTCGAGAAGTTGTATTCGTCGAGCGAGCTCTGGTTGGACATCAGCAGGTCATGGAACTTCCAGAATCCGCCCTGGTCGTTGGCGCAGCGCGCGGCGACGGCGGCGTTCCTGGCGTCGGGGTGGATCCGCTCGTTCGGCAGGTCCTTCCAGACCAGACGCAGCTGGTTCGGGTAGCCGGTGACCACCTCGATCAGGTCCGGCTCGATCTGGGCGCAGGCGATGCACTGGTAGTCGCCGTAGACGAAGACGGTCAGCGGCGCGTCGGCCTCCCCGAGCGACGGGTTGCCGAAGTCGGAACCGGGGACGGTCGTGACCGTGGGGGGCATGTTCTGGACGCTGTCCGGTTGGATGGCCGATTCGGGCCAGGATACGATCCCGTAGAGGGCGAGCAGGGCGACGGCGATGACCGTCACCGTTCCCAGGAAGGCGGAGGACTTGCCCATAGCGGCTAGCGGAGCCGGAGCTCGTTAAGCAGGCCGGTGCCCTTGTCGGTGAAGACCAGCCGTCCGCCGTCGGCGGAGACCATCAGGCTGTCGATGGTGTGCTGGCCCTCGGGGACGGCCACTTGGGTCTGGAGCCCGGTGGTGAGGTCGATGCTGATGATGTCGTCCGGCGTGGAGTCGGCGATCCTCGGCTGCAGTCCGGCGCCGCGCGGCAGCTCACGGGGCACGGCGCAGTAGAGGCGGTCCGGTCCGGAGAAGGCACACTTGTCCGCCCAGGTGTCGACGTTGAGCATGCGGCGGTTGAGTCCGATGTCGTCTCCCGCTGCGTCGACGATCCAGAGCCGCGGCTTGTAGTCGGACAGCGACCCGGCGACCGAATAGAGCAGCTGCTCGCCGTTCGGCGACCAGGACGGCCGGAAGTCCAGCCCGTCGACGACGATCGAACGGAAGTTCTCGTGGTTCTGTCCGATGAAGAACACCTCGCGTCGGTCCACACCGTAGGCGTCGCCGGTCGTGGCCGTGGCCACGATCTGGTTGTTCGGCGACCAGGCGACCTGAACCTTGTCGGCGTTCTCTCCCAGCTCCTGGATCGGCACTGCGCCGGAGCCGTCGGGATTGGACACGACCAGGAAGCGGTTGGCCGGATCGAGGCCGATGCTCTTGGAGACGATGCTGTTTCCCTGCGGATTGAAGTCGAAGTCCTCCCAGTGCTTGGGCAGCGTCACCTGCCGGTCGGCGTTGAAGTCATAGAAGATGTTCGATCCGTCCGGGTACTCGATGATGGCCGTGCTGCCCTGGGGGGAGAAGGTGGCCTGGTCGACATTGAAGAACGTCTTTCCGGACAGCTGCTGGATCGTGCCGTCCGGCCCGACGCGGTAGAACTTTCCGTCGTTGCGGTTGTAGTAGTTCAGGCTGCCGGAGGAGGTGAGCATGGCGCCGGAGGTCGAGGCCGGGGCGAGCGCCCTGACCTGGGTCAGTCTGCCGGTCGCCACCGGGGAGACGGTCGAAGGCGGCAGTCCGGTTTCCCCTCCGGTGGGCGGAGTGACGGGCATTCCCGGCTGGGCCGACGGCAGTCCGCCGCCGACCGGGGCATTGACTGCCGGTCCGTTGGTCGGCGGTGCGACCTCGGACGGCGGCGGCCCGAAGATGATCCGCCAGAGCAGAAACCCCAGTCCGACGGCGGCGGCCAAAAAGAGCAGGACTAGTCCGATTTTCTTGATCATAGGAGCTTGTTTATTGGTGGTCTGGAGAGGGTCGCCCTGCCTCGGTCGGCAGCGGCGAGCCTGTTCAGGCGGCCAATTCAGCTTTAGGTGACGATCATTCCGGCCTGGATCACCGGGTCGGCCAAGATGGTGGCGGCAGCGATTATGGCAACGACGACGACCGACAGCGCGGCCAGGTAGAGGCCCGATATCGTTATCAACGCCAACCATTCCAGGACGTTGAATTTTCTGATCCAGCTTATGTGCAGCCAATGCGCCAGTGCCACCCAGATCCAGGTCAGCAGGATCAGGCTGGGTACGGTGATGAACGGCTCCTCGAACAGCAGCGTGTAGGCGCCGAAGAGCAGGAGCCAGGGGAGCCACTTGTTGGCCAGGCCCCAGGCAGCCTTGGCCGCACCAATCAGTCCGCCACCGGCGGCTTCCTCGGCGACTTTCTTGGCCTCGTCCGCGGCCAACTTGGTGAGGCCGGCTCCGGAGATGGCCTGTCCGAGCATCTTGGCCGTCTCGGCCGAGGACGGTGTCGCCGATCCGGCTCCGGCTGCCTTGCCTCCGGTCGGCTGCTGATCGTCGTCGGCCTCCCCGCCGCCGGCGAAGTCGTCTCCGGCCGCCGCTCCGGGACCGGGCAGCCTCAGCCCGCCGGAGAGAGGCGAACGCAGCCGGTTCCGCTCCAGTTCGCGGGCCCAGCTGCGTTCCTGTCCCTGGTTTTGGTCGTCAGGCCTTGGCATCGGCTTTTACCTTCTTTCCTTTCTTGTCAGTCTTGTTGATCGTCTTGGCGGCAGAGGCGGTCGACTTGGCGGCCGTCTTCTTGGCCTTGGCCGTTACCTTGCGAGGAGTCGAAACCGACTTGGCGACGCCGATCTTGCCGTTCTCGACGCTAAGGACCAGTCCGTCCGCGCCCTCGAACTCGTCCGACAGCAGCGACTTGGCGAGCGGACTCTCGATCAGTTCCTGGATCTGCCGCCGGACCGGCCGGGCGCCGTAGATCGGGTTGTAGCTCCGTTCGGCCAGCAGCTCGAGCACCGGCTCGTCGGCCGTCACGGTCAGGCCGTAGTCGTTCGACAGGCGGTCGGAGAGCTGCCCGATCTGCAGTCCGACGATCTCCTTCAGGTCGGCCTGCGACAGCGGGCGGAACATCACCACCCGGTCGATGCGGTTCAGGAACTCCGGCCGGAACGATCGCTCCAACTCGCCGTTGATCGCCGACCGGGCCTCCTCCACGTCCGGTTCGCCGACCCGGTCGTCGGACGAGAAGCCGATCCCGCCCTCGGTCCGCAGCTCGCCGGCGCCGACGTTCGAGGTCATGACGATGATCGTGTTCTTGAAGTTGATCTTCCGTCCGGTGGCGTCGGTGATGTGCCCGTCCTCGAGGATCTGCAGCAGAATGTTGTGCACGTCCGGGTGGGCCTTCTCGATCTCGTCGAACAGGACCAGCGAGTGCGGCTTGCGCTTGACCGTGTCGGTCAGCTTGGTGCTCTCGCGGTAGCCGACATAGCCGGCCGGCGCGCCGACCAGCTTGGAGACGTTGAAGCCCTCGGAGAACTCGGACATGTCGATCCTGATCAGCGCTTCCGGATCATTGAAGATCTCCTCGGCCAGCACCTTGGTCAGCTCGGTCTTGCCCACGCCGGACGGTCCCAGGAACATGAACGAGGCCAGCGGCCGGTCGGGATGGGCCATGCCAGCCTTGGCCCGGCGGACCATCTCGGCCACGGCGGCCACGGCGTCTTCCTGGCCGACGATGCGCCTTCTCAGGTTCGACTCCAGGCCGAGCAGCTTGGCCTTCTCCTCCATGACCATGTCGTGCAGCGGCACTCCGGTGGCCTGCGAGACTATCTCGGCGATCTGTTCGCGGCCGATCTTGACCGTCGGCCGCCGTCCCTTGGACTTGTCGCCGGCCGCCAGCTCCTTCAGCTCGCGGACCAGGCTTTCCTCCTCGCCCTTCAGCTTGAGTGCCTCGATGAAGTTCTCGCCGCGCACCGCATCGTCCTTGCGGCTGCGTATCCGTTCCAGGTCAGTTTCGATCCGGGCCGCCCGCCGCCGGATCGAGTCCCCGCCGCGCGACACCCGGGCGCGGGCCGAGGCCTCGTCGATCAGGTCGATCGCCTTGTCCGGCAGGAAGCGGTCGGTCAGGTAGCGCTCGGACAGCTCGACCGCCGCGTCGATCGCCTCGTCGGTGATGGTCACCTCGTGGTGCTTCTCGTAGCGTCCCTTCAGTCCGCGCAGGATCTCCTTGGCCGCGTCCGGGGAGGGCTGGTCCACGGCGACCGGCTGGAACCGGCGCTCCAGCGCCCCGTCGCTCTCGATATGCTTCTTGTATTCGGCGATGGTCGTGGCCCCGATGCAGCGCAGCTGTCCCCGGGCCAGGGCCGGCTTCAGGAGGTTGGCCGCGTCCATCGAGCCGTTGGTCGAGCCGGCGCCCATGATGTTGTGCAGCTCGTCGATGAACAGGATGATGTCCGGATTGGCCTTCATCTCGTCGGTCAGCTGCTTGATGCGGCCCTCGAACTCGCCGCGGTAGATCGTGCCGGCGACCATCATGCCCAGGTCCAGCGACAGGATGCGCTTGCTGGCCAGCAGCTCCGGCACCTCGCCCTCGACGATCTTCTTGGCCAGCCCCTCGATGATGGCCGTCTTGCCCACGCCCGGCTCGCCCAGCAGGACCGGATTGTTCTTGCTGCGGCGGCAGAGCACCTGGATCATCCGCTCGATCTCCTGGTTGCGGCCGATCACCGGGTCGATGCCCCGCTGGATCTCCGGCGAGGTCAGGTCGACGGTGAAGAACTCCAGGGCCGGCGTCTTCTGGTCCTGCACGTCGAGGCCGACCGTGACGCGCTGCTCCTGGACCTGGTCCTCGCGGACCGGCGCCCGTCCGGACTCGAAGGTCTCGGTGATCTCGGGGAAGCGCGAGGTGCTGTTGAGCGTGGTGTTGACCTGGTCGTAGAGGGCCGCCGAGTCGATCTCCTGGTCGGAGAGGATGGCCGAGATGACCGGCGAGCCGATCTCCAGCAGCCCGAACAGCAGGTGCTCGGTGCCGACGTAGCGGTGCTGGTGGGTGTTGGCGGTCATGACCGCCTTCTCGATGGCGCGCTTGGCCTCGGCCGACAGGCGCGGGCTGCGGGCCGGCTCGTCCGGCGGGGAAAACTGGTTGACCGCGATCAGCATCTGCCGCAGCTCCTCGGAGCTCAACTCGTTCTGGCGCAGTATCTCGCCGCCCATGCTGCCCCGCTGCAGGACCATGGCCAGGAGCAGGTGCTCGGGGTGGATGCCGGACGACGACAGCTCGGCCGCCAGGGAATGGGCCTTGGCCAGCGTGTTCTTGAGGTGCGCGGTGAACTTGTTGAGTATTTCGGTATTCATAGGTCGGATTTGGTTCCTTCTTGGCAATTTGAAAAAGCGGCGTCGCCAGGGGCCGGGATCGGCGGAAGGGAGCCGGGACGGCGGGGGAGCGTTCGCCCGTCGTCCTCGCGTCCTTACGACAGTGCCGGGCCGGACATCTGCCGCAGGGCGGCGATGCGGCTTTCGATCGGCGGATGGGTCGAGAAGAGGCCGGCCAGCGTCCGGCCGGAGAACGGGTTGGCGATGAAGAGGTGGGCCGTGGCGCTCGACGCGGATTTCATCGGTCTGGACTGGGCGTTGATCTTCTCGAGCGCCCGGGCCAGTCCGTCGGGGAAGCGGGTGATCAGCGCGGCCGAGGCGTCGGCCAGGTACTCGCGCTTTCTGGAGACGGCCAGCTTGATGAGCTGGGCGGCGATCGGGGCGACGATCATGAGCAGCAGTCCGACAACCACGAGCAGGCCGTTGCCCTCGTCGCGCCGCCGCCGTCCGCCCCAGATGAACGACCTCATCGTCAGGTCGGCAACGATCGCCACCGTTCCGGCCAGGACCATGGCCAGAGTCATGACCCGGATGTCGAAGTTCCGCACGTGCGATAGCTCATGCGCCAGGACGCCCTCGAGCTCCTCGTTCTCGAGCGACTGGATGGCGCCGGTCGTGACGGCGATCGACGAGTGCTGCGGGTCGCGGCCGGTGGCGAAGGCGTTGATCGCCGGGTCGTCGATGACATGCACCTTGGGCATCGGCAGGCCGGTCGTGATGCACAGGTTCTGGACCATCCGCACCAGGTACGGATTGTCCTTCTCGGTCACTTCCTGTGCGCCCGACACGGCCAGCGCCACCCGGTCGCCGGAGTAGAAGCCGACCAGCGCGGTCACGACCGAATAGCCGGCCGCCAGCGCCAGGATCGACCCGCCGGCCTCGAGCGCCCGGTCGGCGGCCAGTCCGACCAGCACCACCAGGACGCCGAAGACGGCGATCAGGATCGCCGACTTCCGCTTGTTCGAGTCGATGAAGTCGTAGGTGGTCATTCTGGTTTTTAGTTTTTAGGTTTTGGTGGTGTATGTTTCTGCACCTTTCTGCAACCCAGCGCCTATCGCCTAAAACTTAACCTGCACGTTCTCCCGTTCCTGGGCATTGCCGATCTCGAAGAAGTCGTACTTCTTGAAGCTCAGCTGGGCGGCGACGATGTTGTTCGGGAAGACCTGGATCTTGGTGTTGAAGTCGCGCACGTTGGCGTTGTAGAAGCGGCGCGATGCCTGGATCTTGTCCTCGGTGTCCTTGAGGTCGTCCTGCAGCTGTAGGAAGTTCTGCGAGGCCTTCAGGTCGGGGTAGCTCTCGGTCACGGCGAAGAGGGACTTGAGCGTCTGCGACAGCATGTTCTCGGCCTCGGCCCGGTCCGACATCGACTGGGCGCCCATGGCCGCGGCGCGTGCGGCGATCACCTTCTGCAGCGTTTCCCTCTCGTGCGTGGCGTAGCCCTTGACCGACTCGACCAGGTTGGGGATCAGGTCATAGCGGCGCTTGAGCTGCACGTCGATGTCCGACCAGGCCTCGTCGACCCGGTTGCGCAGGCGGATCAGTCCGTTGTAGACGGCGATCACCCAGACCGCCAGCAGGACCAGCAGTCCGGCGACGATGACGAAAGCGGTTATCAGCATCATATTCGTTGGTTATGGCAGCTGCCCTTTTCGGGCGGCGGAGCTTTTCGCTACACTTAAAATCTTCCTTGATTATAGGTGCAGACTGCTCTAAGGTCAAAGCAAAACATGGAAAGTTAACGCAATTTTTTTGCGACCTATATGTCTCTCATTCCTAAGATATTCAAGGCCTACGACATTCGCGGTCTGGCGCCGCAGGAAATCGATGCCGACGGTGCTTACCGTATCGGTCAGGCCGTGGTGAAGTTCACGCAGGCCAAGACCGTGGTCGTGGGCCACGACATGCGTACGACCTCGCCGGAAATTTTTGACGGCCTGTCCCGGGGCATCTGCTCCATGGGCGCGGATGCGGTCGACATCGGGATGGTCACCACGCCGATGATGTACTTCGCCGCCGGCAACTATGACCGGTTCGACGCCGGCGTGATCGTGACCGCCTCGCACAACCCGGCCGAGTACAACGGGATGAAGCTGTGCTTCGGCGACGTGCTGCCGATCGGCGGCGACACCGGCATCTACGACATCCGTGACCTGGCCATGGCCGGTCCGTACGAGCCGGTGGGGGAGCCGGGGCAGGTTTCGACGCTCGACATTCGGTCCGACTACCTGGAAAGGCTGTTTCGCGACGTCGACGTGTCCAAGCTGTCCGGCCTGAAGCTGGCCATCGACATCGGAAACGGCATGGAAGGGACGATCATCGACGACATCCTGGCCCGGATTCCCGGACTGCAGACCGAGATCATGTACAAGGAACCGGACGGCAGGTTTCCCAACCACGAGGCCAATCCGCTCAAGGTGGAGACGCTGGTGGATCTGCAGAAGAAGGTCCTGGAGATGGGGGCCGACCTGGGCGTGGCCTTCGACGGCGACGGGGATCGGATCGGCCTGACCGACGAGAAGGGTCAGGTCCTGCGGGGCGACATCCTCACCGCGCTTCTGGCTCCGGTGGTGCTGAGGTCCGCTCCCGGTGCGGCCGTCCTCTACGGCGTGCCGGAGAGCATGGCCGTGCCGGAGGAGATAGAGAAGGCCGACGGCCGTCCGGTCATCTGTCCGGTCGGGCACGGGCTGATCAAGCCGCAGATGCGGCGGGAAGACGCCGTCTTCGCCGGTGAGCTCTCCGGCCACTTCTTCTTTCGTGACTTCTATGGCGCGGAATCGTCCGACCTGGTGCTGCTCTTGGTGATGAAGTTGCTTGTCGAGTCGGGCCGGCCGCTGTCCGAGCTGGTCGCGCCGCTCATGCGCTACCACCATTCGGGCGAGATCAACTCGAAGGTCGAGGACAAAGATGCGGTACTGGCCAAGCTGGAGGAGAAGTACGGGCCGCTGGCCACGAACGTCATTCGTATCGACGGGGTCAGGATGGAGTTCTTCGACCCGACCGACCCGGCCGGGGACTGGTGGTTCGGCGTCCGGGCCTCGAACACCGAGCCGCTGCTGCGTCTCAATCTGGAGGCCAAGGACCAAGCCAAGATGGAGCGCCTGCGCGACGAGCTGCTGGCGATCATTCGGGGGTAGTCGTTTTGGCTGACGAAGAAAATACCGCCTATGTCGGGCGGTATTTTCTTATACTGAATTTTTTCAGTCTTTTTTGGGTCTGGAAACTAGAAGCGAGAAGGATTTTCTCTCATGTTTACAGAAAGCAATCCTTTTTCTTCGGCTGCCTCGACAACTTCTTTGGGTAATGCAAAACCAGTAATTTCATCTTTCATCAGAATATGACCGTTTTTAGTCTCGTTGACCTCACCTGGTACTCCAAGTCCAACACCAGTTTTTCCTTCTTCTACCGCGTCCATAGCATCCTCCCAAGACTTAAATTGCTGTTGGTCGTATTCTTCGGCGACTGGAGTCCATGTCTCTAACGGATGGCCCATTTCTTCTGCTAAATTGAGGAGAGACTCGATTTTTTTTCGGTCTGGAGCTTGGCTTAGGATTTCATTCCTGGCCTTACTTATTTGTTCTTTTGTCCATCCGTATTTTGTTTTTTCTGGATCTTGATCTGCGTTCCATCTCGTTTTTGATTCGGGACGTCCGATAGTCTCCATAGCCTGTAGGGTATTATAGATTTTGAGTTAATCTCCTTTAGTTTATATTTTTTTTGTAAATGACAAGATGGGCGAAATTTTTGCGTTACGATGATTTTTCTTAGCCGACTGAATGTCATTTGTTTTCGGTAGTACCGGTTCGAGCTGGTTTCTTTTTGTTTGACCAATCTTGAAGAGATGTTTCAAGCCTAGCGTTCTAGGCTGGATTGAACTCTTGTAGATAGGAGAAAAAGCTCCTACTCACTGGCCGGAAAGCGGGAGGAGGCGGCCAGGCTGGCCCCGCTGGTCAGGATCTCGGCCGGCACGCCGCCCTTCGGCTGGCTGAAAGACCGGCCTGGCACTCTTCTGATCCCGGTGGCCTAGGGGTCAGGCCATACGAATCTCACGACTCCCTCGGCATCGCAGTTCAGCGCGGTGCCTTTTTTAATTTTCCCGATTCCGCCATTGCCGCATGCCCCCTCCTCATTCCGGAACCGCGGGCCTTTTCGCAGAATTTTTAACCTAAAGATATTCAAATCCATCTTGTCGTCTCGAAATCGCGAGTGCACCTCTCTCTATTGGCATTCCGGAAATCATGCCGCCCCCCATTTTGTCATCCCGGACGACTGTCGTCAGACAGGAGAGCCGGGATCCACGATCGTCCGAATGGGTCCCGGATCAAGTCCGGGATGACAATGTTGATAGGTAAAGGATGACAATGAAGTTGATTGCAATCGATTGATCTCCGCCGCTTGCTGAGTACGACGGTGTTCGCGGGGCGCGAGCGATACGATACGATCCGATCTTTCCTGCGCATGCCGGGTGCGGCAATCTCGGTGGCGGCGATCGATTGGTCGATCGATTTCCGCCCGTCCGAGCATGACGGAGATGCCGGGACGAAAGCGATACGATCCGATCACCGCCGCTCCGAGGTTGAGGCGGAGGTGAGGGCCGAACTGCTTCGGCCCGTCCCGCCGAGACCGGCGAGGACATATCTGAACCTCGGGTGAGGATCGACGAGCCGCCGACGGCACTCGCGGGGCGCGAGCGATACGATCCGATCCTTCCGGCGCATGCCGAGTGCGGCAATCTCGGAGGCGGCCGGGCTCGGTCCCGAGCGGGGCGAGGGCCGGACGCCGAGAGTTAGGCCGGTCCGCCGCCGGAGCGGACCGAGCCGTGCCGCAGTGGCGTGCGCCAGGGGCCCGTCCGGCCCCAGAGGACAAAAAGGGAGTGGAGGGCAGGCTCCCCGGCATTAAAAGGGCCCGTCCGGCCCCAGAGGACAAAGCCGTCTGCCAGGCCCTCACCCGTTTTTTGTTCAGGTCTTGAAAAAACGGTCATTGGCTGTCATTCTGGCTTGGATTGAGTTTGGTGGCAGAAGAAAAAGCCGTCTCCGTTCAAATGATGTCTTCCGCCACTACTCACTATCAACTACTCACTACTCACTAAAGATGATCGGAGTTTTTGATTCCGGCCTGGGCGGACTGACCGTAGCCAAGGAGATTCTGCGCCAGCTGCCCGGCCGAGGCGTGGTTTATCAACTAACCCAAAAGACCACGCCCTTGGGCGTGGTTGAATGGGACATTCCCTGCGGTATTTTGGTATGTTCCATGCATGGATATACGTCTTTCAGGCCATGGGGCCTTCAGAACGCAGTACCATGTCGTATGGATA
>JBDRRB010000079.1:0-2770 GCA_043825985.1 bacterium | reverse complement strand
TCGATCTTCAAGCCGATCACCATGGCGGCGGCGGTCGACGCGGACAAGGTCAGCCCAAGCACGACCTACGAGGACACCGGACAGGTGCAGATCGGTCCGTACACCATACGCAACTCCGACGGCAAGGCGAACGGAATCCAGACCATGACCCAGGTGCTCGAGAAGTCGCTCAACACCGGCACCATCTTCGCCGTGCGCGAACTCGGGGCGGAGGCCTTCCTCAAGTACGTCAGCGGATTCGGCTTCGGGTCGCGGACCGGCATCGAGCTGGGGGCGGAGGCCGGCGGCAACATCTCTTCGCTCGAGAAGAGCGGCGACATCTGGAGTGCGACCGCCTCCTACGGGCAGGGCATAACAGCGACGCCGCTGCAGATGGCGGTGGCCGTCGGTGCGATCGCGAACGGCGGCAAGCTGATGCGTCCGTATGTCGTGGACCGGGTGGTGTCTCCGGACGGTCACGAGCAGCCGACCGAACCGGAGACGGTACGGCAGATAATTTCCAAGCGGGCGGCGACGCTGATCGGCGGGATGATGGTCCGCGTGGTCGAGGACGGCCACGGCAAGCGGGCCGGCGTGCCCGGCTACTGGGTGGCAGGCAAGACCGGCACCGCTCAGGTGGCCCGTGCGGGCGGCGGAGGCTACGACAGTTCGGCCTTCATCGGATCGTTCGTCGGATTCGCTCCGGTCGACGATCCGAAGTTCGTCATGCTGGTCAAGATCGATCGGCCGAAGGACGTCGACTGGGCCGAGACTTCGGCTGCGCCGCTGTTTGGGGAAATAGCCGAGTTTCTGCTAGACTACATGCAGATTCCACCTAGCAGAGCGAAATAACTGACGTCAACTATGAAGGTTTTTGCGGAGAGGAGACTGGCCGATCAGGCTCGTCGACTGATCTCTAAGAGACGGCCGTTCGTCGTCGGCGTGACCGGTTCGGTCGGCAAGAGCTCGACCAAGCAGGCCATCGGGGCGGTGCTGGGCGGCACCTTCGGCGTGCGCGTCAGTCCGGGCAACTACAATACGGAGTTCGGCCTGCCGCTGGCCGTGCTGGGGCTGGAGCGGCCGGGCCGGTCGGCCTTCGGCTGGGCGGCGACACTGCTGTCCGGCTGCCGGCGTTCGCTCTTTCCGCCCAAGGACTATCCGGACACGCTGGTTCTCGAGATGGCCGCTGACCGTCCGGGCGACATCGCCAAGCTGGTCGCCATCGCCCCGCCCGACATCGCCGTGGTGACGACGATCGGCGAATCGCACCTGGAGTTCTTCGGATCGGCGGAGGCGATCGCCGATGAGAAGTCGGTATTGGTCCGGGCGCTGTCAGAGGAGGGCGTGGCCGTATTGAATCGGGACGACGAGCGGGTCTGGAGCATGCGGCGGCTGACTTCGGCTCGGGTGCTGAGCTTCGGTCTCGCCGAGGACGCCGACGTCCGCGTCCTGCCGGAAAGCGTCAGCTACGTGCTGGACGGCGAGTCCTGCGGGACGCACTTCAAGATTTCGAGCGGCGGGTCGGTGGTTCCGGCCTTCGTTTCCGGCGTGGTCGGACGGCCGGCGGTCATGGCGGCCGCAGCGGCCGCGGCGGTCGGTCTGGCCAGGGGACTCAACCTGGTCGACGTCGCCGGTCGGCTGTCCTTCTTCGATCCGGTGCCGGGGCGGCTGCGCTGCCTGCCCGGCATCAAGGGGACGGTGCTGATCGACGACTCGTACAACGCCGCGCCGAAGTCGATGGCCGCGGCTTTCGAGGCGCTGCACGACCTGCCGCTAAAGGCCGAGGACGACCGTCGGTTTGCCGTCCTGGGCGACATGCTGGAGCTGGGCGGCGAGAGCGAGCGGGCGCACGTGCAGGTCGGACGGCTCGCGGCCGAGCTGGACCTGGACTACCTGGTGCTGGTCGGCGAGCTGATGGGCATAGCCGAGAGGTCGGCGCGCGAGGCGGGCATGACCGAGGGTCAGGTGTTTCACTTTTCAGATTCCGAGGACGCCGGTCGGTTCGTTCAGGAACGCATGAGGCCGGGCGATGCCGTGCTGGTCAAGGGATCGCGCGGCATGCACATGGAGTTCGTGGTCAAGGAACTGATGGCGGATCCATTGCACGCTGCTGAATTGTTGCCCGGACGACACGAAGAATGGAAGAACTGATTTGGGCAGGCCCCAGACGAGCGCACTGCACTCGGTTTCCTTCGGGAATTCGCTCGACGCACCCAATAAGTGCGCCTCACGAACTTCCCTTAGTCCAACCGAGCACATTGCATCTCGTCTAAGGCCTGCCTTTCGATACATACAGTGAGTAAACGATTTGCAAAGGCAGGCACATCGCATCCCAGCTTACGGCCCTTAAGTCGAAAGAATGGATGTCATTCCCGCCCCCCCGTCTTCGCGAGGGGTAGGCTCCGACGGGATACGTCGTTCGCGAACGACACATCGGGAATCCACGGCTATTTAATCCTATCTGTAACTAGATCCAACCAGTCTTGACCTGTGCGGTCGGCCATGTTACATTGTTCCCGCCGCAATGAGGTCCCATCGTCTAGCCCGGTCTAGGACGTCTCCCTCTCACGGAGAAAACTGGGGTTCGAATCCCCATGGGACTACCAACAAACGGTGCCCTCCACCCGGAGGGCACCTTTTGTTTTTGGTATTTTCCATGGGGATTCGAACGGGCAGGAGCGAGCCAGGAGCACCCTTCAGGGTGCGACGAAGCGAGAGACAGCGATTCCGAACCGGTGAGGAATCGTTGCTGCCCAGGTAAGGAGGGACGGTCCAAGGACCGGACCGACGC
>JBDRRB010000078.1:0-14843 GCA_043825985.1 bacterium | reverse complement strand
ACAATGACCGGAGCCCGTGACTGGGTCAAAAGTCATTCCCAGTTGAGATTGTCACGGGCCGCCCCTGAATGAGGTGGGGTGGCCCGGGAGGAGAGATCATGAAGACCAACACCAACGACGCCGCCATTTTGGCGGCCCTCGCCCTCGTTCTCACCTCCCTCGTGGCCGCCTGCGGCCTCGAGGAATCGCCCCGTGACGTCGTCGACCCCTGCGTCGACTGCGGCGGCGACGGCGACGCGGACGGCGATGCCGACGGCGACGCCGACGGGGACGTGGACGGCGATGCCGACGGGGACGTGGACGGCGATGCCGACGGCGACTCTGATGCCGACGGCGATGCCGATGGCGACTCCGACTCCGACGTGGACGGCGATGCCGACGGCGACTCCGATTCCGACGGCGATGCCGACGGTGATGCCGAGCCCGTCGACTCCGATGGCGACGGCGTCTGCGACGACAGTGACAACTGCCTCGATATCGCCAACGCCGACCAGGCCGACAGCGACGAGGATGGCATCGGCGACGTCTGTGACGACTCCGACGACGACGGCATCGTCGACGCCGACGACAACTGCCCCGCGGATGCCAACCCCGACCAGGCCGACAGCGACGACGACGGCATTGGCGCCGCCTGCGACGACACCGACTGTGTCGCCGGACCGTTCCGTGTGGCGGCGGACGGGACGTGGCTCTTTAACCGGAGCTACGTGTCCGACTCGCCTTGTATCCTGGTCGTAGGCGAGCTGCCCGGCATCGGCTGGTCCTCCGGTGTCCGGATTGGCGACGATGACGGCGACGGCTGGGCCGAGTACGACGCCTCCCGACGTGATCGGGACGTCACCTTCTCCTACGTAGGCAAGTATGCCTGCGAGGATGGCGACGACGTCACCGACCGCGACGGGTGGGCTCAGTACGGGGGGTACGAGCAGATTGAGGCAACAATGTGCCCGGAGGACCGGGCCTACCTGATCTGTGACGACTACGACGGGTGCGGTATTGCCGTCGCACCCGACGGGAGCCCAGCCGGCAACATGGGGGAGTAGTCGCCCCCCACCAACCAGACAGGGCGCCGGCAGTCTGCCGCGCCCTACTAGTTCCTTCCGAAGGCCCCCACCGCCGGGGCCGAAACAGAATTACTTATCTCAGCCCCCGCCTGATCGCTTGATTATGGCGGGGGTTTTGAGTTTTCGGAAATTTTTTTAAACATGTCATTCTCGGGCTTGGCCCGAGAATCTACGATCGTTGCCGTGGATTCCCGCCTTCGCGGGAATGACAGTTTAGGGAGCGGGAATGACAGTTTGGAGGGGCGGGAATGACATCAACTGTGTCATCGCGAGCGAGCGGGGCGAGCGTGGCGATCCCGTACGCGTGCGGACACCGACGGGATTGCCGCGGTCGGCCTGCGGCCTCCCTCGCAATGACAGATAACAGAGCCTGTCATCCCGGACGACTGCCGCTTTTACAAATTTGTCATTCCGGAAAATGCATCATTTTCATAAGTTTGTCATCCCGGAATCCGAGCCGTGCGAGGATATCCGGGATCCAGACGATCCGATCTCTCCGGTTTCTGGGTCCCGGATCTCCTGCCTCACGGCAGTCGTCCGGGATGACAAAATGGAGGACCAGCTCGGATTCCGGGATGACAAATTGAATCAAGGCTTGCATTAATAACACTATCGCGTTAAGTGTTGTGACATGAACGAGAGGCAATACCATGTCTACATTTTGGCCAGTCGACGTAACGGCACTCTTTATGTTGGAGTAACTTCAGATTTGGTTCGTCGAATGTATGAGCATAAGAACGTTTTGGCTTCTGGTTTCACCAAAGAACATGGGGTTAAAAGTTTAGTTTGGTTTGGCGTGACTTCTGACGTTCGGGAGGCCCTTAAGATCGAAAAGCGTCTTAAGCGGTGGCGACGGAAATGGAAGCTGGAACTGATCGAGAGCGATAATCCTGACTGGAGGGACCTTTCCTCTGAATGGAGTGCCTGATGGTTTTTCTGGATTTCGGATGCCTTTTGACCTTCCTTGAGTCATGAGAAAACTGTTTCTTCTTTTTAAGTTTGTCATCCCGGAACCATGAGCTTGTCGAAGGATATCCGGGATCCAGACGATCCGATCGCTCCGGTTTCTGGGTCCCGGCTCTCGGGCCGGGATGACAAGCTGGGGGTGTTCTCGATTCCGGGATGACATGTTTGCATTCGTTACGCGACTCCGGGATGACAGTATTTTTTCAGCTGACCTTCTTGGAAATCGTGTCGTCTCTCTAGATTTGTCATCCCGGAATTGTGAAAGGCTAATCCATTATTGTCATCCCGGAAATTGCGCCCAGCAATTATCCGGGATCCAGCGATGGCACGATCCGGCCGCTCCGGTTTCTGGGTCCCGGATCTCCTGCCTGGCGGCGGTCGTCCGGGATGACATGTTGTGGAGCGTTCTCGATTCCGGGATGACAGGTATCGTCCAAAAGATGGTACAATCAGGTCAGCTATGGCGAATCCCATCGAATTTTTGCGTCAGGCTTTTCGGTCCGAGTCAGACCGCAAGCTGGTCTTCCTGTTCGCGTCCCTGTCCGCATTGGCCGTGGCGGCGGTCGTGGTCTTCGGTCCCTGGAAGATGCTGGGCGTGGTCGGCAGCGCGGCGATAATCTGGCTTCTCCTGACCAGGCCGGAGGCGATGGTCATGGCCCTTGCGGCCTACACGCCGTTCGAGCCGTTCCTGCTCAAGTTCGTGCCGGACGAGCTGTACGTCTTCGCCCGCTACCTGCCCGAGATGCTGGTCTATGCCCTGCTGGCGGTGGCGGTCTGGCGTGTCCTGACGCGGCGCCGTGCGCTGACGCCGACGCCGATCGACCTGCCGTTCGTGTTCTTCGTGGTCGTCGCCCTGACCTCGCTGGTGCTGAACGCCGTGCCGGCCGTGGGCGGCCTGTTGGGGCTGCGGCAGATCATCCGGTTCATCCTGCTGTTTTTCGCCGTGGTCTACTTGGCGCCGCGGCGTAAGTTCGTGCGCAACCTGACCGTGGTCATGTTCGCCGTGGTCGTCTTCGAGTCGGTGCTGGGTATCGTGCAGTCGTTCGTCGGCGCACCGATGGACGAGCTGCTCATCCCGAGCGAGCAGAGGTTCTTCGAGAGCATCCAGCTGACCGGCGGCACCGAGCAGTTCTGGTCGCCGGGCACCAGGATCTTCGCCACGCTCGGACGCTACGACCAGCTGGGGACGTTCCTGTCGTTCTTCGGGATGCTGGCGGTCGGACTTCTCTACTCCTACCGTGAGCGCCTGAACCGCCATCGGCTGACCATCGTCCTGGCTGTCTTGCTGCCGGCGCTGCTCCTCACCATGTCGCGCGCCTCCTGGTTCGGCTTCGGCCTCGGCCTGCTGCTCGTGGGCGGCTGGCTGCTGCGCGACCGGCGGGTCCGGCTGGGGTTCGTGGCGCTGGTCCTCACGGCCGTCGGCTACCTGGCCTGGTCCGGCCTGGCGGTCCGCTACCTGATCGACCGGCCGGAGCAGACCGCAGTCGAACGACTGTTCGAGGCCTTCTCCTATGAGCGGTGGCGCGGGGAGTACTACGGCCTCGGGCGGCTGTACTGGATGGTCCAGACGGTGACGGTCGTCGTCCCGTCGTCGCCGATCTTCGGCGTCGGTCCGGGGCAGTACGGCGGCGGCGCAGCGGCGGCCATGGGCAACGCGCGCGTCTATCAGGAGCTGAACCTGCCGTTCGGCGTCTACGGCACCGAGGGCTACATCGACAACAACTGGTTTTCGCTCTGGGGGGAGACCGGCACGCTCGGCCTGGCCTTTTATGTCTGGATGCTCCTGGCGGTCGGCGCGATGTCCTGGTCGGTCTACCGCCGGTCCAGTGATCCGCTGGTCCGCGGACTGGCGCTGGGGATGATCGGCGGGCTGGCGGCGATCACCCTGCAGGCCGGACTGGGGACCTACCTTGAGGTCCGCACGTTGGCCCTGTACCTGTGGCTGTTCGCGGCCTGCGTCTGCACGCTCGGGCAGCAGGAGGGGATCGTTGAATCGAACCGCGGCTAGACCATGCGAATCGTCATCGCCAACAAGTTCCATTACCTGAAGGGCGGCGCCGAGCGCTACGTCTTCGACCTGCGCGACCTGCTGGTGAGGCACGGGCACGAGACGGTGCCGTTCGCCATGCGCGACGGACGGAACGAGCCGTCGCAGTGGGACCGACATTTCGTCAGTTCGGTCCGGACCGACGCGTCGCCGCTGTCGTGGTCGGGCCTGAGGACGGCCGGCCGGTACCTGTATTCGTTCGAGGCGCGGCGGAAGTTCGACGCGCTGCTGCGCGAGTCGAAGCCGGACCTCGTGCACGTGCACAACATCTACCATCAGATATCGCCGTCGATCCTGCCGGTGGCCAAGCGGCACGGACTGCCGGTGGTCCTGACCGCCCACGACTACGGGCTGGTCGCGCCGAACTACGGCCTGTTCCACGACGGCCGGATCTGCGAGCACACCAGGCCGGATCGCTATTGGGAGGCGGTAAGGCACCGTTGCGTCCGTGGTTCGGCTGCGGCCAGCGCGCTCTGCGCCGCAGAACTGTCGCTGCACCGTCGGTTGGGGCTGTGGCGCGATAACGTCGATCGGATCATCGCCCCGAGCGCATTCGCCGCGGCCATGCTCGAGGACTACGGGATCGATCCGGCCAGGATCGTGCAGGTGCCGCATTTCATAGACGTGTCAGGCTGGGAGCCGACGTTCGGCGGCGGCTACGCGCTGTATGTCGGTCGGCTGTCGCCGGAGAAGGGCATCGAGACGCTGGTCCGGGCGGCGGCCCTGTCGCACGAAGTTCCGGTCAGGGTCGTCGGCATCGGACCGGACGAGGCCCGACTGCGCCGGCTGGCCGAGGATCTCGGGGCGAGGAACGTGACCTTCGTCGGCTACCGCACCGGCGACGACCTGCGGCAGGAGTATTCCGGCGCGCGTTTCATGGTCGTACCGTCGATGTGCTACGAGACCTTCGGACTGACCGTGCTCGAGGGCTATGCGGCCGGCAAGCCGGCGGTCGTCTCGCAGATGGGCGGGCTGGGGGAGGTGGTCGACGACGGCGGCACCGGGCTCATGGTCTCGGCCGGCGACGCGGAGGACCTGGCCGCGGCGATCGGTCGGCTGTGGGGCGATCCGGCGGCCTGCGAGATCATGGGTCGGAACGGACGCCATCTGGCCGAGAACGCCTATTCCCCGGAGCCGCACTATCGGCGCATCATGCAAGTCTACGAGGAGGCCCTGCAGGACGTCCGAGGCTGATCGGCAAGAGCGTCGACCGTTGGAGACAAAAGACGACGGGACCGGACGACGTCCGGTCCCGTTTTGCTGTCCTCGTTTCGTCTCGTGCCCTAGGCCATGGCCGGAACTGTGACCGGGACCGGTCGGTGCACTTCCCAGTCCCGCGTCTGCTTGGCCATCAGGTTGAAGATCGAGCATTCGCGGATGTCCGTCCGGTCGAGGATGTACTGCGCCACCCGTTCGAGACCGATGCCGTAGCCGGCGTGCGGGCTGGTCTGCCCAGAAGCCACCAGGTCCAGGTACCAGCGGAAGTCCTCCAGGTGCCCGCCGCGCTCCAGGTGCAGGCGGTACATCTCCGAGCCCAGCAGCCGTTCTTCGAGTCTCGCGGCGTCATGCTCGCGCACCGCCGAGCCGACGCCCTCGCCGGCGCGGGGGAACACCAGGTCGGCCGACATGGCCACCCGTTCGTCCCTCTCCGAGACCTTCATGTTGAAGAACTTGATCTCCTTGGGGTAGCGCATGATGAAGGTCGGGCGTCTCGTCTCGCCGCCGGCCACCAGCTCGACGATGCGCGCCTCGTGCTCCGACTTCAGGTCGGCGCCCCAGCGCAGCTGCGGAAAACCGTTTCGGTTGAGCAGGGCGATCGCGTCCTCGTAGCTGATGCGGTGGAAGGGGAGGGTCAGGCTGTTCGCCAGTTCGTCCACGTCACGCCCGAACCGGTCGGAGATCAGACCGGCATGGCGCTCGACCGTCGTCGCGGCGATCGACTTTACGGCCGTCTCGATGTGGCCGAGCAGGGCCTCGTACATCCTCTCCTCGTCGTATCTCTCGTCCTTCGATCCGACGAACGTCCAGTCGAACTCCTCCTCGGCCAGGTTGAACTGCCGCAGGTGGCGGTCGTCCTCGGTCTCCTCGTCGCGGCCGCTGACCATGATCGTGTAGACGCCGTGGTTGTACTGCAGCGCCTGCTCGAGGTTGAGCTGGCCGGTCTGGCAGAAGAACAGCGGCGCACCGACCCGGCTGCCGACCCGGAACAGCGTATCCACGTTCTCGCAGGCACCGGTGATGCCGACGATCTGCGGTGCCGGCACGTGAGTCAGGCCATGGTTGCGGTAGTGGACATGCGCCGCCTCGCGCATGGTGGAGAATATCGGAATGATGTGACGGAGCTGTTCGCTCATACGTTTGTTCGGTTATCCCACTTTGTGGGTTTTATTTGGCGATAAAAAATACGGGCCGTTTGGCCCGCTACCGATCGACTGACGGAACTGACGGTGCTCCCCACCCGGAAAAGCTCCGCCGCTCCCTGAATGGTCCTCCGGCCGCAGCCCGAAAGGCGGCAGAAAAAAAGAGCCATACGGCTCGTCCGTCGCTCCCGACGTTTTCGTTCGCTTTCGGTTGTGGATTGGCGTTACGCATTCGAAGGACATCATACATCAATTTCGGCGGCAGCTCTAGAGGCGGATATTCGTTCGTTCTCGTCGGTTTTTGGCTGTCGGGACGTGTCATAGGTGAAACTGCGGCAGATATGCACAGCTCGGTCGGCCGTCACCGGCATTGAATCCGTTTGTAGCCTGCCTGGGTCGACGACAGGAGACAAAAAAAGAAAAGTCCCCGCTCGGGGATTTTTCTTTTCGGTGGACGAAGCGGCTGGCCAGCAACCTATCTCACCAGTCCGAGGCGTTCGTCCTCGGTGCCGAAACGGACGGCGGTGGTGACCGGTCCGGACTCCGTCTCGACCTTGGTGCCGGTCAGGCTGTCGGTGCCGGCCATGAAAATCCGCTCGACCAGGACCGGTGCCGTTCCGACATTCTCTTCGGTCGGCGTGTATTCGACCTCGAAGCCGGCGCCGGGGCGCTGCTCCAGCTCTCCGGCGAAGGCCGGCATGTCGCCCAGCCGCCAGATCACCCGGCGGCTTTCGGTGACGTGGATGAGCGGCTCGCCGGCAGTGACGTTGGTCCGTCCGGTCCAGGTCACGCCCGGCGCGAGGACTGCCGTGAGCTGCGCCTCGTCGACTTGGCCGATTCCGTTTCCGGCGGCGATGCCGATCCAGTACCTGGTCGGCTGTCCGACGGTCGGCGGCAGCGGACCGGTCCCCAGCTGGTCGTGGGTTTCCGTATAGTACAGCGACGACACGTCCAGGCTTAGGGCAGTGGAGATCGGCAGGTCGATGGTCGCGCTGTCCGTGCGGAATGTCCTGGCAGGGCTGTCGTCGAGTTTGTATTCGGCCGTGGCGGTCAGCCGGACGGATGCCGTGCCGCTGCTGTCCAGTTCGGCCGGAGCGATTCGATCCTTGATGCGGAACCGTGCTTCAATCTTTCCGGCCTGCCCGGGCAGCAGCTCCCCGAGCTTCGGCTCCGACGACACTGTCCAGTTCGCGTTCGGGACGGAATCGGCGGCAAGGAAGTCCTGTCCGGCCGAGAGGTCGATGCTGATGTCCCGGATCGGCCGGTGTCCGCGGTTGGCGTACTCGACAGTGACGGTCAAGGTCTCGCCGGGACGCAGCGAAGACAGCCCGTGGACGTCCTGCGACAGCATGAAGCCCGTCTCTTCGGCATTGGGATTTCCGCGCACCATATTCAGCGTCAGGTCCGGCTGGCCGTTCGGCCCATCGGTCAGGGCCAGGGCCGAGAAGCTCGGTGTCCCGCCGCGTGCCAGGCGTCCGTAGGCCGTCAGTTCGCCGGTCTCTCCCGGAGCGAGCGATCCGATCCGCCAGGTCAGGGGAGACGAGAATCTCGGGCTTGATCCGGTGGGGGAGAATTCGGGCGGCAGGTTCAGCCGGACTGCCGCGCCGCTGATCGTGTCCGGACCGACGTTGGCGTAGGTCAGCCTGACCGTATTGACCGTGTCGTGCAGGAACGGCTGCTCGAATTCGAACTCTAGCCTGAACGGCGAGTCGTCGATCGGTATCTGGTAGAAGGCGGTCTGGTCGGCCGTTCCGGCCAGTCCGTTCTCCCAGTACGACAGCCGGACCAGCACCGGCAGGCTGTCCCCGGGAGATCCGTAGGCCCGACCGGAGACGGTGACCCGGCCCGACGATCCGGCCGGCAGGTCGCCCAGGGCGAAGTCGGATGTCCGTCCGTCGTCCATCGCGTCATTGAGTGGCAGGAATCCATCCGGCAGTTCGATCGTCATGCGGGCGGCGTTCAGCTGGTGGCTGGTGCGGTTGGCATAGGCGACGGTCAGGTCGATCGGCTGGCCGCTGGTTATCGTCTTCGGTTCGTGCAGCGAGACCGACACCGGCATGGACGGTACGGTCGGCGGCAGCAGCCTGTAGACCAGGACCAGCGTCACCGCGAGGAAGCTGGCCAGGAACAGCAGCACCAGGTCGAACAGCAGAACCTTCCAGGCATGGTGGGCGAACGGCTGCCGGTACTTCTGGTCCCAGTGCGCGGTGAGCGCCGGGTAGCAGACCTTCCTGACCGGGTCGACGAAGGCCCGCATCGGTCCGGCGAACACGTTGAGCGTGCCGATGAAGATATTTCGGTTTCCTTCCGTTCGCGGCACGACGGCCTGCTCGTCCTGCCTGCGGACGGCCTCCAGCTCGGTTGGCTGGACCGGTTCGGTGTCGCGCGCCGGCTGTCGCCGGGGGGCGGTTTTGCGGACTGGGCCTTTCATATATTTATATGCTCACTGGTTACCGCTCTTGAGTCGGAAGATGTCGGTCGACAGGGCAACGATCTCGTCCGTACCGTCGCCGTCGGTGTCGGAGACCGAGACGCCGATGCCGCCCCTGGCCTTGGGGTCGCCGACGAAGAAACCGCCGATCGGCTTGGCCCAGGCGGTGAACACGCGGACATGCGGTCCGCCGCCCGGTCCGGCACCGGTCACGATCTCGTCCAGGCCGTCGCCGTTCAGGTCACCGGCCGCTATGTCGATTCCTCCCAGAAAGCGCGTGTTGTAGGCATAGAACTGCGCCCAGACCCGACCGTAGCGGTCGAACACCCGGACATGCGGCCCACCGCCCGGACCGGCACCGGTCACCACCATTTCGCGTCCGGTGCCGTAGACGTCGCCGGTCGCCACATTGACTCCGCCTCGGAAGCTGCGCGAGTAGGCCAGGAATCCCGACCAGATCGACTGCCCATCACCGTCGAAGAACCTGATCAGCGGTTCGGTGCCCGGCCCCGGACCGGTGACGATCTCCCGACGGCCGTCGCCGTTCAGGTCGCCGACCGCCAGGCTGATGCCCTGGACATGTTTCGGGCCGTACGGCTCGAACGACAGCTTCAGCTTGCCGTCCGGCGCGTAGACGTAGACCTTGGTCCGGTCGGCCACCAGCTTTTCATCCCTTCCGTCCCCGTCGAGATCGGCGAGCAGCACCCGGTCCGAGCCGGTGTGCGGCGGGACATAGGCGAAGAATCCGTTTCGGAGCTGCCGGCCGGACAGGTCATAGAGCCGGGCGAAGGCACCGTTCATGAAGGACGATCCGGAGACGGTCTCCACCGGCTTGAGCAGGACGATGCCGTCGTGCGGCGCCAGCGTGACCGACTTGGTGATCTGGCCGTTGTTGACGGCCGGGTCCTGGGTGCCGCGGATCCGTTCCCGGTCGGCGTCGAACTCCACGGTCTGCGTCTTGTCGGTCGAGTTGAGCAGTACCGTTCCGTTTCGGAACTCCCGGCGCCACACCCCGGGCAGGGCCGTCGACCGGCTGCCGCTCGAATGGTTGACCGGCGGACCGAGCGGGTTGCCTAGGCTGATGTCCTGCTCGTCGTACCACCACATCTGCCCATGGTCCTCCTCGCCGAAGTCGTAGCAGAAGAACCCGTCGCCCATGAGTGCCGAAGTCAGCGTGAACCTAACCTGTCGGTAGTCTACGGTGCCGGTGTTGCCGGTATTGCCGTTGATGACGAAGACCGGCTGGTAGCCGACCTCGTCCTGCAGGCGGAGGTAGTTGCCGAAGGAGTCCTCCCAGCGTCCGGCGCCTTCCCATGGGGTGGGGAACGACTCGAACATCCGGCCGTTCAGGAACGGCTGGACCGACGAGGCCGAGTCGCCGTTCGTGATGATGACCGCCGACGGACCGAGACGCTCCCGGGTGTCGCGCAGCATGTTGATCGTCGCCCGTTCCCAGGCCACGTCGGCCAGGTGCGGGTCGTCGCGCACGCCGTCGCCGTGGATGTCGATGTTCCCGCCGTTCACCCAGGACACAGTGACCGAGAACTCATCGTACAGTATTCCGTCCCACAGTCCGGTCGACCAGATCTCCTCCTGCACGTACTTGGGCAGCTCCTTGCTCCAGGGCGAGACGGTGTTGAGCATCTTGGTCTGGGGCCAGACGGAGATCGATTCGCCGGACGGGTCGCGCATCCACCACGAGTCCTGGATGCGGCCGAGCAGGTTGAGGTGCAGCTCGTCGTTCCAGTACTGGAAGTTGAACGACTTGGTCGGCACGTAGGCCAGGATGGTGATGTTCGGGTTGAGACGGCGCAGGCTGGGGAACAGGTCGCGGTTGAAGTTCTGTGCCTCGGCCGGCAGCACCAGCAGGTCATACTTGGCCAGCCGCGGATAGTCGGAAGGTGGGATGGCGATGCCGGCCTCCAGGTAGTGGTTGGCCGAGCGGACGTACTTGTCCGCTGGCAGGTTCAGCTTGGCCGCGGTGCCGCTAGGGACGGCGAGCACCAGCAGGGCGGCGAGCGACGCGAGTTGTGTCCAGCGCTGGCGGGTCATGTCTGTTCGTTTCTGCCCGGTTCGAGTGCCCGGGGGTTGGGGCTGTAGAGACGGTTCTTGATCTTCCACTGGCCGACGAACTGGCCGATGCCGTTCTCCTCGAGCTTGGTCCGGATCGACGGACGGTGCTGTGACCACTTTACCAGACTTTCGAAATTGATCTTGTAGCGGCCGCGCACCACTACGTAGGTCAGTTCGCCGTCAGTAAGGGCCCGTCGGACAGTCTTGGAGGAGACCCCGAACAGTCGGGCAGCTTCGGAGACGGAGACTCGAATGGAACTCATAGTTTCAGCTTACACGTTCTGTTTTTTATGCAAATCCGGACAACCCGCCGGATGGTCTAATTGTCTAGAATATTCTAGACAAATGTGGATATTTTGGCAAGTTTTTAAGTTACGGTAACGGTCTTAGGACAGTCAAAAAATGATCTGAAAAGGTCAGCAAAATAGGCCCTGATATTGACTATTTCGCCTAATTTTAGTATATAGATACGGCGTTTACAGCCCTGTCGCAGAAGACTATACTGTAGGAAATTTTTGCGTGCGGTAACGCACCACTATTTTTTCCCGTCTAATGCGATGAACAGTCGCCTATTAAAAGAAAAATTCCTGCTCTTCCGCGTGAGGGCCAAGAAGGACTCCGAAGCGTTCGGCGAGATTTATGACTTTTACGTCAGTCGGATCCACCGCTTCATATTCTTCAAGGTGCCGTCTGCGGACGTGGCCGAGGACCTGACTTCCGAGACCTTCCTGAAGGCCTGGCGGTATCTGATGGAGAAGAAGGAAGTCCCTCACCTGCAGGCCCTCCTATATAGCGTGGCCCGTTCGGTGGTGGTCGACTGGTATCGGTCTTCGGCCTGCGAGCGCTGCGAGCTGTCCCTCGACGAGGAAGGGGTGATGGAGCTGCCGGGCAAGGGAGAGGAACGACTGATCAGGGAGGTCGAGTCCGGGCTGGACATGGACCGCGTGGCCGAGCGGCTACGCGGACTGAAGGACGACTACCGTGAGGTGGTGGCGATGAAGTATCTCGACGGCATGTCCAACCGCGAGATCGCCTCGGCTCTCGGCAAGACCACGGCACACGTTCGAGTCATCGCGCATCGGGCCGTTAAGGCCCTGAGCGAAGCACTTGATAGCAATGTCACTGAACGCGACCGAAAAGTTGCTGCAGACAATAAGAGATGAACGGCGAGGTGGTGCCCCGCGCGAGGATTGGGTTACCCGCAGTCGAGAGATCCTGCTGATGCAGGTCTCGAACACGACTGACGCGGAACGGAAACCCGATCGGCTCGAGCAGGTGCGCCACCTTTTTGGTGTCTTTTTGCCCCTCGAAACCGTATACGTTACGGTGCGGGCCTTCGGCGTGTTCCTGCTGGTGTCCGGGACCATCCTGGGCGGCGGGTTGGCGTCCGCCCAGCTGTATCACGGCGCAGTGCCCGGAGAGATGCTCTACGGGGTGAAGATGGCCGTCGAGCGCGTCCAGCTGACCCTGTCCCCGAACGACGAGTACCGGTTCGGGCTGCATGTCGAGTTCGCCGACCGTCGGATCGACGAGATTGCCCGCCTGTCCGAGCTGCCCAAGGAGGATTCGGGGCTGGTGCTGGAGACACTGGTCGCGTTCGAGCGGAACGTCGTCGCCCTACGCGAGGGTCTGGAGGAGATGCAGGCGGAGGATCCGGTCGGGACGGTCGAGCTGGCCAAGATGCTCGAGCGGAAGATGACCACCTACCAGAGCCTGCTGCAGAAGGCCGGCGGAATACTGCCGCCGCAGACTAGGCTGGCCGTCAGCTCCACCCGTAACCGAATCGACGACACGGCCATTGTCGCCATGTCGATCATCGTCCGCAGCCATATCGACGGTGACGACCGGGCTTCGCGTTCGGTGGTCGTCAGCAAGTTCGAGGACCGGATCAAGCAGGCCGAGCGCAATCTCGACACGGTGATCGCCGATCAGGACATCTTCGAGGAGAAGTCGCCGGCCATTCGCGCCAAGACGGCCATCGCCGAGGCCAAGCTACTCCTGGAGCAGGAGGACTATCGGGCCGCACTGAGCAAGATCGTCGAGGTGGCCGAGCTGACCAAGGAGGCCGAGGAATCGGCGGTCGAAGAGGAACTGGAGTCGGAGCAGGAACAGCCGGAGGCGGAGTCGACTGACTCTTCCGACGACTCTTCTGGCGAGGAGAATTCGGAAAGCGGAGACGACGAGTCTGCAGAGCCGACAGGGTCGGCCGACCAGGGGTCGGACGATGCTGTTGGGTCTGGCAGCCGTTAGGACGGACTGTCGGTCGGGGTATCGCCCCGGGTCGCCCGCATGGGCGGTCGGAGACGGTCCCGACGAACGGTCGCGAGACCTGTATATACGCTAATTAGCCGCAGGGCATAAAGGTCGAGGTCCGGATAATCTTCGGGCCGCACTCGGTTCCTGCTTCCGCGCATATTTAAAGTGTCGGAAGTGAACTAAAGAAAAGGATCAAACGTTATGCACAACGTTTTAAGAATGAGCAGGAAGGCGTTTACCGTCGCGGTCGTCGCCGCGACGATCGCCTGGTCCGTCGGACTCGCCGCTCTGGTTGCGCCGCTTACGGCCAACGCAGCGGCTTCCGGTGACCTGGTGCGCGGTTCGCTGCCGGCGGTCTACTACGTCGGTTCGAACGGCAAGCGCTATGTCTTCCCGAACGAGAAGACCTACAAGACCTGGTACTCGGATTTCTCCGGTGTCCAGACGGTCACTGACGCCGAGCTGGCGGCTATGCCGATTGGCGGCAACGTCACCTACAAGCCGGGTGTCAAGATGATCAAGATCCAGACCGATCCTAAGGTGTATGCGGTCGACGCGAACGGCACCCTTCGCTGGGTGGCGAGCGAGGCGATTGCCACTGCGCTCTATGGAGCTTCCTGGAACCAGATGATCGAGGACGTGCCGGACGCCTTCTTCGTGAACTACACGATCGGCGCCGACGTCAACGGTTCGGCCGACTTTACCCCGAGCAGCGTCTCGGCGGCCGCCACCTCGATCAACGTCGACAAGAACCTCGGTTCTAGCTCCTCGAACGTGAGCGTCCGGGCCAACGCGGCCATGCCGGTCGGCGCGACCCTGCCGAAGGGCGCGACGGGCGTCAACATGCTCAAGTTCGATGTGGTCAACGGCGGCGGCGAGGCCGTGACGGTCAACTCTCTGACCGTTCACCGCAGCGGCGCCGGTCAGACGGCCGACTTCTCCTACGTCTACCTCTACGACGGCAACACCCGTCTGACGACCGGACGCACGGTGAACTCGTCGACTGGCGACTCGGCCTTCAACGGCCTGACCGTCTCCGTCCCGGCCCACGGCACCAAGACCCTGTGGATCGCGGCTGACTTCGCCACTACGGCGAACTCCGGCAACGTCCACATGCTGTCCGTGACCGACCTCAAGTACGGCACGACCTCGGTGAGCGGCCTGCCCCTCATGGGCCCGCAGTTCACCATGTCGAACGCCTCGGCCGGAACTCTCGTGATCACCAAGCAGGGTGCCGTTCCGCTGTCCAACGTGATGGCTGGCGGTCTCGAGCAGCTGATCGGTAAGTTCCAGGTCGCCGCCGGCACCGGTGAGGACGTCAAGCTCGAGCGCGTTACCCTGTTCCAGGGCGGCGCGGTCAGCACGGCCAACATCACCAACCTGAAGCTGAAGATGGGCAGCACCACCGTGGCCACGGCCAGCGGCTATGACTCGAACGACCGGGTGACCTTCGCCTTCGGTACTCCGTACCTGCTGGAGAAGGGTGCCAATCGGACTTTCGACGTCTATGCCGACATTTCGGCTGGCGCCCGGACCGACGAGACAGAGACCATCCTGACCTATGTCGATTCCACGACAGACGTCATGGGTGTCGGTCAGACCTACGGCTTCGGCGCCAACGTGGACATCAACAATGACGTTGTCCC
>JBDRRB010000077.1:0-2660 GCA_043825985.1 bacterium | reverse complement strand
GTTCACATCCGGCTTCTTGACGGGCGGGTACGGAAACCAGAGCGAGGCCGGGCACCAGCAGAAGAGGGAGAGGATATGGTTCAGTAAATTTTGCCTACGACCCGAGGCGAAGGCTCAGATTGATATGTTCGGAGGTGAGGGATGAACGAGGACAGAATCGAGGGCTCGCACTGCGACGAGATCGAGGCGATCCTGGCGGCGTTGGAGCTGGCCCGGCAGATGGCTTGGCTCATTGGCGGGCACGATGACGATCTTGAGACGGTGATGCTGGCGGCTCAGGCGGCACCTGCTGGCGAAGGAGACCAGCCCGACCGGATCGACCGCCTTCGAGCCCTTGGAAACGGAGTCGTGCCCGCCCAAGCCGCCCTCGCCTTCGATACCCTCGTCAGGGAACTCTTCGGATAAAAAGTAATTACTCCGAGTCGCCACATAGAAACGACCCCCCTGCCCCCGACAGTCCCGCGAGAAAATTTGCCCCGGTTTTTTGGAGGGCTGGACAATCAGAAAGGGGTGCTTTGAGTTTTGGAAGTGACTTCCAAAACCAGATTGGACAATCGACAGAGCGTGCTTATCTTGGTGGAGAGGCGCTATGTCGAACGAAACAAAAGTCGGTGATGTTGGGGATACTTCATACACAAAGTTATGCGACCACCTATATGTTGGTGGCATGACCAGTTTTGTTTTTTTGAAGGAGGACGGGATCAAGGTGCATCTTTGGATACAGTGTTCTCCGTCGTTGGCATTCAAAAAGTTTCCTGTAGATTTTTGCGATGAGTATTTCGACTGTTCATTTGATGATAGCCACGAGTCGCTATTTACGCCGGGAGCCGTGGAGAAGATAGAACGTGCCGCAGGTCTGGCGGCAGACCGGATGGCAGATGGCTTAGTGGTTCTCATCTCTTGCGTCGATGGAACCAACCGGGGGCCTTTGGTCGCCTGTCGGACTTTGCAAAAGTACGGATTAACTGACGTGATCAGGCTTGCCAGGAGAATGAGGCACGAGGGGGTTTTGTCGAATAAAACTTTCGAGGGGTACGTTAGGTTGAAGGGAAGCTAAAGCTACTTTGTCGCATCGCTCATCGACCCCCGCCGAGGTCCGCTCCGAGGTGCCGCGGCGGGAATGGGCTAACGGTATCTCTTTATCCCACCAGGCCACACCTCGGGGGGAACCCCGCCAAAGGGTCCCCCGACTCCGTATCGGGGATCATAAAACGCCGGTTCGTCTGGGCTGGTGGACACGGACACGTCGATCCCGATGGCCTCGGCCGCTCGGCTCTCAGACGCGGAGTGTCGGCGAAATATCTGGAGTTTCCCGTTGGAAAGAAGACCAATTCCGAGGCCCTCTTTCCCTGAGCGATCATTCCCCCATGGGGACGTGATCGCTATCTCGTGGCGGTACATGCTACCGCCGACTGGTTGGAGGATTTCACCTCCAACTTTTACCATCGAAGTAGAAGCGTCTATTTCCCCGTACTTTCTTACCCCGAAACAAAACCCATCTATCACATCGGACATACCGACGTCGTGGGTCGATTCCACGTCACCCTCGGGGGGATACCACCACCCCCCATCGCTGGCGGAGTAGCATCTCTCGCAAGTCGTCTTCAGAAGATCTTCGATCTCCCTTCCACACGCACATTTCATGGTCTCTCTCCTCTTGGCCTTTCGGCCATCAGCCCGCCGCGGTCCGCTCCGAGGTGCCGCGGCGGGAATCGAATCCCTACCTCGGCGCCGTCGTATAGGCGCACCCTGCCGACCCCTCGACAGGTTCACCGTCGCAGATTGATCCGCCATAGCAATCCCCGTATCCGAAGGGGCACCGGCCGGCGTAGGCGTCTTCGGCCAGCTCGGCGCGGTGCTCCGCCACGGTGACCGGGCATGTTGGATCATGCCCTTCAGCGCCGTCCACGCGCACTCCGCGTCCGCACGATGGGCACCGTTGGAGGACCGACACCTCGTCGTCGGTGTCGGTGTCGGTGTCGGTGTCGGTGTCAGCGCAGTCGTCGCAGATCAGCCGGCCGTCGTCGGCCGCCGCGCATAGCGCGCCGCGTCCCGGCCAGTCGGAGATCAGCCCGGAGCACCCGCAGTCGGCGCAGGTGTCCATCTCGGTTGCAGGGGTCTCGCACCCGTCGGGGCCGACGATCTGAGGGGTGCGGACCGGGTTGGCTTCGATCTTCTGAGCGTTCATCGTCTTTCTCCTTTTCCTGACGGCCTCGTCAGCGGGCGCCCTACGCCCGGACCGCCCGAAGGCGGTTTCGGCCTAGGCGTATTTCACAGTCTCCACCGAGACGGTGGTTCCGTGAGAGTCACCTCCGAACCTTCGACGGATCTGGTAGTCCGTCTCGGCAGTCTCGACCAGAATGGTCGAGGAGACCGTCACCCGGACAAGCCGACGGACACTCATTGACCCACGGGAGTGGGGTGCGAAATCCCCTCGGGTGACGAACCACGAAATCGTCCGGGGATTCGGCGAGATCGGACCGTCGATCACTCCACCGGTGAGGAGCTGACGGACCATGTCCTCAGCTTCCTCCGGGCACGACGTTGGCCGGAGTACCTTGGCGGTGTACTCGATATGGCCGTCAGGGTACTCAGCCCGGTAGGCAACGAAGTGCTCGTCACCGCCGAGCATGGCGCAGCCGATCGCTTCGAGCAGGGCA
>JBDRRB010000076.1:0-5406 GCA_043825985.1 bacterium | reverse complement strand
GTGGATTTTATTCCGTCAGGTCGTTGTCGGACGAGTTTAAGGAAGGTTAACCTCGGCCGTTGTGAATCTCACCAGTCCTGCTTTCGAGAACGGTCAGCTCATTCCGCAGAAGTACGGGGCGGCGTTCGAGAACGTCAGTCCGCCGCTCGCCATATCCGACGTGCCGCCGGAAGCCAAGTCGCTCGTCCTGGTCATGGACGATCCGGACGTGCCGGTCGCGGCGAGGGTGCCGGTCTGGGACCACTGGGTCCTGTTCGACCTTCCGCCGGAGACCCGTGAGCTGCCGGAGGGCCGGTCGCCGGATGTCGGCGTACGGGGGAAGGGGACCGGCGGCGAGCTTGACTACGCCGGCCCGCAGCCGCCGGACCGGGAGCACCGCTATTTCTTTCGGCTGTATGCGCTTGATGTGCCGCTCGGGCTGCCGGAGGGCTCGATCAGACAGGCCGTGCTTGAAGCGGCGGAAGGACATGTTGTCGCCCAGACCGAGCTGATGGGGCGATTTTCCCCTGGCCTAGATTGATGATTTCCGAACGGGCTGTCGTCCGCCGTCCTTGACGGCCTTTTTCTTTCCGGCTAACTTAATATCGTCCTGTTCGGTAGGGTCAGGTCCACAGCCAACTGCATTGTTGGATGCCGTTCGTCGTAATCCGAACAAACCTCCATAAAAATTTGGAGGGCACTCGGGCAGACGACCTGATCCGCAGACGGACGGTGTCGCTTTTCCGCCTCCTGTCGACTACGGTCGATGGGGGGCGCTTTTTATCTCCGTATGATTTTGGGTCAGTGGTTCTCTGATATACTTCAGGCATTACTACCAACCCGCAAACCCATGACAAACCAAAGGAATAAATCGTGGCTGGCCGGACTGTTGGTCCTGCTCGGCTTCGTCATCGTCTCGCAGCTGGCCGGCGCGGTCGGCTCGCTGTTCACGGCACCGTCGATACCGACCTGGTACGCCGGTCTGGTCAAGCCGGCGCTAAATCCGCCGGGCTGGATCTTCGGTCCGGTTTGGACCTTGCTCTATGCGCTGATGGGCGCGGCGGCGTTCCTGGTCTGGCGGCGGGGGTGGTCACGCGCCGAAACGCGAATCGCCTTGGCTGTCTTCGGTCTGCAGCTGGTGCTGAACGCGCTCTGGTCGATCGTCTTCTTCGGCTGGCAGCAGCCGGGCTGGGCCCTCATGGAGATAGCCCTGCTGTGGCTATCGATCCTGGCGACGATCTTGCTGTTCCGCCGCGTGTCCCGAGCGGCGGCCTGGCTTCTGGTGCCGTATCTCCTCTGGGTGAGCTTCGCCAGCTACCTCAACTATTCGATCTGGACCCTCAACTGACGACGGTCATGCCACGCGCCAGGAAGAAGACCGTCACGGTCAACGACAAGATGCAGCGCGGCTACCGCTACGAGCTGACCGAACCGCCGGGCCGCAATTTCCGTCCGGACTTCCGGCCGGAGCTGACTCCGCGGCAGATGCTCGAGCTGGGCGTGTTCGGCGGCAAGTACATGACCGACTGCCGGAAGGAGTTTCCGAGGAGCTGGTTCCGGCGGGCCAAGCTTTCGCCGGAAGGTCATGATGACTCGTTGAACTACTTTCATCATCACGCCAGCCAGCCGCTCAAGGTCTGGCAGGAGAAGGGCTGGATCAACGAGCGTCACGATCCGCGCGGCTGGTTCCAGTGGTACTGCCGGTATTACCTCGGCCGCCGTCTGCCCGACGAGGACGACCGGCAGATCCGGCGCTGGAAGGCGATCCGTCGTCATGTCGCACAGGTGCAGCGCAATTGTCGAAAGGGTGACCTGTCCTGCCGTCCGGGGCAGCGTCAGGCCCTGCTGCACTGGGCCTATGACTCGCGGAAGACCTAGTCGGCCGCAGGTCATCTTATGTTTTATTCGAGTCGGTCCGGCTTAGACCGGTTTCGGTCGGACGCTCGCTTCCGGTCCGCTGTCCTTGACGGCATTCGTCCGGTCTCGGTATGTTTCAGGTGCAGCTGCTCCAGCGGCCCGGCGGGTGGGGCTCGCATGTTTGAACCGGTGTCTGGGGTGCCGCCGATCCAGCCAAGAGCTGGAGTTCATTTCGGCCAATGTATGGCCGAGGATGATAAGGCGCAATTTCCCGCCGGATGTGGAGCGGCGGCACTCCGACCCTTGGGGTCGTCACGCTAGACGTGACGGCCTCTTTTTTGTCCTCGTTTCTGTTCGCTGTCGGATCGGTTGGCCTTTTTTGGGCGGCGGCCGCTCTTTATTTGCCTTGACTGAAGGCCGAAAATGTCGCTTAATTACCTGAGCTATGAACTGGCCCTGGCGGACGTCCGAACGGACGTCGGAAACCGATTCGGAGGCTGATGCGGCGCCCCATCCCCATGTCTACATGGTTCGGTGTGCCGACGGTTCGCTTTTCACCGGAATCGCCGCCGATCCGCAGGCGGCACTGCTGGAGATCAATTCCGGCCGCGGTCCGCAGTACACCCGAACGCGCCGACCGGCCTTTCTCGTCTACCGCGAGGAGTTCATGAACCTTCAGGACGCCGAACGACGGGTCGAGTCGATACGCGACCTCGACCGCGGCGGCAAGGAATTGCTGCTCTCGGAGCTGTCGCTGGCGGCGCTGGAGTGAGAGTGCAAGTGGCCGAAGCCGGTCACTTTTGAGTTTGTGCGGCCGACCGGCGTGAACTATAATTAGCCCGACAAAATCAGACCGACATGAAGCCGAACGACATCGTCGCCGGAAGGGTGGGGAAGCGGAAGATCAACCGCATCATACTGACGCTGATCAACACCAACCTGCTGTTCTACCTGGCGGTCGGACTGACCGGTCCGATTGTCGCCATCTTCTATTCCGACCGGGTGAACGGCGGCAGCGTGGCCCTGGCCGGTCTGGCCGTTGCCACCTTCTGGGTCGTGAAGTCGGCGGTTCAGGTTCCGGTCTCGCTCTACGCCGACCGGCATCCGGGCGAGGCCGACGACTACGGGCTGATGGTCGCCGGTTTCACCCTCGCCGCCCTGGTCCCGTTCTGCTACTACCTGTTCGTGACCGAGGCCTGGCAGGTGCTGCTGATCGAGGCGGCCAACGGCGCGGCCTACGGGCTGTGCGTCCCGACCTACCTGGCCATCTTCACCCGGCACATCGACCACCGTCGGGAGAACTTCGAGTGGACGCTGCAGAGCAACGCCGTCGGCCTGGGCTATGCGGCGGCGGCCGCGGTCGGCGGCCTGATGGCCGAACGGTTCGGCTTCCGGGTGCTGTTCCTGGTCGCCTCGGCGATCATGTTCCTGGCTCCGGTGGCGCTGCTGTTCATCCGGGAGGACCTGGTCGGTTCCGCCGGGTCGCGCGCGGCCGTCGGCGGCGGCACCGTTTCAAAAAACTGACATCAACATATGGGCACCTTCTGGCATGACTATCTCTACACTCCGCTCCTCAACTTCCTGATCTTCCTCTACAACGGTCCGGCGCTCGGCAACCTGGGCGTGGCCGTGATCGAGCTGACCGTGCTGCTCCGGCTGGTCCTGCTGCCGCTGTCGGTCCTCGACGAGCGCAACCGCCTCCGCTACGAGCGCCTCGACCGCAAGGTGGAGTCGATCAAGCGCGACTTCAAGGACGACTCGGTCAAGATGAAGGAGAAGATCCGCGAGCTGCTGCACCAGCACAAGGTCAACTACTGGTCCAAGGTCGGCCTGCTCGGAATCCAGGGTCTGGTGCTGGTGCTGCTCTACCAGGTCTTCGTGGCCGGAGTCAGGTTCACCCGTCAGGAGGTGCTCTACAGCTGGGTGCAGGCGCCGCTCGAGGTCAACCCGATGTTTCTCGGTTCCGACCTGGGGCACCGCAGCCTGCTGTGGGCCGGACTGGTCGCCGGACTGCTCTTCCTGAACATCTACACCGTGCAGAAGCAGCGCGAGCATCTGGTCACCAAGTCGGACGTCATGTACCTGCTGACCTTCCCGCTGGCCACCTTCGTCCTGCTGGCCATGCTGCCGATGGTCAAGTCGCTGTTCGTGCTCACTTCGATGGTTTTCGGCATGGTAATTTTTGGCCTAAGGAAGGCCTTTTTTCGAGTAAAGGCCGGCGACTAGCCATGGCCGAAGCCTTGACTTCGGGGCCTGCCGGAGGTAGGCTAGGCCGTCACCATTAAGGCCGCAGCGGTCAGTCGAAAGAATCCCCTATGTCAGACAGTCTGGACAAGATAATGTACTCGTTCGTCGTCGAGGACGTGCTCAAGGGACTTTTCGTCTATGTCCCGCCGGGGTACGTGGCCTGCGTCTACGACCTGGGTCGTGGGGTCCTGAAGAAGGTCTACACGCCCGGCCTGCACCTGAAGATTCCGTTCTGGCAGAAGGCCAAGCTGTTCAACACGCAGACCCTCGAGTACTCGGTCAGCAAGTCGTTCAACGCCGAGAACATCCATGCCCTGGGAGACGTGCCGATCGTGGCCCAGACCCGCGACGGCAAGCGCATCTCGGTCGAGGGGACGGTGCTGCTGCGTCTCGACATCAACCAGATACCGACCATCTGGCAGACCATCGGCGAGGACTTCGTGACCAAGATCGTCCGGCCGACCATTCGGAGCCGGATGCGCATGATCGCCTCGCGCTACGAGTACAATGACGTCGTCTCCACCCGGCGCGATGCCGTGGAGGTCGACGCCAAGAACGAGCTGGAGCGGATCTTCTATCCGCGCGGAATATTCGTCGAGAACGTGCTGCTGTCCGAGATCAACCATGTCAGCGGGCAGTCGAGCGAGAAGGAACATGAGGAGGAATAGCCGCGGCGCCGTCGTTTCGGTGCGCGGCGGGTCACGTGTCGGACGGTTGGTTCGAGTATGGCAGGACGGTCTCCAGTCAGGGGCCGTTTTTGGTATAGTTTGGATTGGTCGGACCGGCCGACCTTAATCAGCGCTGCCATGAGCATCGAAATGGATCGCGAACGCACGGAGACCTACTGGGAGAAGCGACGGCTGTCGGAGCGGATGATCGGCGACCTGCGGCGACGGCTGGAGTCAGGGCAGGATTTCATGCCGGACGTGGTCAGCTGTCCGGTCGCCTCGTGCCGCTGCCCTTTGACGGTCAGCTTTCGTCCGGACCGGGTCGAGCTGGCCTGTTCCGGCTGCGGCTTCCGCCAGACGGTCAGTTTCGGCTGAGTGCGATTTTCGCCGAAAAAGAATCGGCCCGTCAATGTCATTGGGGGCCGTTTTTTTGTCTGGTTCGGGCCGTCAGTCCTGTCTGTGGCCGATGTGCTTGTCAACATTTGGCATGGCTGCTAGGTTCGGGCCGTCAGTCTTTCATATATAATGATTCGGCCTGGCGTTTACTAAACTAAGCGGCTTCGGTTATGGAGAAGACAAAGATTTGTGAGCGGTGCGACATGGAAATGCGGCTGGTGCCGGCCGGGGTGAGCCGGTCGAGCGGCAAGCCCTATTC
>JBDRRB010000075.1:0-13117 GCA_043825985.1 bacterium | reverse complement strand
CAACGTCGAAGTGACCGAGGTGCTCGGAAGCGATCGGGTGTCCGGCCTGCGGCTCAAGGACGTGGTGACCGGCGAGGAGAGCGAGCTGTCGGTCGGCGGACTGTTCCTGGCCATCGGGCACGTGCCGAACACGGAACTGTTTGAAGGTCAGTTGGATTTGGATAAGGGCTACGTCGTTAAGAAGCCGGACTCGGCTGCGACCAGCGTCGAAGGAGTATTTGTCTGCGGGGATGTGGCGGACTGGAAGTATCGGCAGGCGATTACTGCGGCCGGGACCGGATGCGCCGCCGCATTGGAGGCGCAACGTTTCTTGGAAGACAACCAAGATTAGGCTACAGGCCCTGGGTCGGGCGCATATCACCGAGCTTCGCGATCCGCTTGCTCAACGTACATTTTCAGTACGTTTCGCTGCGCGGATCACTCCAGCTCAGCACTCCGTATCCCGCCCAGGACCTGTTTTGTTTGAGGGTGCTTTAATTTCGCTCCGGACAGGCATGCTTCATCCAACCTGAGGCCTGCTTTTGTTACGGGGTTATTTTTCGGCACTCTGCACCTGCCCACCGTAGCTTTAGCGTAGGTGGGTCCCGCCCAGGGTCTGTTTTTGTTTCGTGGCTATTTGTCAGCAGTCATATAGCATGTCATTCCCGCGAAAGCGGGAATCTACGATTTGGAATAAGATTCATGGTGAAGTGATGGTAAAAATATTTAATTATGTATGTCTGACAGTTTGAACATCACCCTCTACGCTTCCTGCGTTGTGTTACATGATGGCTTGGTGCTGATGACCAGGGAAAAGGATAACGAGGGGAACATCAGATACAACTTACCCGGCGGCGGCGTCGAAGTAGGGGAGACGCCAATGGAAGCGGCGGCGCGCGAAGTCAGGGAGGAGACCGGACTGACGGTCGAGATCGGGCGTTTCTTGCAGGCCACGGTCAATGTCTGGTCCAGGAAAGATTCCGTCCTGTTCTATTTTGAGGGGCACGTATCTGAGCCGGACAATCTTGCGCCCGAGGACGGTCTTGAGTTGAAATGGATGACTCGGGAGGACGTTTCTGGGTTGAATGATTCCGATCTCGTTTTTGGTGTCAGGGAGGCGGTCATGAAGGTTTTCGATTCGGCCACTGTCGATACGGAAGTTCTTCTGGTCAGAAGGTTTGGGGAAAAAGTTTAATCAGATCACTGAATCGGAGGGCTAGTCCTCCTTTTTGGTTTCAGTTGCGCTCGGCCGCCGAGGGTGTAAGCTGATTCGGCTAGAAAATAATATGTTTTCGCCTATGTCAGTTTTCGATAACGCGATGAGGCAGCTTGATGCGGCAGCCGGAGTCTCCGGGGCCGGTCCGGAGATGCTGGAGGCACTGCGCCATCCCAAGCGCATCTTTGAGGTTTCGTTTCAGGTCCGGATGGACGACGGTTCGGTACGGACCTTCACCGGCTATCGGGTGCAGTTCGACGACTCGCGCGGCCCGTTCAAGGGCGGCGTGCGCTTCCACCAGCAGACCGACCTCGACGAGGTGAAGGCCCTGTCCTTCTGGATGGCGATCAAGTGCGCCGTGGTCGGCGTGCCGTTCGGCGGCGGCAAGGGCGGCGTGACCGTCAACCCGAAGGAGCTGTCGACGGGGGAGCTGGAGCGACTGTCGCGCGGCTACTTCCGGGCGATCGCTCCGTTCGTTGGGGAGGACGTGGACGTGCCGGCGCCGGACGTGAACACCACGCCACAGATCATGGCCTGGTTCGTCGACGAGTACGCGCGGTACGCCGGCCGGCAGGTGCCGGGCGTGGTGACGGGCAAGCCGCTTGCCGTGGGCGGCAGCAAGGGGCGGATGTCAGCGACCGGACAGGGCGGGCTGTTCGTGCTAGACGAGCATGTCAGGCGCGAAGGGATCGAGCCATCGTCCGTGACCGTGGCCATCCAGGGATTCGGCAACGCCGGGCAGCATTTCTCCCGCCTGGCGCACGAGCGCGGATATAAGATAGTGGCCGTGTCCGACTCGCGCGGCGCGACGGCCAATCCGGACGGCTTCGACCCGCAGGCGCTCATCGAGCACAAGAACCGCACCGGGGCCGTGGCCGGATTCTCCGGCGGGACCGACGCCGATCCGTCGCGGATACTCGAGACCGACTGTCGGGTGGTCGTTCCGGCCGCGCTCGAGAACCAGCTGACCGTGGAGAATGCCCCTCGGATCAGGGCCAAGATCGTGCTCGAACTCGCGAACGGTCCGACCACACCGGAGGCGGACGAGATCTTCTCCGGCCAGGGCGTGACCGTGCTGCCGGACGTACTGTCGAACGCTGGCGGGGTGGCCGTGTCCTACTTCGAGTGGGTGCAGAACCGGTTGGGCTACTACTGGGGCTACGACGAGGTGCGGCAGAAGCTCGAGACGCTCATGAAGCAGGCCTATGCCGACGTGCGGGGCGAGGCCGACTCCGGTTCGGTCACCCTGCGGCGGGCGGCGTTTGCTTTGGCGGTGCGACGTATCGCCGAAGCGCGCACGGCCAAAGGCTGGCAGTAAAAATAGGGCAGGCCTCAGCTTGGCGAATCATACCTGTCTTCACGAATCACTAGCTCGCCGTACGTTTCCAGTACGGCTCGCGTCGCGATTCGCTCCAGACAGGCATGCTTCATCCAACCTGAGGCCTGCTTTTTCGGTCGTCCGGGTTGAGCTGCTTCCTGAGGGTACTGTTTTTGTTTCACCTTTTGCTCCAGCCAAGCACACTGCATCCCAATCAGGGTTCGCTTTTTTGTTTTGTCACGACATCGCTCAATAGGTGGTTTCGAGGGCCATCTAGTGCGCTCCCTACACCAGGACGCATTCGAAAGAGTTGTTGTATTCGTCAGATCGACGGAGGACCAACAGCTTTTAGCCTCGGCCGCGTGGTGGCGCTTGTCACCCGCGGTTTTTTTGTTGTTTTTGGTTTTTCGCCGGCAATGAATTCGAAGGAATGCCGATGCACGCGACGGCGCAGGTCGAACGTTCCGTCATGGGGCGTTTTTTTCGTCTCGCCAGGCTACTATAATGTCTGTATCGTTTAGGTGCAGTCAGTTTTGACAGCAGGTTGCAGCCAGTCTAATGTTCTGGCTTAGCTGTGACAGCTTCGTTTCGACTGGCCCGACTCAACTATTTCGGCTGCCGGCGACAGACTTACGTAATTCCAATCGCGATGAGCAAGTACGACTTCAAGCAGATCGAGGACAGGTGGCGCGAGTTTTGGGACGAGAAGAACCTGTCGGCCACGCCGGAGGAGGTGGCCGAAAAGAAATGCTACATCCTGGACATGTTTCCGTATCCGTCCGGCAACGGTTTGCATGTCGGGCATGTCGAGGGCTATACCGCCACCGACATCATCGCCCGCAAGCGGCGGATGGAAGGCTGGTCGGTGCTGCATCCGATGGGCTGGGACGCCTTCGGGCTGCCGGCCGAGAACTACGCCATCAAGACCGGCACGCCGCCGGCCGAGAGTACGGCCAACAATATCGCCAACTTCACCCGCCAGCTGAAGCTGCTCGGCCTGTCCTACGACTGGTCGCGCGAGATCAACACCTCCGAGCCGGCCTACTACCGCTGGACGCAATGGCTGTTCCTTTTTCTATATAAGAAGGGCCTGGCCTACAAGAAGAAGGCTCCGGTCAACTGGTGCGGTTCCTGTCAGACCGTGCTGGCCAACGAGCAGGTAGTGCAGGGGAAGTGCGAGCGCTGCGGCAGCGATGTCGAGCAGAAGCAGCTGACTCAGTGGTTCTTCAAGGTGATCGACTATGCCGACCGATTGCTGACCGGTCTCGATGGGCTGGACTGGCCGGATAAGATCAAGCTGATGCAGGAGAACTGGATCGGCCGCAGCGAAGGCAGCCAGATCGACTTCGAGCTGGCCGGACCGGACGGCAAGACCGGAACCGGCCGCAGCATCTCGGTCTTCACTACCCGGGCCGACACCCTACCCAGCGGAACCTTTATCGTGATGGCCCCGGAGCATGAGCTGGTGGACGAACTGACCACCGACGAGCAGCGGGCGGACACTCAGGCCTATCAGGAAAAGGTCCGGCTGATGACCGACATCGAACGGCTGGCCGAAGGTCGCGAGAAGACCGGGGCCTTCACCGGTTCCTACGTTTTGAATCCGCTGACCGGCGAGCCGATGCCGATCTGGATCGCCGACTTCGTCATGGTCCACTACGGCACGGGCATCGTCTTCGCCGACGCGCATGACGAGCGCGACTTCGAGCTGGCCAAGAAGTACGACATTCCGCTCAAGACCAACATCCGTCCGGCCGACGGCACGGACGACGCGGACGTCCGGGCGCTCAAGACCTGCTTCACCGACAAGGGCGTGCTGTACGACTCGGGTGAGTTCGACGGGCTGACCTCGGACGAGGCCCGGACCAGGATCACCGAGAAGCTGGCCGAACGCGGCGCCGGCCGGCTGGTAACCAACTACCACCTGCGCGACTGGCTGGTCTCGCGCCAGCGCTACTGGGGTGCGCCGATTCCCATATTGTATTGCGATAAGTGCGGCGAGCTGCCGGTGCCCGAAGACCAGCTGCCGGTGCTGCTGCCCGAGGACGTGGACTTTCGGCCGGACGGCGAGTCGCCGCTGGCCCGTTCCGCGTCTTTCCATGATGTGAAGTGTCCGGAATGCGGCGGTCCGGCCCGGCGAGAGTCGGACACCATGGACACCTTCGTCGACTCCAGCTGGTATTTCCTCCGCTTCTGCTCGCCGCACGAGGGCGACCGTCCTTTCTCCTCGCATGCAGTGGCTCAATGGGCACCGGTCGACCTGTACGTCGGCGGGGCTGAACACGCCGTGCTGCACCTGCTCTACGCGCGGTTCTTCACCAAGGTGCTGTTCGACCACGGCCTGGTGCCGTTCGACGAGCCGTTCGTCAAGCTGGTCAACCCGGGCATCGTGCTAGGGGAGAACAGCGAGAAGATGTCCAAGTCCAAGGGCAACGTGGTCAACCCGGACGACGTGGCGGCCGAATACGGCGTCGATGCGCTGCGCCTGTACGAGATGTTCATGGGCGAGTTCTCGGCGCCCAAGCCGTGGGACACTCAGGGCATCAAGGGCGTGGCCCGTTTCTTGGACAAGGCCTGGCTGACCGTGCACGACGTGCTGCATGCGGCCCGGCCGGCGGCGGACGAGTCGCTCACGCGGCTGCTGCACAAGACGGTCAGGAAGGTGTCCGAGGACATCGAGGCCTTCAAGTTCAACACCGCCATCTCGGCGCTGATGATCTTCCTGAACGAGTGGTCGGCGTCCGGGACCGGCGATCGCGAGACGGCCGGGGTGTTCCTGCGACTCTTGGCGCCGTTCGCGCCGTTCCTGGGCGAGGAGCTGTGGCATTCCCTCGGCCATGAGGGGAGCGTCTTCGCCGAACCGTGGCCCAAGTGGGACGAAGGCCTCTGTCGGGACGAGCAGATCACCCTGCCGGTGCAGGTCGACGGCAAGGTCCGCGACCGGCTGATTGTCGCGGCCGACACTGACGGTGAAGAGTTGAAGATGATGGCTCTGCAGAGCGACGCCGTACGAAAGGCGATCGGCAGTTCCGAAGTGAAGAAGGTTGTTATCGTGTCGGGACGTTTGATCAACGTGGTCACTAAGTAGGTTTCACATGGGCGAACGCTGCGACAATTTCCTGCATGCCTTCGACGGCTGGACGCTCGACTGGAACGCCGTGTTCGGGCTGGGTTTCGATTCCGCCCCGGAGGGCTGGTCGACGGTCTACCGCGAGTGCTCGATCGACGAGCTGGCGCGGATGGCCCGTGAGGGGCTGACCGTCCCGGCGGCCGAGCTGCGTCACCCCGACAACCGGCGGGAGATGGAGCTCCTGGACCGCTTCCGGCCGGACCGCATGGTCGAGCAGGGCATCAGCCGGCTCAGGGCCATCTACGCCACGCCGTCCCCGGAGACGCCGCGGCTGCCGTACAAGCCCGAGCGGGCGATACTCGAGATGAAGGTCGATCCGGCTTGCGGCTTCGTCGGCGACATGGACTTCATCTCCGCGCTGATTCCGTTCATCTCCGCGCACGGCGACCGGGTCGAGCAGTACTACGGCGCTTTCCGCCGCTACTGGGACGGCGTCATACCGTTCGTCGACTTCCTGCGCAGCTACTCCCAGGCCGACTCCGATGGCACCAACTACTGGGTCCGGCAGCCGGACGCCCCGGAGAACCTGCCGCTGACCTTCTTTTCGCCGGAGATCATGCTCATGACGCCGGTGATCAGCAAGCAGCACGTCAGGATCGTCCGCTGGGAGCCGAGCCAGGAGGATTCCGGCTACCGCGAGTGGTGGAACGACACTGACGAGATTTGGGGCGAGGTCTAACCGGAATTCTTATGTCAGTCGAAGGAGGTCATTCGGTCGAGGAGGAATACGCCAACTGGTCGCCGGAAGGGCAGGATTCCGGGTATGACGACCGGGACACAGAGAGTGAAGGGTCGAGACCGGATAATGATGACACGACCAGAAAAATCTCAAACCCATTCAGTTCAGGCACGAATCGAGAGCGGCTGTCGTCAGCGGGCGTGGGGTCGACCGAGAATGCTGAACCGGAGCCCGATTCTGTCGACCTGGAGGCGGATCGGTCAGGTCCGTCCATCGAGGACTTGGATGCGTTCAGTTTCGCGCAGCAGGTTAGGGGACTTGTGTTTGGTGACATCAAGACGGCCGGTTCGAAGGTCAAGGAGATGCTGGACGGTTTTAGTGCGTCCGAAATGTCTATAGGGGACAGGGAAAAGGTTTTTAGCCTGATCGCCAGCAGTTCGAGGACGGGAATATAGAGAATACGTTAACGGCCTTTGCTCGGGCCAATATCCGAGATCCGAAGCTTCATGATCCAGATCCGGTCCGGGAGGAGTGGATGAGGAAAAGGAGGCTGGAGAAAGAGCTGCCTCAGATTGATGAGCTGTATGTCGTGCCGTTGCGTGAGATTTACGACTACCTCAAAATCGGACCGAAGCACGGCAGCCTGACGGAAATGGAGTAAGTGGCTGCAAGATCGGCCGGATCGGCGCCCGGACGGCGCCGATTTTTTTGCGGAAAGGCCGTTTTCAAAAACGCGAAAGCTGGCTATTCCTGTTAACAGTGTTGGCTTGGAGGCCATCTTTGCGAATAAAAGGAAAGGATTTGACCCGTCTCGAGGTGCATGTTAAGGCCGAGGCGGTATGCTGTCGGCCGTCTCGAAAGCCTGGGGCGAGGTCAGTCGGTCGCCGTCGCGGTGGCTGCTGGCGTTGCTGTTGGCCTGGTTGGTCGGCTTGGGTTTGCGGTCGGTGCTAGTCGGCCAATTTGGTTGGGTAAGGGTCGGGCTGGGCCTGGCCGTTGGTTTGGTGCTGGCTCTGCTGCTCTCTGCTCAGGGGCGGCGGTTTTTGCTGCCGCTGCTGTTGCTGACGGTCGTTGCGGCCGGATTCTGGCGCTATGACTTGGCTTGGCGAGGATCGGCCTTCGCTCAACCGGCGGTCGAACTGCCGGAGCGGGGCGAGTTCGTCGGTACGGTCGTGGCCGAACCGCGCGAACGGGTCGACGGTCTGGCGGTGCTGGAGGTCGAGGCGGTGCTGGTCGGTGCGGATCAGCCCGAGCGCGCTCGACTCTACCTGAAGACGCCGCTGCACTATCGGCGCGGCGATCGCCTGAGCTGGTCCTGTCGGCCGCGTCCGGTCGTGCCGGCCGAGGCGACCGGCTTCGATCGTCGGCTGCTGCTCGACGGCGTGCGCTCAACCTGCAGCGTCTACGGCGAGCCGGAGGTTTTGGCGGTCGGACGTTCGTCTGGAGTATCCGGCTGGTTGGCCGGAGTACGACGGGCAATGGTCCGTGGTGTCGGTCGGGTTTTGCCCGAGCCAGAGTCGTCGTTCCTGCTCGGCCTGCTGATCGGCCAGCGGGACGGGCTGCCCGAGGAACTGACCGAGGGTTTCCGGCAGGCCGGGCTGACCCACATCCTGGCCGTCTCCGGCTACAACGTGTCGCAGCTGATCGGGGTCGGGACGATGCTCCTGGGACTGGTCCTGCTCCCGCGGCGCAAGTCGGTGCTGGTGATGTCCGCCGCCGTGGTGGCGTTTGCCGCGCTGGTCGGTGGCGACCCGTCGGTGGTCCGGGCGGCGATGATGGGTTGCGTCGGGCTCTTGGCCGTGCTGCTTCGGCGGCACTACGACGGGCTGCGGGCGATCCTGCTGGCGGCGGCGGTCATGCTGCTCTTCAATCCGCTGGCCCTGCGTTACGATGTCGGCTTCCAGCTGTCCTTCGCCGCGGTCTGGGGACTGCACGGCCTGGCCCCGGGACTGCTCGAGCTGCTGCCCGAACGATGGCGGCGAATGGCCCTGGCCCGAACGGCGATCGAAACCACATCCGCCACCCTGGCCACCTTGCCGATCATGCTGCATGTCTTCGGTCGGCTGCCGGCGGTGGTCTTGCTGGCCAACCTGCTGGTGCTGCCGCTGCTGCCCTGGGCCATGCTGTTCGGCGTGCTGGCCCTGGTCGCCGGCGCGTTCAGTCCGGCCTTGGGACAGGTGCCGGGAGTGATCGCGGCCTGGCTGCTGCGCACGGTCGAGTGGCTGGCCCTGGGTTCGGTTCAGCTGGTGCCGCAGGCGCTCGAACTGACGGCCGGCTCGTGGACGATGGTCGCGCTATACTTCTGGTTGGGCCTGCTGGCCTGGCTGTTACATAAGCGTTCGCGAATCCTGTGTCGAGGAGGATGAGAAAGGCCAACCTGGAAATTAACCTGCCGCGACGGCTGGCGGTCTTGCTGCCGCTGCTGTTGTTGCTGCTGCCGATCCTGTGGTCGCGGCCGGCGACCGGCGGCGCAAACTTCACCCTGCAGGCCTTCGATGTTGGGCAGGGCGATTCTTCACTCATGCAGTGCGGCCGGACGCAAGCTTTGATCGACGGCGGTCCGGACCGGACCGTGCTGGCGCGGCTCGGGCGGTCGATGCCGTTCACCGACACGACGATCGAGTACGTCTTCCTGACCCATCCGCATGACGACCACCTGTTCGGGCTGTTCGCGGTCCTGGAACGATACGAGGTCGGGGCACTGGTCGTGTCCGAATACGTCGAGGAACTGGAGCTGGGTCGCGAATTGGTCGACTTGGCCGATGAACTGGAGGTTCCGGTGGTCACGGCACGATCAGGCGACACGTTCGCGGTCGGGGATTGCGGTCGGCTAGAGGTGCTCTGGCCGGTGGCCGGCGCGGACCGGCTGACCCGCGGCAGTCGTGACGAGGTCAACGACCGGTCGTTGGTACTGCAGCTCGACGGAGCGGACGGGGAACCGCAGGCCTTGCTCACGGGCGATGCCGGCACGACGGTCGAAGACTGGCTGGTCGAGAACGGTCGGCTCGAACCGATTCGGATCCTCAAGGTCGGACACCACGGTAGCCGCTACTCGACAGAGACCGACTTCCTGCGGGCGGTCGATCCGGATGAGGCGGTCATTCCGGTCGGGGAGAACGCCTACGGCCATCCGGCCAGGATCATCCTCGACCGCCTGGACGTCTTCGGCATCCAGACCTGGCGGACCGACCACGACGGGACAGCGATTTTCGACCTGGATCCGGAACCGTCGGAATGAGTCGGCCGCCTGCCTCCTCTTGATATCCAGGCCTCCGCCCAGCGGAGGTCCTTTCTTTTTGTTGAACAAGACCGTTGTCCGGCTGCCGGCGGGGGATCGCTGCCACGGAGGTAGAAGTCTTGAAACTTATCCCTCCTGGGCGTAACGTGTGAACAACATATTTAATCCCTACGAACAAATTTATGATTCAACGTTCCCTCGTACTCCTAAAGCCGGACGCCCTGGACCGCGGCATCGTCGGCGAGATCATCACCCGGTTCGAGCGGATCGGGCTCAGCATCGTCGGCCTGAAGCTGCTGGTCTCGGAGAAGGACACGGCCGAGAAGCACTACACCGAGGACCTGGCCCAGCGCCGCGGCGAGAAGGTCCGGACCATGATGATCAACATGATCACTTCCGGTCCGATCGTGGCCATGGTGATCGAGGGCGTGGAGGCGGTCGAGATCGTGCGCAAGATGGTCGGGGCGACCGAGCCCAAGGCCGCCGCGCCGGGCACGATCCGCGGCGACTACTCGCACGTTTCCTTCGCCCACGCGGACGAGAAGGAAATTGGCGTCTTTAACCTGATCCACGCCTCGTCCAGCCCGGAGGAGGCGGAGACCGAGGTTGCCGTCTGGTTCCGGCCGGAGGAGATCTACGAGAGGGATTCTTCCTACACCAAGTTCACGGTGAAGAAATAAAAGTTTGGCAGGTTCTGACTGAGCGCATTGCATACGGCTTCACGATTGGTTAGCTCAGTCCGGTCATACGACCGGACCTCGCTGCATGAATCGTTCCAGCCGTACACACTGCATCTCACTCAGAACCTGCTTGAAAGCTGGTCCTTCCAAGGATCTGCTTTTGTTTTTGAGGATCGGCAAATTGGGCCTTCATTTTGTTTCTGTCAGTTGCGGCTGACGTGGCGTTCGTTATATCCACACGCTACCGCTTGCTGCCGGTCGGGTGCGGTGCTAACTTCAAGTTGCTTGTCGTGAGCGCGAAGGTAAGAGGTGCGGAAACTTCGGCGTCGGGTCAGCGCCAGTTCGTACTGAGGACATGTCTCTGGGGAGGCGTCGGAGTGTGACCCCGTGGTTTCCGGCGCCTTTTGTCTTTTTCTTCCGTCAGACACAGAAATTACTATGCAACACAAGAAGATCAGGCCGAACCAGGAGGGAATCATGTTCCGGACCTATGCCGTGGCGGTCATCGTCCTGCTGCTTTTGGCCTATGGCGCCTACCGACTGGCGGTCCGTGAGCCGGCCCCGACCGTCGGCCAGGACCAGGTTGCCGCGCTGGCCGAATGCCTGTCCTCGAGCGGGGCCAAGCTCTACGGCGCCTACTGGTGTTCGCACTGTGAGCAGCAAAAAGAGGCCTTCGGCGACGCGGCCGACCGGCTGCCGTTCGTCGAGTGCGGTGTCGAGGGTGACGTCAGCCGGCAGACAGACGAATGCGCAGCGGCCGGCATCACGTCCTATCCGACCTGGAGGTTCGCCGACGGCACAGAAAAGGTCGGTGAGGCGGATTTCGATGAGCTGGCCGAACTGTCCGGCTGTCCGTGGCCGTAGCCGGCGCATCCTCAAGTTGCTTCACCCATCAAATTGTCCCGAGGCCCCCCTTCAAGTGGGGGCCTTTTGTTGCCCGAGGTTTTTCGGTGGTCGTCCTGCGCTTGACAGGTCCGGCCGTCGTGCTAAGTTCAGTTTATGGAACATCTGATCCGAAAATCCGGACGGAACCCGGGGCAGTATACATGCTTCTGCTTTGGCCTGTTTAGACTGGGACCGGTTCCCGTCGAGTTGTGATGTCCTGACAGCTCGAAGGAAACGGTCCCGACCCAAGCTAGGTCGGGATTTTGTTTCTCCGAAATGGAGAACAGAAGGAGGGCGTGACATGGCTCTTTCACATCAAGAGACTAGTTCGGGCGACGCCACTGACCTTCAGACCGTCTTGGTCGAGAAAGGCCTTTCGTCGACCACCATTAAGTTGATCGTCGGCGACCCAATAGTGGCCGCTGAAGCGGTTCGTCGGCTGGCCGAATTGAAACCGGCAAAAGAGTTACCGGCCGGATCGGCACCGTCGGCAGGCCCGACCGCCGGCTTGCCGACATTCTTCTAGGTTCGCGGTCGACATCTTTCATTTTTGCTCCCGTCTCGGGGGCTCTTTTTTTCGGCCGGCCTGGGGCATTGGTGCGGCCAGCCAAAGAATGTCCTGGCTCTTGTGTCCGGCCGCCCTTGACGCGTTTCGGCGCTCGGGACATAGTTGAGGAGCAGACATCCAAGTATGGTCGAACCAAAGAACAATTCGGTCCAGGAAGCGAGAGCGGCGGTCCTGCTCGGAATTTTTGCCGGCCTGATTCTGATTAGTCCCGGACTTCTTTCGTCGAAGACTTAGCGCGGCGGCGCGTTCGGCGGAGGAAGTCCTGGCCCAATCGGTCAGGACTTTTGTTTTCGGCCGCGTAGGTCGTTGAAAACGAAGAGGGAGAGCGGAAATGATTAGGCAAGTGAAAGTCGGGGAGCAGTTTTTCGGTGACGGCACCTTTCGTTGCGAGATCGAGCCGCTGGCGGTCGGACTGAGTCGCTTCGCCGTTCGCCAGGTCTTCGAAGGCGGCGAGTCGACGGTCTATGTCTACGGCCGGAGCGACTGTAACCACAACGTCGACGGCAGCGGCGAGCGATGCGTGACCGTCGAGACCGTCGAAGACGCCAACTTGCGTCTGGCCATCGGACAGCAGGTCGCGAAACAGATGTCGATCAGCCCGGGCCAGGTGATATGGCCGCTGCATCCTTCATTGCGGCCGGCCGCCAGCAGGCCGTCATCCGCCGTCGGCATCGGCGTCTACTAGCTTTTCGCCGGCACCCTCAGTCTTCGGGCCCATCGTCTGATGGGCCTCTTCTTTTTGTTCGACCGGCATTTTGCCGCGCTGCCGGTCGGCTGGTATAGTTACTTCGGACTCCACGCGACGAAATAGTTTTGGGTCAAAAGTTTGGTTGAGGAACCCGTATTCCTCCGCTCTCCGGGGCGGGGGAGAGGGTACCAGCGGTCGAGCCGGTCGGGAGGACGGCTGGCGCGGGGACGGTGGAGCTGTCTCGGCGCGGTGCCGTCAGGCCGGCGGGCGACGCCTTCGGGCGACGCACGGCCCAATTAGTTTCAGCCAAAACTTGCCCGTCGCAGTGGGGTCCTTCTTTTTCAAAAAATGGATCAGGTCTGATGCGTCCGTCCGGCTTCATTCCGGACGCGTTAGTCAGGCCGAGACTTGCCTAATTCGCCGCTAACCGGTTTAATCATCCCAGTCAAAGGGCGAAACGGGCTGTAGTATAGTGGTAATACACGCGCATGGGGTGCGTGAGTCGAGGGTCCGATTCCCTCCAGCCCGACCATGGAAGGACGACGGCGAAAGCCGCCGTCTTTTCTTTTCGGTTTCGTTCCGGGGTCGGGCCGGTCGGACCAGCCGGACCTGTTCGGTCCAGTCCAAAACAAAAGGCGATTAACCCTCGGCACCAGGTAAGACGGCTATGTCATTCCCGCCCCCGCCTTCGCGGGGGCAGGCTCCGGCGGGAATCCACGATCTTTCGGCGGTTACTTGT
>JBDRRB010000074.1:0-28375 GCA_043825985.1 bacterium | reverse complement strand
TCCATACGACATGGTACTGCGTTCTGAAGGCCCCATGGCCTGAAAGACGTATATCCATGCATGGAACATACCAAAATACCGCAGGGAATGTCCCATTCAACCACGCCCAAGGGCGTGGTCTTTTGGGTTAGTTGATAAATTTTCGCTGCTAGTTCACCTTCCAGACGTGGACGAGCGGCGAGTCCCCGTCGCCGTGGGGCTCCATCAGGTAGATGAAGCCGTGCGTCCGGTCGAAGGCCATCGCCCCGACGCGGTACGGCTGCTGCGCGGCGTAGTTGTTGAAGAGGTACGGCGTCAGGTCGAGCGTGGCGTAGGGCTGCGGCTGCCACGGCTCCATCTCGCCCCGGGCCACCGCCGCCAGGTCGGCCGGATCGTAGAAGACCATCTGCCCATACATGCTGCTGCTCCACCAGCCGCGACCCTCGCACTCCAGGCAGGGACCAGAAGTATTCCCGTACCAGTAGTCGCCGAACCCCTTGGTGCCGGCGAAGACTACCGCGCCCTTGCTGCCGCTCGTCACCCACGAGGCGCCGGTCCAGGTATCGGAGTGGTGGTAGTTGTTCATGACGTGGCCGGCGCTGCCGTACAGGGCGTCGTTCTGCCAGTCGTAGGAGGTGTCGTACTGCAGCAGCGCGATCGGCTGAACGTGCGTCCCGGCCGGCGGCGGGTTGCCGTAGGCCCACGGGGCGATGACGTAGATCGACGGTCCCTGGCCGGACCAGCCTCCGTCGCGGTAGCGGCCCGTGGCCAGCGCCCGTCCGCCGACGTAGGCGTCGGCCCAATCGTCGGGAATCGCGAACAGGTAGTCGTTGACCGAGTAGATGTTCTCGCCGTCGACCCACCAGGAGCCGCGAGTGTTCGGACGGGACAGGTCGAGCTCGCACCAGGCATGCGAAGGCAGCAGCTGGGGCGAACCCTCGTCCTGGAAGTGCTGGCCGAAGGTCATGTACAGCTTGCCCGAGGTCTGGCTGCCGTGCGCCGGCAGGTACTCGAGTCCGACGCGCAGTATCTCGTTCAGCGGATTGAACAGTCCGCCGCGCACGTCGGCGAAGGGCTGCAGCGTCGCAGCTCGATACAGTTCATCGACGTTCTTGGTCAACGAGACGCGCGGCGCGGGGATATTGATCTCGGAGACGCTCATGTTCCAGGCGTGTCCGGTGCCGTAGAGCGAGCCGTAGTAGCCGTCGCTCGGACCCGGACTGTCGCCGCCCGGATAGTAGGTCAGGGCATCACCGCCCCACTCCCAGCCCATGCCGTCGTTCGACGGCGGCAGACGAAAGGCCCCTCGATACGAGAGGTCCGAGGGCTGCAGCCGAGAGGTGGTCACGCCGCCCGAGGCTGGAGTCGGAGTCGGGGTCGGCGTGGGTTCAGGGGTTGGGGTCGGTGCCGGCGTCGGTTCGGCGTTCAATCGATTCTGGCTGATGGTTCGGATCCGATTGCGGACCTGAGACGGAACGAACTGGTCGGCCCAGACGATCGGGTCGCCGACCACATAGTTGACGAAGAATGCGTCCGGCACGTCGTCGATCATCCGGTTCCAGTTGCTGCCATAAAGCGAACGGGCCAACGACTCGGAACCGACCCAACGCAGCGAGCCGCCCTGATCGACCGCGTAGACCTTGGGGTCGGTCTGGATCTTGACCATCCGCACGCCCGGCCGGTAGGTGACGTTGCCGCGGATCGGGACCTGCGCCAGCACGCCCGACGAAACCGTCAGCACGCCGTCGAACCCGTCGTACCAGGTATAGAAGGTCGCCTCGTTGGGGAAGACGTAGCGTCCGCCGTCGCTGAAGTAGTAGACCGCCGCGCTGCTGCCGGTCTTGATCAGCGATCCGTCGGGGATCTCGGCCACCGAATTGATGGCCTGCGAGGCCGGGGCGAAGAAGGTCAGGGCGACCACGCCGAGCACGGCCAGAAATTTGAGGGCCTTATTCATAGAGAGAAATAGTTAGGATAGCCTTTTCACTATACGGCACTCTGATTTTCCAGACAAAAAAGCCCCGTGCGGGGCAAAGACGAAAAAAAGCTGTGGCTGCGGTCGAATCGGCTTAACGAAGCAGTAATGACTCGTCGAACAGGAAGCCGGTGGCGATGCCGTGATGGGGAAGAGCAAATTCTATTCGTCGCACATCCAGCCCCAGTGTTCTGTCACCTTCAAGCTCGAAATAGGGCATCATTTGGTTGCTGTCCACCTCCCACCGGTCACCGGGGCAGTCGATGGCCCTCAGGCTGCTCCCGTACTGGTCGGAGCTGGGAGCCGAACACAGCAGATTCGGATTGGCCAACAGAATCGAGGCGACCTCGAGAAGGCCCAGCGGAAATTCCACCGTATCCGAATTTGATGTCGCGGTGATTGCCCCGACGGTCTGACCTCCCCGCAGTCGCCCCATCTGAACCGGCAGCATGACCAGATCACCGACGAAGAAGCCGCGGTCACGAGCACGGCCCAGATTCTTCCTGGTCTCCGCATCGACCTGCAGCCGGCCGAGAAGGTCGCCCTCCTCCAGCCGATTGTCGAGCGTCCGACCCCTTGCCAGGCGCGACAACAGAAACCGAATCTGTTCGATACGGCTGCGTCCGCCATCATGGTGCGGAAAGTAAGGAAAGGCCCAGCTGTCGCACCGGTCCGGCGACAAAATCAGATCTAAATTATCACCCGGAGGGTCAATGATGCCGACGTCGATTAAGCGCGGCGTGTAGAGCGTCTCGAACGGAAGCCCAATCGCCCTCCCGATCGTATCGATCTGCTTCTGCCCGGACTGAAACCTGTACATGCTTCCTCGCCCTGCAGCCGTTCCTTGCTCTGCCATTTCAAGAACCTCCTTCTCGCCGCCGAAAATTAACGGCTTCCGAAAAATCTAAGCAGACCAAGTGGCTTAAGTCAAGATTCGATCCGTCTGCTCAAGTCGATGTTCGGCGCGGCCGCACCAGCATCCCGTCGCCGAAGGAGAATATCCTGAAGCCGGCGGCGATCGCCCGGGCATAGAGATCGAGCAACTTTTCTCGTCCGACCAGGGCGGCGACCAGCATCATCAGGCTGGACTTGGGCACGTGGAAGTTGGTGATCAGTCCGTCGACGACCCGAAACTTGTAGCCGGGACGGATGAACAGGTCGGTCCGGCCGTGACCGGCCAACGACTTGCCTCCGTTGCGGACGGCTGCCGACTCCAGTGTTCGAACGACTGTCGTGCCGACGGCGATGACCGGCCGACCATCGGACTTGGCCCGTTCAATGATTCGCGCGGCGGCCGCATCGATCTCGTAGACCTCCTCATGCAGCCGACCGGCCTCGACCTGTTCCGGCTGCAGCGGACTGAACGTACCCAAGTTGACGTGCAGGGTGACGAAAACAATCTCGTGTCCGGCCTGACGCAGCGACTTCAGCAAACGCGGCGTGAAGTGCAGTGAGGCGGTCGGGGCGGCGACCGAACCGGTCTCGCGAGCGAAGACGGTCTGGTACTTGCGGCGGATCTCGGACTCCCTGAGCGGGGTCTTCTTGAGGTACGGCGGCAGCGGCATCCGGCCGTAGCGGGCAAAAAGTTCGGCCGAAGTGAGGCCGTCCGACAAACCCAACTGATACTCCCCCGCTCCGGCCGCCACAACCGCCAACTTGACCGAGCCGACTCGCACCACCTCGCCCTCCTTCAACTTGCGGTCAGAAAGAGCCGCGAAAGTTCCCGCATCCAGGTCGTGAAGGAACAGCAGCCGGGCCCGGCCGCCCGATGACTTGGTCACCTCGATCCTAGCCGGCAGCACCCGGGTCTGGTTGAAGACCAGGCAACAGCGCGGCGGCAGGTGACGGAACAGATTCCGGTAGGTATCAAAATCGACCCGACCGGAGTCCGGGTCGTAGACCAGCAGCCGGGCCGAGTCGCGCGGCGAGGCCGGTTCCAGGGCCACCGCCTCCGGCGGAAAGTCGTAGTCATACTGCCTGAGCAGCGCGTCGAAGTCTTCCATGAATCACAAATCAGATCTCGTCCCGTCGCAGCCGCTCCCGCACTTCGGCCACCAGGCCGTTGAAGTGATAGAGGTTGTGAACGGTCAGCAGGTTCGAAGCGGTAATCTCCCCGGCCCGATACAGATGCGACAGGTAGGCCAACGAATACGTCTGGCAGGTCGGGCAGCCACAGACCGGATCGAGCGGACCTTTCGCCCTTAGGTTCGACGAGGCGCCGACCGACACCCGACCGGCAGAAGTGAAGACCGTACCGTGACGGGCGTACTGGGTCGGCACGGTGCAGTCGAAGGTGTCCACGCCCTGCCGGACGATCAGCTCGATATCCTCCGGATGCCCGATGCCCAGCAGGTGTCGCGGCTTCCCATCCGGCAGTTCGGCCATGACCGTCTCGAGCATCGACTCCATGGTTGCCTTGTCCTCGCCGAACTCGCCGCCGATGCCGATGCCGTCGAACGGCCGGCTGGCCACGAACCGTGCGCCCTCCTTCCGGAGATCCGCGAACTTGCCGCCCTGGACGATGCCGTAGAGCGCCTGCTTCGGATCCCGCGCCTCCAGGCAGCGGTCGGCCCAGCGGTGGGTCAGGCCGAGCGACTCCTCGGTGTAGCCGCGGTCGGCGTTGGGCGCAGTGCACTCGTCGAAGGCGAAGGCAATGTCCGCCCCGAGCTGCGACTGAATCCGCATCGAGTCCTCCGGCCCGATGAACAGCTCGCGTCCGTCGATGTAGGAGGTGAAACGCACGCCTGACTCGTCGATCGACAGCATGCGCGGCTTCTGTCCCAGACCGATTCCTCCGCCGACCGCCGCCCCGCCGATCTTGCCCAAACCGAAGTCCCGCCCGAAGCCCAGGCTAAATATCTGATAGCCGCCCGAGTCGGTCATGAGCGGCCGATCCCAGCCCATGAACTGATGCAGCCCGCCGCTCGCGGCCACGATTTCCTCGCCCGGCCGCAGGTGCAGGTGATAGGTGTTGCAGATGAGAAGCGGCGAACCGGCCGCCCGGACCTGCTCCAGGGTGACCGCCCGGACCGTCGCCCGCGTGGCCACGGTGACCAGGGCCGGCGTCTCGACCTCGCCGTGTGCGGTCCGCAAAACGCCGAGACGAGCCCGGCTCTTGGTCGATCGGTGGGTTATTTCGAATTTTAGTGGCGGCATCTTGGGTCAATCAGGCCGATTTTTCCTGCAAAATATAACAAAAAACGACCTGTGTCCAGGTCGCGAAGGAAAGAATGGTTGGGCTGTCGACGGAATCCGGTCACCCGTCGATCAGGTGCCCTAACCGACCAAGGCCCCGTTGGTGGTCTGTTCGGCGGCCGTTTCCCGACCCACCAGCAGCCAGATGTGGTCCGGTCCAAAATGGAGATACCGGCGGTCGATGAGGCCGACGACGGTCAAAATGTAGACCGCGTTACGGCCGTGGCCCAACTACCAGATATAGTCTTTCCCGCCGATAGCGATCGGTGTCATGCCGACACTCAGCACTTCGTCTTCGGGCTGGCCGCGGTAAGACCAGCGTATCACCGGCCCCCACCATTGGTCACAAAGAACGTACTGACTCCATGGAGGCATCGGCGGCGAGTTTACATTTTTCATCACCAAATGTCAAGCATCCAGGCCAAACAAAAAAGATGCGGCCAAGCCGCATCGAGATATTAGGACCGGATCGAGGCCGGCCTTACTTCAGGTGTCGGGCCGACCGCTGACCGTCCTCGGTCAGTTTCCAAGCCGAACCCGCTTCGGTCACCAAACCCCGTTGCTGAAGCTGCAGCAAGACACCCCTTACCTGTTCGAGAGGCTTAAGCACCTGAACGGCCAGCATCTCGTCTGGCCGAGACTGCCCGTCAACAGGCAAGGCCTTGAGCAGATCCCGCCTGAGTGCGGCGTCCCTGTCCGACCCCTCCAAAACAAAACGTGGTACCACGATCCCCTCCTTTCCGACAAAAGAACAACACCTTGAGTCCCTTGTGTCAAGATCAAAGTCTTAACTCCCGCCCAGCAGGGCCTGAGTGAAGATCATCTTCTCGGTCATCAGCTCGATCGGCGCGCGGTCGTCGGTCAGCACCTCGCCGGACGGATCGAAGGCCACCCGCTCCGCGCCGGCCAGTGCCTCGGCCACGTCGCCGTACCCCTCCGGCAGCCGGACGATGGCGTTGCCGTAGTCCGGCGCACGCTCCCCGGCCACGACCAGCCAGTTCCAGCTGCGGCCGGCCTTCGACACGTGCACCTCGGGAAAGACCTCGGCCAGGGTGTTGGTCATGGCCAGGAGGATCCGCGAGTCGCGCCGGGCGGCGTTGATGTTCATGACGAACAGTCCGCCGTCCGCGAGGCGGCTCCGCACCCGGGCGAAGAACTCGCGCGTGGCCATGTGCGGCGGGATGTAGAGCTGGGTACTGTAGGCGTCGGACAGAATCAGGTCGTACCGGCGGTCACGGTCAAGGAAGGTGCGGCCGTCGGCCTGCACCACCTCGACCGGAAGCTCGTCCAGGGCGAACCAGTCGCGGGCCACCCGGACCACGCCCGGATCAATCTCCACGCCGACGATGTCCGTGGGCGCGCCCTCCGGCAGAGCCTCGGCGAACTTCCGGACCGAAGTGCCGCCGGCCAGCCCCAGCACGGCCATGCTCTGGACCTCCCGCCCGTCCCCGCCGCGCAGGAACGGCAGCGCCGTCAGCTGGTCGAAGTACATGCCGGTCGGCCCGTCCTCGGGAAACCAGACCGACTGGATGCCGGACCCCTCGTTGAAGATCAGGAACCGCCGGCCGTCCTCCCCCTCCTCGACCCGAACCAGCTGGTAAGGGGTCTCGGTCTCGTAGACGACGCCGTCCGCCGCGACGCTGGCCTGCACCGAGACCAGTCCGATGGTGGCCGCCACTAGGGCCAACGACACCCAGCGCGGCAGCCCGTCGGCGGCCAGCCAGCCGATCAGCCCGAGCACCGCCGCCACCAGCACCAGCGTCGTCCGGACGCCGAACTCGGGAACCAGGAACAGCGACGGCATGACCGTGCCGATCACGCTGCCGCCGGTCGACAGGGCGAAGTACCTTCCGGCCGTACCGCCGACGTCGCCCGTCGCCGCGGTCCAGCGGCTGACGATCACCGGCCCGGCCATGGCCAGCAGGAACACCGGCACGGAGAAGACGACGAACGACAGCAGCAGCGACCCGAAGAACAGGGCCGCAGCGGCGGCGTCCATCCGCCGCAGGACGAACGACAGCACATTCGACACGGACTGCACGGCGAAGAAGCCCAGCATGAGAGACGCCGCGGCGCCGCAGAACAGCAGGCCCAACCGGTCACTGCCGTGCCTGGTCAGCCGGCCGCCCACCCAATAGCCGACCGACATCGACAGCAGCACCGTCACGATGAGCGCCGTCCAGACGAACAGAGACGCGCCGAAATGCGGCGCCAGCACGCGCGAGGCGGTCATCTCGATGGTCATCACCGCCGCCCCGACGACGAACGAGCAGACGGCGAGGAAAACCCAGCCGGAGGTCAACTTGCGAAGATTCATGCGACTAAAAAATTAGTCCGGCCGAACCGGAACCGGCCGGCGGCGAAACAGCCACAGGCCAATGACTACCAGCACCGCGGCACCGTACTGCGCCGGAGTGAGCAGGAGGAAACGCTGGTCCACGACCGGTCCGTCCCAGGCCCGCAGGAAGTCGAGCCCGAAGCGCGCGGCACCGTACGAGACCAGCAGCAGCGGCAAAAAAATACGGCGAACCGACAGGCCGACCCCCCTCCGCTTCAGCACCGCGAACGCGCCGAACAGCGCAAAGCCGAACACGGACAGCAGCAGACCCAAGTCGAGACGCGGACCGCCGGGATAGGCCACGGCCAGCCACGACGCGCTCATAATTCCGGGATGGTCATGGATGAAGAAACAGCCCAGACGTCCGATCCCGTAGCCGAGCGGAAAGGCGTAGGCCAACGCCTCGACGTACGGTCCGAGGTCGACGCGATGCCGCCGACGGAAGGCCCAGAGGCCCAACGCCGCGCCGACATAACCCCCGAAGCTCGACATTCCGCCGCGCCACAGCTCCAGCCAGCTCCAGGGATCGGCCGCAGCGGCGAAATCGTACAGCAGGATGTAGAGCACCCGCGACATGACGATGGCCGGCAACAGCAGGTAGGCGGCCAGGTCATAGAGAGTGCCGAGCGGCAGTCTCGACCGATGCAGCTCATGCCGGGCCACCAGCAGGGCCGCCGCCAGTCCGGCCGACACGAACAGTCCCCAAACCTGGATGTCCACCGGACCGAGCGGCAGCGAATGGTAGGCGAAGTACGGAATCATGGCCGTCGCCGAATCAGCCTCAGCAGCCAGCCGACCGTCACCCCGCCGACGATCAGCCCGAACTCGCCGAGAGGCAGTCCGAGCGTGCGCACGCCGGAGTCCAGACGCAGCACGATGGCCGAGGCCAGGATCAGGGTCACCGCCAGCAGGGACAGCACACGCACGTCGTTCTGCCGGTCGAACTCCTCCTTGAGGTCACGCAGCTCCTGGAGGTTAACCTTCACCCCGACCTCGCCGCGGCCCAGGCGCTCGAGCAGCGTCCGGGTCTCCCGCGGCAGCTGCCGCAGCTGGTAGAGGCTGTCGAAGGCCGAGACCTTGATGTCCGAGACTAGGCGCGACGGATCCAGCTCCTCCTTGACCACTTCCGCCAGGAACGGACGCATCTCGCTCTCGAGGTCGATCTCCGGCCACAGGCTCAGTCCGATGCTCTCGACGGTCATGAACGACTTGGCCAAGAGGACCAGGTCGGTCGGAAAGACCACCCCGTGCGCCGCGCCGGCCACGACCACGCGATAGAACGCCGCGGCCATGCTCTTCCGCTCGGCCGGCTTGTGCAGGACGCCGGCCAGCACTGTCCTGACCTCGCTCTCGAAAGAGCGCACGTCGGCACCGTCCTCGACCTCGGCCAAATCCATCACGTGCTGGACGTAGCTGTCCTCGTCGCGCTCGACGAAACTGACGAAGCAGCTGATCAGCTCGAAGCGGAACCTGTCCGAGATGTGACCGACCAGCCCGAAGTCGTACAGCCCGAGACGGAGCGGCAGGTAGCCGTCGTCGCCGGGACGACCGCGTTCAGGCAGGGCGGTCAGGTTGCCGGGATGCGGATCGGCATGGAAGAAGCCGTTGATCAGGAACTGGTGCAGTCCGACGCGCAGGCCGATCTCCGCCAGGCGACGGCGGTCGACCCCGGCCGCATCGAGCGCCGGCAGGTCGTCGACCTTCAGGCCCTCGATCAGGTCGGACACCAGCACCGACGGGCTGACGTAGTCCCAGTGGACCCGCGGAACGACCACCTCCGGCATCTTCTGCAGGCTCTCGCGGAACATGTCCATGTTCGCGCCCTCCACCTCCAGGTCGATCTCCTTGAGCGTCCAGTCGGCGAACTCCCGCACCAGCTCCACCGGACGGAAACGCCGGCTGCCCGGCACGTGACGCTCGAGCAGCGCGGCCAAATGGGTCAGGATATGGATGTCGCCGCGGACGGTTCCGGCGACGCTCGGCCGTCGGACCTTGACCGCAACCGGCGTGCCGTCACGCAGCTCGGCCCGATGGACCTGGGCCAACGACGCGGCCGCCAGCGGATCGGGATCGAACGAACGGAACAGGTTCTCGATCGGCTGCCCGAGCTCCCGCTCGACGACCTTCTCCGCCACGCCCAGACCGAGCTGCGGTCCGCGGTCCTGAAGCTTGGCCAGCTCACGGACGTATTCCGCCGGAACCACGTCCGGACGCACGCTCAGCAGCTGACCGAGCTTCATGAAAGTCGGACCGAGCCGCTCGAAGGCCCGTCGCAGCCGGACTTCGGGCGGAACGTCGTGCGGTGCGCGGCGAAGCAGGCGCTCGCCGGCCAAACCGACACCGAGACGAAAACGGGCCCGCAGCCGGACGCGGTACGGAATCAGGTAGCGCAGCTGGAGCTCGTCGACCAGAAAGTCGTATCCCTCGTCCCACAGGACGGAGACGATCGTCCGCAGGCGACGCAAGTCGCCGACAGTGCTGCGCAACTTGGGCAGGGAAAGTCCCATAGCGGTCAGATCGCGCCGATCAGCTGCAGGGCCCGACGGTACTCGCGCACTGCCTTGCGCGCCAGGCGCCGGTCGAGCATGTAGCTGGCCTCGTGGACCAGCTGGTTGCGTATCTTGTGCGCCCACCAGACCGCCCGCAGGTGCGGAAACTTGTACTGGGCGAACTTGAGCCGCTCGCCCAGAGTCTCGCCGGGCATGGCCAGCATCTTGAGCGCGTGGTCGAGCAGCTTGTCCGCCTCGATCAGGGCCAGCTTGGGACTCATCTCGCCGGGCGCGTCGATCAGCGCCTCGACCTCCTCCCATCGGCGCAGCATCGACCGGCGGTCGCCGATCTCATACCGCCGGGACGCTACCCAGCGCCGCAGGCTCAGGAAGGCCAGCCACGGCAGGACCAGAAGCAGCGCCACTACGGCGGCGATGCCCAAGCCCTGCACCACTGCCAGAACGTCGAGGGTAACGGTCATGTCTGTCCAGGTTACGTCCGGCCAACGGCTAGACTCCTTCCTCTTCCCCGGCCGGCCGCCAGAACACGCGCACCGGCAGATCGTGCCGCGACCAGACGATGGTCAGCGACCCGCCCTTCCTGGCCCGGTGGAGGTGCTTGCCGACGGCGACGGCCAGGTTGCCGTTGGCCGTCTGAAGCGAAAACCCGTCCCGGGTGGACTTCAGCCTGAGGATGCGGTCGTCCGGATCCTTCTCGCTCTTGGCCGCGCCGACGTTCTCGGCCAGGGCAATCAGTTCCGCCTTCTCGTTCCGTCCGAACTGTCCGGCCACGACCACCTCGCCACCGAAGTTCACCACCCGTCCGCCTTCGGTCAGGTACCCGACCCGGCCGGACGGCCTGTCCCTCTTCGGACCGCCCTCATGCCTGGCCTGCCGGCCGAACGAGCCGTCGAGCTCGGACTTGGTCTTGCGATCCGTGCCGCGAGAGGCCCGCGTCGACTTGGACTTGCGCTGAATTACCCTCTCTCCGGACCGACTGGGGTGATTGGCCATAGTGTGGGCGTTAATTGATCGACTCCGGCGGCAGATAGCGGGAAAATCCGCCGTCAGCCGTCTCGAACGCATGCGCGACGCTAAGGATGGTACTCTCGTCGAACTGACGACCGATGAGCTGCAGCCCGACCGGCAATCCGTCGGACAGTCCGCACGGCACGCTCACTGCCGGCAGTCCGGCCACGTTGACCGAGACGGTGTAGATGTCCTGCAGGTACATGGCCAACGGATCGTCGGCCATCTCGCCCAGCTTCCAGGCGACGGTCGGCGAAGTCGGAGTCAGGATGCAGTCCACGTCGGCGAAGGCCCGGGCGAAGTCACCGGCGATCAGGCGCCTGACCTTCATCGCCCGCAGGTAGTAGGCATCGTAGTAGCCGGACGACAGGGCGTAGGTGCCGATCATGATCCGCCGCCGGACCTCGGGACCGAAGCCGGCCCCGCGCGACCGGCGGTAGGTCGCCTCGAGCGTCTCGCCGGTGACGCGACGTCCGTAGCGCATGCCGTCGAAGCGGGCCAGATTGGCGCTCACCTCGCAGGGCATGAGCACGTAGTAGACGGCCAGGGCATGTCTCGAATGCGGCAGCTCGACCTCATGCAGCTCGGCTCCCAGATCGGCCAGCCGGTCGGCCGCCGCCCGCACCGCGGACTCGACCCCGGAATCCATGCCGGACACGAAAAATTCCTTGGGCAGGCCGATCTTCAGGCCCCTGACCGACCGCTCGAGGGAATCCGGCAGGCGCTGCGAGTCGAGCGGGTCGAGACTGGTCGAGTCGTTGGGGTCGCGCCCCTCGATGTGCCTGAGCAGCAGGGCGGCATCCTCGACCGTCCGGGTGACCGGACCGATCTGGTCCAGGCTCGAAGCCATGGCGATCAGCCCGTAGCGCGACACGCGACCGTAGGTCGGCTTCAGTCCGACCACTCCGCACAGCGACGCCGGTTGCCTGATCGATCCGCCGGTGTCCGAACCGAGCGCGGCCGGTGCCGAACCTTCGGCCACGGCGACGACCGATCCGCCGGACGAGCCGCCCGGAACGCGTCCCGTGTCCCACGGGTTGCGGGACGGACCGTGACAGGAAGTCTCGGTCGACGAGCCCATGGCGAACTCGTCCATGTTGGTCTTGCCCAGCACGACCGCGCCGGCCTGCCTGAGCCGAGCCACGACCGTCGCGTCATACGGCGCCACGTAGTCGCGGATGACGGCCGAACCGGCCGTGGTCCGGTGCCCGGCGACCATCATGTTGTCCTTGAACGCCAGCGGAATTCCGTCCAGGTCCGACCGGGCGTCTCCCTGAGCCCGCCGCCGGTCCGACTCGTCGGCCGCGAGCAGCGCCGACCGCTCGTGCACCTCGACATAGGCCCGGGTGACGTCGAGCCCGTCCTTGGCCCTAGAGACGTACGATTCGGTCAGCTCCCGCGAGCTCCATTGGCCGGACGAGAGTCCGTCCGCCAGTTCCTTGAGTGTCCTGCCCCTGGTATCCATATCAGGAAAAGATGGCCTGAACCTTGAGCAGGTCGGAATCGCCCTCGGGAAAGGCGTCGACGATAGCCTGCCGGACATCGTCCGGACAGCCTGCGGCGGCGTCCTCACGCAGGACGTTCAGCAACGGCACGCTGTGGCTCATCGGCTCGACCTCGCCGACTTCGACCTCGGCCAGCTGGCCGACGTATTCTAATATGGAAGACAGCTGCCGCCGGAACGACTCGCGCTCGTCCTCAGTCAGGTCAAGCCGGGACAGCGAGGCCATCCGGTCAACTTCGGTCGGAGATAGGGACATATTCCGTCTTTGGCCCAAAAACTTTGAGTTACTGCTTCACCATAGACAAAAAGTCCCGCTCATTCAAGACGGCGACGCCCAGCTTCCGGGCCCGCTCCAGCTTCGAGCCCGGATCCGCCCCGGCGACCAGGTAGTCGGTCTTGGCCGAGACGGTCACCGAGACGTGACCGCCCAGCGATTCGATCCGGGACTTGGCCTCGTCGCGGGTCAGCGATTCGAGCGTGCCGGTCAGCACGAACGTCCGGCCGGACAGCTTTCCGCCCGCGGTCCGGCCATGGTCGGACTCGACCGTCAGGTGGGCCAGCAGCCGGTCCAGCAGGGCGGCGTTCTTCCGGTCGGCGAACCAGCCGACCAGGCTCTCGGCCACGACGCTGCCCACCCCGTCGACGGCGGCGATCTCCTCGACCGACGCCCGGCACAGCGCGGACAGCGTCCGGAACTCGGCCGACAGGTCGGCGGCGATCTGCTGTCCGACATGCCGAATTCCCAAGGCGAACAGGAACTTGCGCAGCGGCACGCGACGGCTGGCCCGAATCGCCTCGATGACGTTCTCGGCCGACTTGGCGCCGAAGCCGTCCAGCCCGAACAGGTCCTCGCCGCGGAGCTCGAACAGGTCGGCCGCGTCGCGCACCAAGCCCTCGTCCATGAACTGCTCGATCATCTTCTCGCCGACGCCGTCGATGTCCATTCCGCCCTTGGCGACGAAATGTATTATCTTCTCGCGGGACTGGGCATAGCAGTCCGAGTTCGAGCAGTAGAAGGCCACCCCGCCCGGCTCGCGGACGGTCTCCCCGCCGCAGACCGGACACCTCTTCGGCAGGCGGAAGCGCCGCTCGTCGCCGGACCGGGCCTCCTTGACCACCTTGATCACCTTGGGAATAATGTCGCCGGCCTTCTCGATCACCACCGTGTCGCCGATGCGCACGTCGAGCCGATCGATCTCGTCCTGGTTGTGGAGCGTGGCATGGGACACGGTCGTCCCGGCGACGCTGACCGGACGCATGACCGCGACCGGAGTGATCGCCCCGGTGCGTCCGACCTGGACCCGGATGTCCTCGACCACCGTCGTCGCCTGCTCGGCCGGAAACTTGTAGGCCACGCTGCCCCGCGGCGCCTTGCCCACGACGCCCAGCTCACGAAACTTGGCGTCGTCGTTGACGACCACCACCGTGCCGTCGATCCAGTACGGCAGCCGCTCCCGGCGCTTCTGAATTTCCAGATAGAAGTCGCGTACCCCGGACAGCGAACCGACCCGACGGCTCAGCGGATTGGTCTTCACCCCGAGCAGCCTCATCAGGTCGTGCGCCTGCTCGTGGGTCCGCAGCCCGAACTCCCCCAGCAGGGCGTAGCCGAAGAAGTCCAGCCGGCGCCCGCGGACGACGGACGGATCGAGCTGGCGGATGCTGCCGGCGGCGGCGTTCCTAGGATTGGCGAAGGCCGGCTCGCCGGCCTCGGCCTGCCGGCGGTTCAGATCGTCGAAGGACTGGCGCGGCATGAAAACCTCGCCGCGGACCTCGATCCGGCCCGCCAGGGCGGAAAGTCGTCGCCGCAGGACCGGCTCGTCCAGTCGGCCGTCGTGCTTGCGGACAAATTCCTTGACGTCTCCGTCGGCCGGAACGCGCAGCCGCAGCGGTATCGCCTCCACCGTCTTCAGGTTGCCGGTCACGTCCTCGCCGACGTTGCCGTCGCCGCGCGTGGCGCCTACGGCCAGCAGCCCGTCCTCGTAGACCAGCGAAACGGCCAGGCCGTCCATCTTCACCTCGACGTAGTAGTCGCCGATCGGACCGTCAGTCAGCTTGACCAGGCGCTGTTCCCATTCGGCCAGTTCGTCCTCGGAGAAGATGTCCTCCAGCGAGAGCATCCGGGACTGGTGTCGCACCTTGCTGAACCGGTCGAGCGGCCGGCCCTCGACGCGCTGGGTGGGCGAGTCGGGGGTAACGAGATCGGGATGCTCGCGCTCCAAGGTCAGCAGCTCGTGCTTCAGCGAGTCGAGCGCCGCCTCGGAGATCTCCTCCCGGTCGAGCACGTGATACAGGTAGCGGTAGTGGTTGATGGCCTCGCGCAGCTGGCCGATCCTCTTTTTTGCGTCTCGTTCGTTCATAGGCTAAAGCAAATTCAGGTACCAGCTGACGATCGCGTCACCATACAGCAGCGAGACCGCCGTCGCCGCCGACAGGAAGGTGCCGAAGGGCAGCTCGCCGCGCCACCCGCGACGGCCGAACGACAGCAGCAGCACGGCGACCGCCGCACCGGACACGTAGGCCAGAAACAGCGCTGCCAGCGAATTTGGCCAGCCGAGAGAGGCGCCCATGAGCAGTCCGAGATTCACGTCACCGCCGCCGATCCAGCGACCGCGCGACAGCAGGCGCTGCAGCCAAAAAAAACCGGCCGTGACCGCCACCCCCAACGCCAACGACCACCAGGCGACCCCGAGCAGCAGGCCCGTGACCGCGGCAATTCCGGCCGCCGGCAGGACGACCGCGCGAGGGATCAGCATGTGCCGCCAGTCGTAGACGAACACGACGACGAGCGACGACAGCACGAACCAGTTCAGGACCAGCTGCGGCCAACCGGAGGATGCGACCGCAGCCAACGCGAACAGGATTCCGGTCACGATCTCGACTGCCGGATACACCGGACTTATCCTGACCCGACAGTGACGGCAGCGACCGTGAAGAAGCAGGTAGCTCAAGACCGGAACCAGGTCGACGGCCGACAGGACATGCCGGCAGCCGGGACAGCGCGAGCGCCCGCCGACGACGCTGCCGCCGGCATGCAGCCGATGGATCACGACGTTGAGGAAGCTGCCGACGATGCAGCCGAAAGCCAAGGCCGGTACTAGAATAGTCATATGCGCCAATTGTAGCACGAAGGCTAAAGTCCGAAAGGAAACCGAAAAAAGAAAGCCCCGACCCGAGTCGAGGCTCTCCGCGCATGCCTATTTCAGGCTACTGCATGCCATTCGGACTGGCCTCGTGCGCACCGGCAGCGAGATCGCCGACCGTGCCGCCGAGACAGAAGTCGATGGTATAGGTAGTTCCATCGGCGCTCAGGTACTCGTAGTCGTTGCCGTCGTCGCAATCGGCCGGAGTCGGCGCTGAAGGCACCATCCCCATGTAGACCGTATCGCAATCGTCCGCAGCCGCGACAAATCCGTCGTCGCACAGGACGTCATCGGCATCTCCGCCCAAAGTGACGGCGACGGCCTCAGTCGGATACTCGTTCTCGTCGGCGAAGTACAGCTCGAGAGCGGTCTGCACCTGCTTGATGTCCGCCACGCGCTTCGAATCGCGTGACTTCTGGCGGGCGCTGTTCAAGGCGACCACGGCCAGAGTCGAAAGCAGACCGATGATCGCGATGACCACCAGCAGCTCAATGAGCGTAAAGCCCTTGTTAGATTTTTTCATATTGCACCCCCCTTCGGGTTAGTTAGATTTCTCCTCCAGACGTCTGGAGACGACGTGGGCCTGAATATCCACACATCAACCCGATTATAGCACATCGAAAGACAAGTTGGCCGGTGCAAAAACGACGAACGCGACAAAAAAGCCCCGGACTGCCCGGGGCCGCACTGCTGACGAAACAAAACTCTATGACCGACTGAGGATGCCGCGTATCTTCTCCACTGCCTCGGCCGGAACGAAATGGGCCTTGATCAGGTAGTCCTCCGCGCCGTCGGACTTGGCCTGCTCGATGTCCTCCTTCTGCCCGAGATTGGTCAACATGATGACCGGGATGTCCTTGGTGCCGGCTTCCGACTTGAGCCGCTTGAGGGTCTCGAAGCCGTCGAGCTTCGGCATGAGGACGTCGAGCAGTATCACCGCCGGATGCTCCTCGCCGGCCAACCTCAACCCTTCCTCGCCGTCACGGGCGGTCAGGACGCGAAAGCCCTCCAGGTCGAGCTTGGTGGCGTAGATGCCGGACAGGAAGGCGTCGTCGTCGATGATCAGCACGCTCGGCTTCTTTTCTTCTTCGGCCATATCTTGTGGGGTAGTTGCCGGGCGAATTACGTCACTGCCCGTTCATGACGGACATCTTAGACGAACCGCCAGCAGCATTCAAACCAAACCGTCTAGTGATCGATCTGCTGCATGGCCAGACCGACCACCACGGCGAAGCGCGAACCGATCTCGTCGAGCGCCGACCGCAGCCCTTCCGGATAGGCCACCCGGGCCCACGGATCGCCGATGTAAGTCCTAATCTTGAGCTGGCGGGAGAAATACTCGGTCAGCATCGACATGCCGGCCGTTCCGCCGGTCAGGATGATCTTCTCGATCGGCCGGTCGGCATCGCCGTTCTGCCCGGCATACATGCTGATCGAGTACTGGATCTCGGTCACGAGCGGGGCCATGGCCGGCTCGAACAGCTTGGGCAGTCCGGTCTCGGTCCCCGGCAGTCCGGCGTTCTTGATCTCGCTCTTCATCTCCTCGGCCGCATTAAGGTCGAGCCCGAGCGTCCGGCTGATGGTCCGGGTCAGCGCCACTCCGCCCATGTCCACGCTGCGCGTGACGTACGGAATGCCGCCGTCGACGATGATGATGTTGGTCCGGACCGCGCCCATGTCGACGATGACCGTCGGGGACTTGTCCTTGCCGACGAGCGAACGGATCAGGGCCAGCGTCTCGGTCTCCAGGCTGGCCAGCTCCAGGCCGGCGCGCTTGAACACGTCGACGTACTTCTTGATCATCGAGTTGGAGGCGCCGGTGATCAGGACCTGGGCCATCTCCCGCGGCGGCCGACCTGGTTCCACACCTTCCGCACGGACCGGAACCGCCCGGGCCGGACCGTCGACTATCTTGATGTCGAGCGACATGTCGTCGAGCGGCACCGGTATCAGCTTGCGGGCCTGCCCGCGGGCCGCCTCCAGGGTCTCGCTGGGCTTGGCCGCCTTGGGCACAGTGACCACCGAACTGAAGACCGAAGCCACCGGCAACCCGCCGACCGCCCTGACCGTCGTGGTCCGGGCCTTCTTGAGCATCTTGCGCAGTAGCGCCGCGGTCCCTTCCGGATCGTCGATCAGGTTGGCCGGCTCGGAACCCGGCAGACGCTCGCCGAAAGCGTAGGTGACCAGCCGCGGCCGTCCCTTCTCGCCCTTCAGCTCGACCAGCTTGATGCCGCCTGACCCGAAATCGATTCCCAGGCAGCCGCGTTTCTTTCCTCCGAACAGACCCATAGGCTTTGTGCGATTGAATACTCCGGAGTGGCCGCGGGCAGCGCGGACCACGGACCAAGTATACAACTTTTCCGTCCCTCCCGCACCGACCGGCGAACGGACGCGTTGGCTACGGCGAGGAAAAACGGAGTATAATCACCACGACAAACGTAATCCCAACCCACTATGGATACGGTCGGCACCGGTCCAAACAAACTGCTCGGTCCGGGTATGGTCCTCGGCCTGAGCCTCATCGTCAGCGCGTCGATCTGCGCGTTCACCTTCTACCAGGTGCGCCAGATGGACGACACACTATCCGTCACCGGATCGGCCAAGATGCAGGTCCGGGCCGACGCGGTCCGCTGGACCGGAAGCTTCCAGCGCAACGCGTCGCTCGAGGAGCTGTCGCCGGCCTACGGGCTGATGAGACAGGACGAGACGAACCTGGTCCAGTTCTTCGTCTCGCACGGCATGCCGGCCGAGGCCGTATCAATCTCCCCGGTCATGCTCGAGGAGCCGTACCGCTACGGCCCGGAGGTCGCGCCGGAGTACGTCCTGCGGCAGAACTTCGAGTTCCGCTCGTCGGACGTCGATGCGGTGACGGCACTGGCCAAGGACGTCCGGTGGCTGGCCGAACGGGGCCTGGTCTTCTCGCCCGCCCCTCTCGAGTACACCTACACGCAGCTGCCGCAGGCGAGAATCGACCTGCTGAGCGACGCGATCGGCGACGCCCAGGCCCGGGCCGAAAGCATCGCCGACAGCACCGGCCGGCGGGTCGGCACGCTGACTTCGGCCAGCATGGGAGTGGTCCAGGTCCTGCCGGTGAACTCGACCGACATATCGGACTGGGGCACCTACGACACCTCGAGCGTGGACAAGGAAGTCATGGTGACGGTCAAGGCGTCGTTCGTCCTGAAGTGACGGAACGTCGAAAGAGGCGACAAAAAGGTCCGGAACGATCCGGACCTTTCGGTTTCCTCTCTGTGATTCGTCTACATCCCCCGATCCATGGCCTCGTTGGCCAACCGGTCGGCCCGCTTGTTCTGCTCGCGCCTGATGTGGGTGAAAGTCACCTTGCGGAAGGACGACTTCAGGTTCCAGACCTTCAGGAACAGCTTGGCCAGGTCCCGGTCCTTGACCCGATAGTCGCCGTTCAGCTGACGGACGACCAGCTCCGAGTCCAGATAGAACTCCAGTTCCTCCGCGCCGCGCTCCTTGGAATGCTCCAGGGCGTCGATCACCGCCGTGTACTCGGCCTGGTTGTTGGTGACCTCGCCCAGGTAGCGGGAATGTTCCAGGACAGTGTTGCCGTCCTGGTCCTCGATCAGGACGCCGATGCCGGACGGGCCCGGATTGCCCCGCGCGCCGCCGTCGGTATGGATGATGAATCGCTTCATAGTCTGGATTGGGAATCAGTCGCCCGTTAGGTTACCCCGTCGCCGCGCCGGATGTCCACCAGACGGACCTGGATCGTCCGGGTGCCGTTCCACTGGTTGATGCCCAGCTCGACCACCGCGTCGACCGTCTGCCCGACGGAGAAAGCGGACAGCTTCTCGGCCAGGCCGAAGCCGATCAGCTTGACCTCGCGCGGCCGGTCGCCGAGGACCGACAGCCGCACGTGCTTGCCGTCGCGCCCGACCGGCTGCACCGACCGCAGCTGCAGTCCGGACAGCAGGAACAGCGGCCGCGGATTCCCCACCCCGAACGGCTCGAACTTCTCCAGCTCGCCGATCAGCTCCCAGTCGATCTGGCTGGTCCGCAGCTCGGCCTCGACGTTCAGCACCGGCCTCAGGTCGCGGCCGGCCAGCACGCGGTCGGCGTGCTCGAAGGCCAGGCGGCGAAACTCGGCCAGCTTGGCCTCGTCGTCGACGGTCAGTCCGCACGCCTCGGGATGCCCGCCGAAGCGGCGCAGCGAGCTTTCGGCCTGACGCAGCAGCTGCACGACGTCGAAGCCGGGGATGCTGCGGCCGGAGCCGACGAACCGCCCGTCCGCCTGCCGGCCGAGGACGAACACCGGCACGCCCAGCTCGCTCACCAGACGGCCGGCCACGATGCCCACGATGCCGGCCGGCCAGCCGTCGCCCGACAGCACCTGGACCTTCCGCCCCTCCTCGACCGACTGCCGGGCCTGCCGGACGACCTCCTCGGTCAGCTTCTGCCGGTCGACGTTGCAGGCGTTGAGGCGTCCGGCCAGCTCCATGGCCCGGGCCTCGTCCTCGGCCATGACCGTCTCGAGCGCCAGGTCGGCATGCTGCATGCGCGACGCGGCATTGATGCGCGGACCGATGTAGAAGCCGACCGAGACGGTGTCGATCTTGCCCAGCTCCAGCCCGGCCGCCGCGATGAGCTGCCGCAGCCCGGGCCGGCGGGTCTTGTTCAGGACGACCAGTCCCCACTTCTCGAGGGTGCGGTTCTCGCCGAGCAGCCGCATGAAGTCGGTCACCGTGGCGATGGCCACCAGGTCGAGCAGCCACTTCTCGCGACCTTCGGGCACCTCCAGCCCGCGCCGCCGCGCGTCGGCAAAGAGCGCCGAGGCAAACTTGAAGGCGACGCCGGCCGCGGCCAGGTTCCCGTACGGATAGGTCTCCCCCGGCACCAGCGGATGGATGAGGATACATTCGGGCACGCGCGCCGGCACCTGATGGTGGTCGACGACGATCGCCTCCAGGCCCAGCTCGTAGGCCAGCGCGATCTCGTCGGCGTTGCTGATGCCGCAGTCGACGGTCACGAGCAGTCCGGTGCCGCCGTCGGCCAGCCGCCGCACCGTCTCCTCGTTCAGCCCGTAGCCCTCGTGCTCGCGATGCGGGATGTAGCTGTCGAACAGCTCGGGGTCGCCGCCCGCGAGCGCCGCCAGCTCCCGGAACGCGGTCAGCAGGATCGCTGTGCCGGAGACTCCGTCGGCGTCGTAGTCGCCGTGCAGCGTGACCCGCTCGCGCGACTCGACGGCCCGAAAGAAGCGGTCGCAGGCCGACTGCATCTCGCGAAACAGGAACGGGTCGTGCAGGTCATGGCCGTAGTCGGGGAGCAAAAACTCGTCCACCTGCTCCTGGGTCTCCAGACCTCGGTTCCTGAGCAGCTGGACGACGACCGGATTGAGCTCCGGGAACCTGGCGCAGAAGCCGTCATCCGCCGGTTCGGCGATTTCCCAGCGTCGTTCCATGTTCCGCAGGCGATCAGTAGGACGAGCCAAAATACGGCGCTACGGTGAAGGCCAGCATGGAGATCACGGCCAGGGTCGAGATGACGACCCAGCCGAACTTGCGCAGCTGCCGACGGCTGAATTTGTATTTGCCGATTCTCATTGGAAGGAGGTCACTCTTTTACTTATAAAAAGTCTAAAGAACCGAACCGAAGAAAATTCATGGGAGACGCACTACGAAACCACATTGAAGCTCGTGGCCCTGGACGAGATGCGATGTGTCCGGCTGGAGCGAACGACAACGCCTGAAGCCGCACTTGACATCGTCCTGCAGGTTCTGGGTGGGATTGTAATGTGCTCGGTTGGACGAGGGAAGTTCGCGAGGCGCACCACCAAACCGTCGGAATCCGTGGCCCTGGACGAGATGCGATGTGTCCGGCTGGAGCGATACGTGCAGCGAGGCGTACTAATAGTGTACGCCGAGCAAGCGGATCGCGAAGCCGGATGCAGTGCGCTCGGCCCAGGGCCACGCCGTCATCTCTTAAGGACCGAAAGGTATGCTTCGGGCGGTATGTCCACTTTCCCCCCCTTCCCCATCCGCTTCTTGCCCTTCTTCTGCTTCTCGAGGAGCTTCTGCTTGCGGGTGGCGTCGCCGCCGTACAGCCCGACGGTGACGTCCTTGCGGAACGGCGCGATGCGCGACGACGCGACTACCTTGCTGCCGACCGCGGCCTGGATGCGGATCTCGAACTGCTGCCTGGGCAGCGTCTCCTTGAGTCGGTCCACGACCCGCCGGCCCTCGCGCTGGGCGGCGTCGCGGTAGACGATCATGGCCAATGCCTCGGCCGGATCGTCGTTGACCAGGATATCGAGACGCACCACGTCCGCCGGCCGGTAGCCGGACAGCTCATAGCTCAGCGAAGCGTAGCCCGACGACGCGCTCTTCAACTTATCATAGAAGTCGACCAGGATCGACGCCAGCGGCAGGTCGTAGCGGATGACCGTGCGCGACGTTCCGTCGGATCCGGACAGCAGGTACTCGGTGTTGGTGTAGACGCCGCGTTTCTCCTGGGCCAGGGCCATGACCGCGCCCTGGTATTCCCGGGGCGAGACGATGTCGACCTTGACCCACGGCTCGGAGATGCCCGAGATGCGGCTCGGGTCGGGCAGCTCGACCGGACTCCGGGCCACGATCAGGCTGCCGTTGGTCAGGCCGACCTCGTAGGCGACGGACGGCAGGGTAACGACGATCTCCAGTCCGTGCTCCCGGCGCAGTCGCTCCTGGACGATCTCGAGGTGCAGCATGCCCAGGAAGCCGCAACGGAAGCCGAAGCCCAGGGCCGCCGAATGCTCCGGCTCGAAGCTGAGCGAGGCGTCGTTCAGCTTTAGCTTGTGCATGGCCTCGCGCAGCCGCTCGAAGTCGTCGCCGTCCTTGGGGAAGATGCCGGCGAAGACCATCGGCCGCACCTCACGATACCCGTCGAGCGGCACGACGCCCCGCTCGGCAAAGTCGTCCACGGTCACCGTGTCGCCGACCCGACAGTGCTCGATGGCCTTGAAGCCGGTGACCAGGTAGCCGATGTCGCCGGCCTGCAGCGCGTCGGCCTGGACCATCTTCGGCCTGAACCAGCCAACCTCGAGTGCCTCGCCGCCGGCGCCGGTCGCGGCCATCCGGAAGTCGTGATTGCGGCGAAGGTCGCCGTCCACCACGCGGACATAGGCCACGACGCCCTTATACGGGTCGTAGATGGAATCGAAGATCAGCGCCCGGAACGGCGCGTCCGAGTCGCCGGTCGGCGGCGGAACCTTGGCCACGACCGCCTCGAGCACGTCCCGCACGCCGTCGCCGGTCTTGCCCGACGCGACCAGCACGTCCTCCGGCCGGCAGCCCAGCAGGCTGACGATCTCGGCCCGAACGTCGTCCGGCCTGGCCGCCGGCAGGTCGATCTTGTTGATGACCGGAATGACGGTCAGGTTCTCCTCGAGCGCCAGATAAAGGTTGGCCAGCGTCTGGGCCTGCACGCCCTGGGTGGCGTCCACGAGCAGCACCGCACCCTCGACCGCGGCCAGCGACCGCGACACCTCGTAGGTGAAGTCGACGTGTCCGGGAGTGTCGATCAGGTTCAGCACGTAGTCGCTGCCGTCCGCGGCCCGATAGTCCATCCGGACCGGCTGCAGCTTGATGGTGATGCCGCGCTCGCGCTCCAGGTCCATCTGGTCGAGGAGCTGGGCCTTCATCTCGCGCTTGCTGACCGTGCCGGTGAACTCCAAGAAGCGGTCCGCCAGCGTGGACTTGCCGTGGTCGATATGGGCGATGATGCAGAAGTTCCTGACCCGGTTGTTCATAGTAGCGTTTGGAATTCCCGCCAGAAGCGACGCGACCGCGTCATGGCGCCTGATGCTCGGCCTGACTGACCGTGACCGGCGTGACGCGCCGCCGGACCAGCCGGACCAGCCGCCGCGCCTCCTCGTTACCCAGAAGGTACGCGACACCCAGGTAGACGGCAAGGCCGACCGATCCGGCCAGCGCCCCCTGGGTGAAGATGCCGACGAAGCTGTGCATGTCCACCAGGCCGCCGACCAGCACCTTGATGCCCTGCATCACGATCCCCATGGCCGCCCCAGCGCCGACGATGACCCGCAGCGAGGAGACGATCTTGCGTTCGCCCAGGTCGCCGACCAGGCCGCGGAGCAGGGCCCACAGCAGGGCCAGACGCAGCACGTTGCTGACCGACAGGGCGAGCACCAGCCCGTTCAGCCCCATCCCCATGGACACCAGCTGCCAGGCCAGCAGGCGCTCGAACACCACGCTCAGGGAGGCGACGACGAGCGGCAGCCGCACGTTGCGGAAGGCGAAAAATATCTTGACGATGAACGGCAGCAGGGCCTGGGCGAACAGGCTCAGGGCGAACAGGGCCAGCGCGTCGGCCGTGTACTCGGTGGCCGCCCAGTCGAACTGACCGGTCCCCAGCACCACCCGCACGACCTGCGCCCGCAGCAGCAGCAGGGCCACGGTCGCCGGAAGGATCAGGAACAGCACCGCCTGGACGATCCGCGAGAACTCGCGCCGCAGGCCGACCAGGTCGTTCCGCTCGGCCAGCTCGGCGATGAACGGGAACGAGGCCACGGCGAAGGATATTCCGAGCACACCGACCGGCAGGCTCTGGAGATTGTTGGCCAGGCTGAAGACGGACACGCTCCCTGCGGTCAGGGTCGTGGCCACGCCGGTCAGGACGATCAGGTTGGCCTGCTCCAGGGCCAGACTGGCCGTGCGCGGACCCATCATCCGGATGATCTCGCGCAGGCCGCGGTCGTTCAGGCCGGGCAGGAACGAGAACCGGAAACCAAGCCGCAGCACCGACCAGAGCTGGATCGCCATGTGAAGGAACGAGCCGACGACCACGCCCAAGGCCACGCCGTAGACGCCGAACCGGCCGGTCAGGAAGAGGGTGCCGGAGATGATGCCCAGGTTGTAGACCACCGGCGCCAGCGAATAGACGCCGAACCGTCGATAGGTCTGCAGCACGCCGGAGAACACCGCCGACAGCCCCAGAAAGAACGGCGACAGCAGCATGATCCGAGTCAGGCCGACTGCCGTCCGCTGGAACTCGGGCTCGAAGCCGCCGGTGTAGAGCGGCACGAACCAGTGGGCGGTCACCGCACCGACCGCCGAGACCGCGGCCAACGCCAGGCCCAGCACGGTGATGACCCGCGAGGCGAAGACGCTGGACTCCGAACTGAGCCGGTCCCGGTCACCCCGAGCGACGTAGCGGGTGAAGACCGGAATGAAGCCGACGCTGATCGCCCCGCTCACGAACAGCCCGAACATGAAGTCCGGCGCGCGGAAGGCCGCATAGTAGGCGTCAAGCTCCGGTCCGGCCCCGAAGGTGCCTGAAAGCAGCCGGTCGCGGAACATGCCCAGAAAACGGCTGGCCAGCGAGGCCACGCCCAAAAGAACGGCCGCCCAGGTGGACGACACCATGGTCCTCGCCAACATTGCCCTAAGTCTGCCCATCCTCTCCTAAACAAAGCCCCCGCACCGTCGGCGCGAGGCATGATAACCGACGTCATTATAGGTATAAGGAACGGCCAACACAAGACTCGGGCCATCCCGGATTCTGTCGGGGAATGGTGTATCAAATATTGCGTTGGCCCGATGTCACAGATCCTTGACAGGATCGTCGAAATATGCTAGAGTAGTTTGTCGCCGTGAGATATCGGCGATCCGCCCATTCGCCAGTTCAGAGCGAGGGCAAAAAAAAGTTGAAGAGCAATGGGGTGCTTTTTCAACTTTCCAACAAGGTTCAACAAAAAACCCCAAAAAAAGGAGGAGTTGTCATGAGACAACCCTTCTGGTAACGAAGTAAGAAATGTTGTCTTGTTTACAGACAACATTTCAGCAGGAGGGACGCTCCAAATGGCCGTCCTTCCGAAGCTTCACTTCGGTGAAGCTCACTCCAAAAAGTAGTAAGGGATGCGGGAGAAGTGTCGACCCACTCCAAATCCTCAGATCAAAAAGGGTCAAACGGGCTGCACGATTGCAGCGAGTTATGGGGTTCAGCGAGTGGAATCGCTGATAATCCCTCGTAGAGACGAAATCGGCAAAGTAAGGGCAGATACCTAAGAACTGCCCCCAAAGCCATAACAGGCGGCCGTCACGAACAAGTTTGACGGTTTAGCCCAAAGAAGCTTATTTCTTAAAGAGATAGGCTCAAAGAAAGGGGACGAGGTGTAACATGCCTTGGCCCTAATTGCTTAATAACGCCCGGACCCAACATAAATAGGGGAAGGGCGTTTTGCATTCAAAAAAGATTGACGATCAGACTTGGTCTGACAGTTAGATAAACAAAATTTGTCGTCCTGGAACTAACCACGGGACCCAGACGACCGATCATGGATCGAAAAAACTGCAAACTCTGGGTCCCGGATATCCTTCGCTCTACTCAGGATTCCGGGATGACATAGCTTTCTTTTTAAGAGCTAAGTGACATTTCGTGTTGGTGAAATGTCACTTAGCTCCTTTTTAAACTGTCATTTCCATCTTTGCCTACACGGAAACAAGCTCCGGCGGGAATCCATGATCGTGTCGTCCCGGACGAAGACCCGGGACCCAGGCAAAAGAAACTCCGAGTTCCGAATAATTGCTAATACAATTTTCCTTGCCCTTCAGCCTCACTTTCTGATCGTCTGAACCTCCCGGGCGATCATCAGCTCTTCGTTGGTCGGCACGACCAGCGTTTTTAGTTTGGGCTTCAGCTTCAGTCGGGCCATCACCCGCCGCCTGATCGGGACGCTGTTCTCCCCCACCCCGCCGGTGAACACCACGGCGTCCACCCGACCCAAAAGTGCGGCGTATGAGCCAACATAGCGGGCCACGTCATAACAGAGCTTGTCGACCGCCAGGCGCGACCGCTCCAGTTCGGCCTTGGCCGGACGACGGCGCGACTCGAAACCCTCGATTCCCTCGCCCAGCTGGACCAGCACCTCGCGCAGGTCGGCGTGGCCGGTCAGTCCCTTCAGCCCGGACTCGCGGTTGAGCACGTCATGCGCCTCCTCGACCGACAGGCCGAGCGTATCGACCATGAACAGCGGGATCGACGGGTCGATGTCGCCGCAGCGGGTGGCCATGGTCAGGCCGGCGAGCGGCGTCAGCCCCATCGACGTGTCGACCGCCCGGCCGTTCTCGACCGCCGTGACCGACGAGCCGCCGCCCAGGTGGCAGGTGATCAGATTCGTTCGAGCCAACGGCTTGCGCAGGCGCCGCGCCGCCTCCTCGGCGACATAGCGATGCGAAATGCCGTGAAAGCCGTACTTACGGATGCCATGCTGACGATAGTAATTCCAGGGCAGGGCGTAGATGTAGGCGTAGTCGGGCAGGGTCGAAAAGAAAGCCGTGTCGAAGACGGCGACCTGCCGGGCCTGCGGCAGAAGCTCCATGGCCGCCTCGATACCGGACAGGTTGGCCGGATTGTGCAGCGGAGCCAGACGGGAATACCTGCGCAGACGGTTCAGCATCTCGCGAGTGACGACCGTCGGCCGGACGAACTCCTCGCCGCCGTGCACTACGCGATGTCCGACGGAAACGATGTCCGAAGTGTCGAGGCCCATCTCGCCCAAGAGCGAGAAGACCTCGCCGAGCGCCCGGGCATGGTCGGCCAGTCCGGAGGCGAAGGTCCGACGTTCCGACTCCCGGCCCACCCGACAGTCGAGCCGCGTGCGGGACTGGCCCAACCGATCGACCAGGCCGACGGACAGCTCACGGAGGTCCGCGTCGAAGACCCGGAACTTGAGCGTGGTGCTGCCGCAGTTGATGACTAATATCATAACTTTCCTTGTACTTTCTGACCTTAACCCGGTCAGACTTTGTTCTCTGGAGGCCGGACGGGGCTGTGCCTTGGCAGGAAGCCTTTTCTCCTGCGGGGACTTCCAGTCCCCTGCACCCCCGGCTCCGCTTCTTTGTCTTGGCAAAGAAACGGAGGGAAGAAACCGCCCGCCGCGGCCTCCGTCCGCCGGCCTCGCCGGGTCGCCGCTCGACTGGGCGCTCGAAGTTCGGCCTGACGGCCTCGCCTCGCGCCCCGCTCCGCCCGGCGGAGCGCCGTCTCCCTCGCGCCCCGCGAGTGCCGTCGTACTCGGAGCGGCGGTGATCGGATCGGACCGGCCGCCTCCGAGATTGCCGCAACCGGCATGCGCCGGAAAGATCGGATCGTATCGCCTCTCGTCCCGGCATCTCCGTCACGCTCGGGCGGGCGGAAAAAAGGATGTCATCGCGAGGGAGCGCGAGCGACCGCGGCGATCCCGTCCGCCTTCCGCACGGACGCCCTCTCCGGCTCCCGACGGGATTGCGACGCTCCGTCGCTCCGCTCCTCCGCCCGCAATGACAACATTCATGTCATTCCCGCGGAGGCGGGAATCCACAATTTTTCCGTCCCGGCCTTGAGCCGGGATCCAGGCAGACAAGCATTGTCGTCCCGGCCTTGAGCCGGGATCCAGCAACGATCGATCGTGGATCCCGGATCTCCTGCCTGACGGCAGTCGTCCGGGATGATAAACCTCTTTTAGGCTGTCAATCTACCTCTCGATCTCCCCGACACCGCCGGCCATCTCCTGTCCCGCCGCATTCCCCTCGTCGGTGTCAAGATGCAGATGCAGGTCGAAATCCGGGTTGGAACGGATCGCGTCCTCGTGAAAGGTCAGGCCGCGCTCGCCGCCGACCCGGACGCTGACCGTCTGGCCGTTCACGAGACCTCGTTCGGTGGCCTGCTCGTCCGATAGATGAATGTGCCGCCGGGCGACGATCACGCCGGACTTCAACTCGACCT
>JBDRRB010000073.1:0-13874 GCA_043825985.1 bacterium | reverse complement strand
CGGCGTCGGGAAAGCGTTGCGGCCTTATCGATTATCCGGCTGGGAGGCCGGGGGAGGTTCGAATGGAGAATTACCTGAGGCTGATCGCGGCCACGGTGGTCGCGGTCTTCTTCGCCGGCTGTGCCGGCGCCACCGGGGTGGCACGCTTCAGTGCCTCCCCCGAAACCTACCGAGTCTTCGGAGTCACCACGACTCCGGAGAGCATGGTCGGCGTCGCGGCAGACGCTAACCTCCGGCGTTACAACGCCGAGAGGTATTGGGACGTGGTCGAAGGTGGAGGGGCCTACATCCACGGAGGTGGCCCCTCCGGTGACTTCGAGCTCTACTATGGCGGCCCCTCCGGGTACGTCTCCCCGCAGGTTGCCCCGCCCGAGGGGTATCTGCCGGGCGGGTCCTACCCCGCCACCCGCGACGAGGTCGCGGCGGCTCAGGAGCAGGCGGAACAGGCGGCTGCAATGGCCGCCGATAACCGCCAGCGACTGGATCACGTGGGGCGGTCCACCCGCCTCCTGATCCAGCGTGAGCAGGGCCAGGGCCAGGGAGGTGCACGATGACTCGTTTCATCGTTATCCTCCTCGTGGTTTCCTCGGCTGGAGGCTGCGTGAGCAGCACCCAGTTCGAGGAGATGCAGTCGGAGATGTGGAGCCTGGCTCTGCAGAACCGGGCTCTACAGCTCCAACTGCAGGCCCGCCCCGACGCCCCTGCCCGCCCCGCCCCTGCCGCCGAGTCCGAGGTCGACCGTCCGGTTGCCTCGAACCAGCCGGCCGAGCAGCCGGCCCCCGCCCCCGAGCGACAGCCGGTCGCCGCCCGCCCGCCCACCGGCCCCAGCCCGGTGTCCCAATTCCCGCCCCAGAACTGGGCGCGGATGTACGGTCCGCCCGGAGTCCCTGGCTGCGACACCGGACCGCTCTCGGTCGCCATCGATAACGGCACGGACTACTATGTCCAGGCTTTCATCGATGGCGTCGAGGTGCGGGTGTTCGGCGGTGCCGGCACATTGCCCCACCTGCCGCCGGGGCAGACGGCCTATGCCTGCCTGAGCCGTCCGGGCCGGCATAACGTGACGGGCGTGCTCTACGTCCGTCGCGGAAATCAGCTTGTCGAGGTCCAGCGGTTCTCGCTGGACCGAAATTTTACCGATGTGACCATGCTGCCGGCGATGGGCCGGCAGCGCGTCCACATTGACCGCCAGTTTCTCTTGTTCCACTAGGGAACAGGAGTCCCTCTTAATCTCCCCGTCGGTGACGGCGGTTGGAGACCTACCTTTCAAGAGCCCGAACCATCATGGTCCGGGCTCTTTCTTTTGATAGTACCTGTCTCCCTCTACCCCTAAAGGTGACAGGTGCAATCGACGTAAGGCACAAGGCAAGATCTGACCCCCCCGACTTCTACGGCAGTAATAATTTGGTTGTTCGTGATTCTACGAACAATAACCTCTTTGAATCAAAAAGCCCCGGATCTTGTCCGGGGCTTTCGTGTCTAGCTAACCAGCGACTAGGCCGAGGCAGTGATGATCGCCTCGAAGACGAAGGTGGCGATGGCGTAGGCGGCCATGATGATGACCAGTCCGATCACCGAGTTGGTGATGATCTTCTTGGCCTTGCCGACCTGGTCGTCGTTGCCGCCGGCGGTCATCCAGAGGAAGCCTCCGTACAGGATCAGGACCAGCAGCACCACGCCCAAGAGGCCCATGGCGGCGAAGATGACGCTGCCGACTATGTCCAGCAGGTCCTTGGACGGCTCACCGCCGTAGGCGGCGACACCGACGCTTGATAGGTTATCGGAAAAGTCCGCTGCCTTGGCCGGCAGCATGGCCAGCGTCGTCCCGATCGCCGACAGGGGAACGGCCGCCTTCTTGATGAGGTTCTTCATAGCCTCGCGTTTCTATAAGTTAGGGTTGATTTCAGGTGCATGATAGCACCTATCTTTTTTGCGGTAAACGAACGGCTACATCAGATGGTCGAGAAGATGGTCTGGGCCAGGATGAACTCGGTGATGGCGTAGGCGGCGAACACGATCAGCATGCCGATCACCGATCCGGTCAGGATCCGCTTGGCCGTTCCGACCTGGTCGTCCTTTCCGCCGGCGGTCATCCAGAGGAAGCCCGCATAGACGATCAGGACCAGGAACACCACCCCGACCAGGAAGAGCAGGGCGCTGACCGTCGTCCCGATCAGTCCGATCAGCGAGCCGCTTTCCGTGCCGCCCAGTCCGGCGACATCGGCCGCCCGGCGGGCCTGCTCGTCGGTCCGGGGCAGCGAGGCCAGGGCCGGGGACGGCGCCAGGGTCAGCAGGAACAGCGCCTTCAGCAGGCGGTTCGGGCGGACTCCAGATGTTCGTATGGCATCAGTCATGTCTAGTTGGCCAGGTCGTTGAGCAGCTGGTCGAAGTCCTCCGCCGACTCCTCTCCGAGCAGGGCCTCGATGGGGTCGCCCTCGTCGATCACGTTGCCGCTGTCGTCGTACATGGTCCAGCTGTCGTCCCCGTCGGCTGACGTGTCCACGCTCGAGCTCTCGATCGTCCAGCTCCCGCCGTCCTCCAGGCCGATCGTGCCGACGACGAACTCGGTGATGCCGTAGGCGGCGAACACGATCACCATGCCGACGATGGCCTGGAAGATCAGCGTCCTGGCCTTCTTGATTTGGTCCTCGTTTCCGGCGGCGGTCATCCAGAGGAAGCCGGAGTAGATCATGAGCACGAAGAACACCACCCCGACCACGCCGAGCAGCACGCCGATCACTCCGCCGACTATGGTCGGCAGGCTGGAGGAGAGCTCGGTCTGTCCGGACACGCCGCCCGAGACGCCCAGTCCGGTGTCGGCCAGCGCCACGGCCGTCGGCCAGGAAAGCAGCCCGGTCAGGGCCGTCGCTGCCGTAAGCTTGAGTTTTCTGTTGCGGGTCATGTCGGTCTGTTCCGTTATGGGGCCGGTCATTCGCCACCGGTGTCCGCGCCGAACCCCTGATATATCGCTCCCAGCACGAAGTCGAGGATGTAGTAGGCGGCGAAGACGATGAACATTCCGATGACCGCTCCGGTCATGATGCTCCGGGCCTTCTGGACCTGCTCGTCGTTGCCGCGGGCGGTCATCCAGAGCACTCCGGCGTAGATCATGAGCACGAAGAAGATCACTCCGACCAGCCCGATGGCCCGGCCGAGCACCGTGCCGGTGAGCGCGCCCAGTCCGCCGATCCGGTCGATCCCGGACTCGTGTCCGGTCGGAGAGGTGGCCGTAGCTTCGAGCCCGACGCTGGGTCGGTACTGGTCGTTGGCCGGCGGCGCGGCCTCGTCTGCCGGCGGCAGGGCCAGCGCGGCGAGCGGCATGACCGCCAGGAACACGACTGCCGTCATCACGGACAGCCGGCGGAGCAGGGAATCGATCCGCTTGCGGTTGGTCGCAGTCATAGTTCGGGACGGCCCTCAGACGGCCGAAAGGACGGTCGGCGAAGAGGCACGTGACCGTCCGGTAATTTAATTCCGGACCTGGGACCGGCAACGTCTTGGGCTCCCTGCCGTTCGTCCTGTGACGGTCGGCGCCCCGGGCCCTGCCGATCCCCGATCCGGAACGGAATCGGGGCAAAGCTCTGTTTGGTTCTCGCGACTATGTCGTGCCGTTGACGATGGCACCGACCACGAAGGTGGCGATGGCATAGGCCGACATGATGATGATCAGTCCGATGATGCCGGAGATGATGATCTTCTTGGCCTCGCCGACCTGGTCGTCGTTGCCGCCGGCGGTCATCCACTTGAAGCCTCCGTAGAGGATGAGCAGGACGGCCACGATACCCAGCAGCCCCATGAAGGCCCGGATTACGCTGCCGACCGTTTCGCGCACGTCCTTGGTGCCGAGACCGATCGATGTCGCGTAGTCGAGGCCGAGCGATTCGGCGTCGAGCTGGGCGTGGACGGCGAGCGGCAGGGTCGCTGCCGACAGGCTGCCGGCCGCTACGGCGACGCGCTTGAGTGTCTTTTTCATAGGTTCACCTCCCTTCAGCTTGAGTTATTATCCACACTTCGATGGATACAGGGGAATTTTACCTTAATTCGGCTCCCTCCGAAACGTCAGGCGCTACTGTCCGAGCGTTCCGAGAACAAAACTCACCAGGGCGTACGAGCCGAATATCATGATCAGGCCGAGGACCGACCAGATCAGGGTCTGCTGGGCCTTGGCGACGGTATCCTTGTTTCCCTGGGCGGTCATCCAGCGGAAGCCGCTCCAGACGAACATGGCCAGGGCGGCGACTCCGGAGACGGCGATGATGCCGCGGATCGCCCGACCGATGATCACCTGCAGGCCGTAGTCGCGGCCTTCCCGCTGGAAGTTGCCGAGGGGGGAGAAGACCGGGTCGTCGATCGTCGTCGCCTGGGTCAGGTGGGGCAGTCCCACGACCAGCAGCACGGTGACGGCCACGGCCGCTGCCGTCGGCAGCCAGGCCAATGTCGCCTGGCAGATTTTTTCGCGGTTGATTCTGGCGTTCATAGTTTTAAACGATTCCGCTACCGCCCAGGGCGACGAAGATGGCCCGCAGGATGGCGTAGGCGCCGAAGATGACGACCAGGCCGATTATCGCCCAGACGATGGATTTTCTGCCCGACTCGACCCGGCCCGGATCGCCGTTCGAGGTCAGCCACAGCACGCCGCCGTAGACGAACATCAGGAGCGCCATCGAACCGGAGATGGCGGTGAAGACGGAGATGATCCGGGCGAAGATCTCCTGCAGGGTGACGTCGCCGCCGAGCGGGTTGACCAGGTCCCGAGTGGCTGCCTGGGTAGTCGGTTCGTCCGTCTGGGTCGCGTCCTCGGTCGTCGCTTCCGGACACACCAGTTGCTCGCCGACCCGGACACAGATCCCTGTACCCTCGAATCCTTCCGGTCCGCAGGCATCTCCGACCTTCGCCCCCTCGCAGCCGCAGACACCGCCCCAGGCGGCGACTGCACATTCGGCCCGGGCCGCGATCGGCAGAAGTCCGGACAGCATTATCGAGGCCGCCGCCAGGAAGGAAATGATTTTGTGGTTTTTCGGTCGGCCGGTCATAGCTGAATGTTGATGTGGCTGGTTCGGCATGTCGCCGGAACCGTGAATTCGTTTGGTAGAGAGAGTTGTCTTCCTGTCGGCCTACGGTGCGGCCGGTTCCGGGCAGACGAGGTCGGCTCCGGCCGGAGTGCAGGTGCTCAAGCTGGCGGCGCCTTCCGGTCCGCAGGGCGTTCCGGCGACGGTGTCGGTGCAGGCCGAGCAGCTTCCTCCCCAGGCCGCGACGGTACAGCCGGCAGCCGACGGTTCGGCCGTGGACTCGGCCGTCGGCGTCTCGAGCAGCGACTTGGAGATCCGGAGCTGATCCAGTCCGTAGCGCACCAGGTAGCCGGCGGTCAGGACCAGGATGACTCCGACTGCGGCCGCCTTCAGCGTGTCGATGCCCTTCTTGGCCCGGTCGCCGCCGGCCGAGGAGAGCATCAGGAAACCGCCGTAGACGAACATCACCAGGGCAATGCCTCCGGTGAGCCCGAGGATGATCTGGGCGATGCGGCCGAACGTCTCCAGGATGCAGTCCACTCCGGGAACGTCGGCGCCTGTGGCGCAGGACGGAACGACCTGGACGGCCAGGGCCGCTGCCGGCAGCAGGCAGCCGCCGGCGACGAGCGACAGTCGGGCCAGGCCGCGGACGGCCTTTCGGTGATTTCGGTTATTCATAGTTTTCAGTCCAGGGTCTGGTTGACCTTAGTTGCCCCGAGCTCGACGATCTTGGCCGGGTCGGCGTCGGCGGCGTGCATCTGGCGGATCATCTCGCGGAACGTCTCCTCGGTCGCCAGCGCGTCGCTGCCGTGATACCAGCTGGTCGAGTAGGGGAGCTGCGAGGCGAAGACCGCCAGGTCCAGGTCCTCGAGCTGCGAGTTGACGAGCGACCGGAGGGCGGTCGGCTTGCCGGTCCGGGCCAGGTACTTCTGGGCCTCCTCGGCCGAAGTGGCGAAGCGGACGAAGTCCCAGGCCTCGTTCGGGTATTCGGTCTCGGACGAGACGGTCTCCAGCCAGTAGTTGGCGAAGTCGACCGGCTGGTTGCCGAGTATCTGCGGCAGCGGCGCTATCCCGAGGTTGAGCTGCGGGTTGCTGCGGCGGATGGCCGGCAGGTGGTAGGCATAGCCGAAGAAGAAGGCGGTCTTGCCGCTGGCGAAGGCGGCCAGCGAGTCGGGCATCTTGTCGTTCCAGGTGTAGACCTCCTTCTGCGGGTTGGCGAAGTCGCTCAGGAAGACCAGCGCCTCGGCCGCCGGCGGCAGCTCGCGCGCCGGCAGGTCCGGCGGGAAGCGGTCGAAGGTGGCGATGCCGTTGTCGTCGGTCATCTGCGCGCCGTTCTGCATCATCAGGATGGCCAGGAGGTCGCTGGACCGCTCGACATTGTCGGCCGAACCGATCGAGGCGGCCGGCTGGATGATCGTCCCCACGTCGTCGAGTCGGGTGATCTTCTTGACCTGCTCCTGGAACTCGGCCCAGTGCGAGGCCGGCTTGGCCAGCCCGTTGGCGTTCAGCAGGTCGCGGTTGTAGAACATGGCCAGGGTGTCGACCGACAGCGGCGCGCCGTAGACCTTGGGGACGAGCGGGGCCTGCGGGTCGGACTGCGGGCCGAGCAGCACCGCATCCTTCGACACGACGTCCAGGAAGTCGTTGGCCATCTGGCTGACCGACAGTCCGGGCACGTTGCGCAGGACGGTGATCTTTTCCTTTTTGACCGAGCCGCGGATCTCGACGAACGGCATCGACAGGGTGGACGGCGACGGCAGCAGGCGCGGCTGCCACTCCGTCAGCCAGGAGTTCTGCAGCGACAGCACGTCCGGACCGCGCCCCTCGGCGATGGCGTTCAGCAGCTCCTTCTCGTACTCCTCGTAGCGGAACTTGCGGTATTCGATGCGGACGTTCGGGTGCAGCGCCTGATAGTCGGTGATGATCTCGCGGAACGCGTCCGAGTCGTCGAAGACGCGCCAGTACCTGAGCGTCAGCGGCTTGGCCCGGTCGAGAGCCGACTGGTCCTGGGCGCGGCAGCCGAACCCGGCGAACAGCAGGCCGACGGCCAGCGAGACGACGGCCGTGCGTCGGGCGGCATGCAGGAGGGACTTCGCGAGATTGGCCATAGGGCGTTTGGTTATTCCAGCTCGGCGGCGCGCCGTCTGATGTATTCGGCGAACTTGCCGTCCTTGTTGACTTCCGGGTCCTTGAGGCCGTAGTCGACCGAGGCGATCAGGAACTGGGTCTTGTTGCCGCAGTCGTAGCGCCGCCCCTCGAACTCGTAAGCATACAGGTCGCCGTTGCTCTTGAGCAGCTGCTGGAAGGCGTCGGCTAGGCGGATCTCGCCGTCCTTTCCGGCCGGGGCGGTCTCCAGGATCTTCATCAGTTCCGGCGTCACGATGTATTTGCCGACCGCGACCAGGTCGGTCGGCGCCTCGCCCGGCTCGGGCTTTTCGACGAAGCCGGTTATTTTGTGGGTGCGTTCGTCGATCTTCTCGCTGTCGATCACGCCATAGCGATGAAGCTCCTCCTGCGGCATGCGCTCCACGGCGATGGCCGGCGCGCCGTACTTCTCGTAGACCTTCATGAGTTGTCCGATGCAGGGGTTTCCGGGCGAGTCGATGATCTCCTCGCCGAACAGGACGGCGCACGGGTCGTCGCCGATCAGGTCCTTGGCCTGCAGGATGGCGTGTCCGTCGCCCTTGGGTTCCTTCTGCCGGACGAAGGCAAACGAGGCCAGGTTGCTGATCTTGCGGATCATGTCCAATTCCTTGGTCTTGCCCTTTTCCTCCAGGCGGTGTTCCAGCTCGTAGTTGGTGTCGAAGTGGTCCTCGATCGACCGCTTGGACGAGCTGGTGACGAAAATGATCTGTTCGATTCCGGCCGCGACGGCCTCCTCTACGATGTATTGGATGATCGGCTTGTCGACCAGGGCGAGCATTTCCTTCGGCTGGGCCTTGGTGGCCGGGAGGAAGCGCGTGCCCATGCCGGCAACCGGAATGATGGCTTTGCGTATTTTCATATGCGGTCAGTATAGCGGAAGAAAGGCTAAGGTAAAATGCGTCGGCAGGCGGATCGGCGGCGAACAAGATCGGTGTTCGTGGGCCGTTTTGGCGGGCGGTTTGTCATGAGCATGATGAGCGCGTCTTTTCTCACCTGTCCCTTTGGTACCAGGTACCGGTTGGGGTGGTTTGACGGCCAGTCGACTTTGTGGTAATTTCTGCTATCCGGCGGCCGTCGCCGGAAGAAAAAGGAGAGAGTAAAGATGAACGCTGACAGTCAGCCCTGCGATCTTAAAGATTTTCCCCGCCGCTTTTTGCTTGGTCACGACGTTCTCGGCTTTGAAGTAAAGCACGTCGTGCAATTGTTCGCCCCGCTGGTCAGACGCATCAGCGGCGAGGCATTCTCATTTCCGGCAGCCGGCGATGTCGACCTGGTCGGTTTGGCCAGGGCCATTCGAAGAGCGACCGAACGTTGCAACATCTCGATCGAGTTGGTCCCCTTGTCATCGTTGGCCGGGTTCCCGACCGAACATCAGTATTGGATGACGGCGGATGTCTGGTCCCACTGCTCGAGAGCAGTCGGCTATAGCCTTTGGGAGATTATTAGGCCGTCCTGTCTCCTCCCGGGAGGGGGCTTCGGCGGCGTGTTGGGACAGGCAGTCAGTCGGGGTGAGGAACAGACAATCAAGGACTTCTTGTCGAAAACCCTGATTCAGGGTCTTGAAAGTTCCGTCAGAGGTGGTCTGACCAAAATCGGCATCGAAATGAAGGCCGATCTTGTCTTTATCATCACTCAGGTCGTGCTGATGACTTCCAGTGCGTATATCGGTCTGGTCCTCCTGCAAAAAATGCGGGAAGCCGAAGATTTGGCCATACTCATTGAGGCCTTCGGCCACGGCTGGATTCCGTTGGGCTTCCACAAGGAACGCACGACTACCGCCCTAGCATTGGTGGCCTGACTCCAAGACTGCCGGCCGGTCAGCGGCGCAACTGTTCACCACGTCTGAATGATGTGGTCTTTTTTTCCTCGTATTCACGCTACGGGGCGGCATTTTTTGCGGACGAAAAGTCCGCCCCTTGTCGTGGCGGGGCGGACTCGGTGCTGCGGGGCGGAGCCGGCGACTAGCGGGCCGTTCGGCTGACCGCGCTGGCGGCGACCTGGATGATCGGCTGGTAGTCGGGATCTTCGGGCGTCGGGTAGGTCTCGATCATGGTGCCGATGGCCCGGTCGGCCTCCTCCCAGTCGTTGCCCCGGTACCAGGATTCGGCGGTCAGCACCTGGCCGACGAACGGCGCCGCGTTCGGGTCGGTCAGCTGGTTGGAGATGAGTGACCGGAGGGCCGTCGGCCGGCCGGTCGCCGTCAGGAAGCCGGCCACCTGTTCCGGCCGCGCCGCGAACTGGACGAAGTCCCAGGCCTCGTTCGGGAACTTGGTCCACTTCGAGACCACCTCGACCGGATAGCTGGCGATGCTCTTTGACTTGGCCGGGTCGACCTGCGGCAGCGGCGCCACCCCGAAGTTCAGCCGCGGCGCGCGTTCGCGGATCTCGTTGCGGTCATGCGGGTAGCCGAAGGTGATCGCGGTCTTGCCGGCGATGAAGGCGTCCGTCGAGTCGGGCAGATCGGTGTCCCAGGTGTAGGTGGACATGCCGGGCCGGGCGAAGGCCTGGTAGAACATCAGCGTCTCGGTGCCCGGCGGGTAGGGCCGACCGCGTGTCTCGACGGTGTAGGAGTGGAAGCGGGCCTGGCCGCGGCTGTCGGCGAGCTCCGCGCCGTTCTGCAGCATGATCGTGGTGATCAGGTCGGTCGAGTGGCGAACGTTGTCGGAGAGGCCGATGGCCGCGCCGGACTGCCTGATCGTCTTTCCGTCGAGTACGGTCAGCCGCTTGACCTGGTCCTGGAGGTCCTTCCAGGTCTTGGGCGGATCCTTGATGTCGGCCTGGCGCAGCAGGTCCTGGTTGTAGAACATGGCCAGCGTGTCGAGCGACAGCGGCAGCCCCCAGACGGCGTCGACCGGCCGCTCATCGCGCGTCTGCGGCACGGTCAGCTGGATGATGTCCGACGGCACGGCCTCGACGAAGTCCTCGTTGATCTGCCGGACGGTGATCGTCTTGGTCTCGACGTTGGCCACGATGACCTTCTTGCTGGCCGGATCGACCGTCTGCGCCGGCACGACCGTCTTCTCGGGGAGCGGCAGCAGCTTGCTGCGCCAGCCGGTCAGCCAGACGTTGGGCAGGCTGAAGATGTCCGGCCCGCGGTTCTCGGCCAGCGCCACGAGCAGCTCGTGCTCGTACTCTTCGGCGCGGAACGAGCGGACCTCGATCTTCACGTTCGGGTGCGCCTGGCGGTAGGCGTCGACGATCGGGGCGACGGCCTCGGCCGGGTCGTCGTAGCGCCAGTACTGCAGCGACACCTGCGGCAGCTGCATCTCCTGGCCGCCCAGGCAGCCGGCTCCGACGAAGGCCAGCGAGACGATGATCGAGGCGATGATGGTTCGGCGCATAGTTCGTGTGTAGTTCCGGTCGCGGCCGTCCGCCGCGCTTAGCGCCTTCATTATAGAACATTCCGCCGGGCTTGGCTTTGGTCGGACGAAGGTTGACTTGAAGAGGCGGCTGGGTTAAGTTGGTCCGTCGTGTTCTTTGAAGAGAGGTGAGAGGTGAAAGAGATGAATCGTCCAGGTTTAGGTTGGCCAATGGAGTTTCGGCCGCGGTTTGCGGAGCTGCCGATCATTCTGCAGCTCATCATGGACTATCTGGTTTACGGCGGTGCCGGCAGGCTCAATCCCAATGCCGGTCTGGTACCCGGCGGTCCGCTCGGGATTCAGGTTGAGGCGTGGGGGTTTCGACACCAGGAACAGGCTGATGCGCTAAGGCAGAACCTACTCGTCGGGCTGAAGGGTATCGAAGGCCTTGAGGGCCTTGGGAAGGTTCAGGTTTCTCTCGTCTCCGGCTGCTGCCCGCCCGGCCATGGGATTTGTCAGTCCTACGTCCTGAGGAAGGTCGGCCGGGCAGATGCCGAATGCCCACCCTTCGTCTTTTCGGTCTACGGGCCGGATCAGGATGCCGCCTTCACCGATTGGCGGCTGCTGGTCACACCGCTGCCTAAACCAATTCCGTCAGGAGATATCATTCTCGTCGTGAGCGGGCATCGTCCGGCAGACGATACGCTGCCGTCCTGTCTGCAACAGATTTACGGGTACCTACACGGTCCGAATACCCGGTTCGTGTCCGGTGGCCCGCTCGGGATCCAGATAGAGACCAAGGGACTGCACAATGTCGGGGAGGTCGAGTGGCTGTTCAATAATCTGTGCCACCAACTACGGCTGGAGTTACCTGAACTGATCCGGATGGACTCTGACTGCCGGCCCGAACCGGGCTGGCTGCCTGGTAAAGTCGATCTGCGGCACTGCTATCAGCTCGGGGCATTTCCCTTCTCGCCCGAAAAGAACCTGCCTTCCGTCTTCTCGCTCTATCATTGGCCAGGAGACGAGATCGATCCTCCCGACTTCCGCCTGCTGGTCACGCCGCTGCCGGGAGCCGGTCGGTTGGCCAGGGCCGGAGAATCGGCCTGACCCGATCGGGTTCGTCTTCGTCCGTCCGTACTCCGCCTTATCAGCTGCCCACATCGGGCGGCTTTTCTTTTTTGGTCCGGCGGTTTGACTCAGTCTTTTGGTCCGGCTACGGTGGCGGCAGTTCATTGTCATGGAAGGAGAATGAGATGAGCGGAGAAAAAGGCGGAGAGGAAGTGGTTGCCCATCGTCCCGAGTCGGACAGTCGGCTGGTTCTGTTTTTCAAGGCGATATTCGAGTGGGCTCAAGCCCTCGGCGGCAGAATCGTGACCGGCGGGCCATTCGTCATGCAGATCGAGATCAGTGGCTATCCTTCCAAGGATGATGCCGACGAGTCTAGACAAGAAGTTATGGCGAGATTTGGCGCCCTCGACCATGTTCCGCAGACCGTGAAGCTGGAAGATTCCTGGCTGCCGCGAGGAGCGATCGATCCAATCGGCCTGCGGCTGATTCATTGTGACTCCAATCAGCCGAGTAGATCACGGCTCTCTTCTGAACGCGACCATTCCCTTGACCTGCCCTTCGCCGCGATCGTCTACGGCCTGGAAGACGGGAGCGGCCAGCGGGAACACCGCCTGCTGTTCGTGTTCTTTGAGGAGTAGGCCAGTCCGCCTACGGACGGGTCTTTTTTCTGATCGGGGGGGTAAGACTTGACCGAAGCTTATTCTTAGGTCTATTTTGGAATGTCTGTGACTTTAAGGAGGAAGACATGATAGATACGTCGAAAGTGAAAACGGAAGTTCTTTTTGGTCAGGTCGGGGCTTGTCGGGGGGTAATTTCAGGGTTGTTTGACGGACATTCTTCCCGTCTGGTCGAGATACACAGTTCGCTGGATGGTCCGTGCAGACTGATCAGGGTTTATCTAGAGAACCATCGGTCTGTCGAACAGCGTATCCGTCAGATTTTCGACGGACTACATCAACGGCTGGGACATCTGCCGGTGCGGTTGTTTCTCTTAGACCGCGGAGAGGTGAAGATGCCGGTCGGGTGGAGGTGCCTGTCCATCTGGCAGCCGCTGATTTTTAACGAAAGGCCAGGTGTTCGGCTACTGCCGGTGCGTCTGGCGGTCTGCCAGACCAGCTCCAAAGCTCCGCTCCCATTCTTGTTGAGCGTTGAGCTGTTGGAACCGTAGTTAGTCTCTTTGGTCTGGTCCGCTCGTGCGGACCTTTTCTTTTTTCAAGATTGACTTTATGGGTCTGGTCGGTTAAAGGTTGAGAACGGTTCTTTGACTGGAGGATGAAATGAGTGTGAGTGAAGAAGGGAAAGACGTCAGGAAGGCGACCTTGGCCGTACATCTGTTGGCTGACTAGATCAGTTGCCATTTAGCTTCTGCGGTATAATGGCAGGCGTATGAATACGAGAAGGATCGTTAAAGATAACCGCCAGCTGAAGGCCGTCATCGGCATGGGAAGAGAAGAGTTTGTTGCCCTGTTGCCTGCCTTCGCCGAGGCCTGGCATGTCGAGCTGAGGCTCGCGAGTCCACATCGAGTCCGCAGGATTGGGGGCGGCAAGAAGGGAGCGCTAAAAACCATGGAAGACAAGCTGTTTGCCGTCCTGCTGTACCTGAAAACATACCCAACGTTTGACGTGCTCGGATTCCTCACGGATCGGGATCGCACCCGCGCATGCCGTTCGACGCATTTCCTCCTGTCCGTCCTTGGTCGGGCCCTTGGGAAGAAGCTGGCGATGCCTGAACGCAGGATCGCGAGCGTCGAGGAGTTCTTTGAGAAATTCCCCGAAACGAAAGACGTGTTCCTGGACGGAACGGAGCGTCCGGTCCAGAGGCCGAAAGACGCAAGGAGACGAAAGAAGCTCTACTCAGGCAAGAAGAAACGGTTCACAAGGAAAACCATCGTCGTGGCCGATGAGAAGAAGAGAATCCTTATTTTGACGCCGACGAGATCAGGCAGGCGGCATGACAAACGCCTCACGGACAAATCTGGGCTCGCGGACGTTGTTCCGGACTCGGTTGCCATCTTTGCCGACACGGGCCTTCAGGGCATGCAAAGAGACCATGCAAGCACGCTCATTCCCAAGAAAACCACACGGAACAATCCACTCACGGAAGCAGACAAACAAAACAACCGGATCATCTCCGGTCTTCGTATCGTCGTGGAGCATGCCATCGGCGGCATGAAACGATTCAAGGCTGCCGCGGACATCTACAGAAACCGCATCCCAAACACCGACGACTTGTTTCATCTCCTTAGTGCTGGACTCTGGAACTTCCATTTGCAACAGACGACCTGACTCATTCACTCGAATGATTTCGGTCATCCGTTGCTAATGGTTAAATGGCAACTGGTCTAATGTC
>JBDRRB010000072.1:0-44317 GCA_043825985.1 bacterium | reverse complement strand
AGGCTCCGGCGGGAATCCACGATCTTTCGGCGGTTACTTGTGGTGAGGGTGTATACGCCAAAAAGAAAATCCCCCAGGTCGGAGGAGTTCGGAAATTGTTTTTAGCTCGCCAGTCCGTTCAGGTCGGCGGCGGCTGTGGCGGCGCGCCTCTTTGGCATTGCCGGATAACCGAGGCAACCAGCCGTGTGACCGCCATCTTCAGCCCTTTTGCCAACAAGGCGAAGATAACGGCCGTTACCGCTGCAGCAATCATCCGGACGCAGACGTAGGCCACGGACAGCACGATGCTGCTGGGCGAAATGAAAGCCAAGAACAGCATTGCCTTCAAGACTACATTTGCCGACTCTTCCACCGATTCCCGAATGTTTCCTTTTTCGATGCCGATAATAGTGCTCGATAATGCGGCGATGAAACACAGGCCGATGGTGATATGCGGTATGTAGCCGTATATGATATCACCGTCGTCATCCAACCACAGGCTCTTGGCCAGGGCCGATAAGGTTAAGTACACGCCCCACTTTAGGCTCCTGCTCCGGTGCCGTTCGAGCTTGTCTTTCAGGCTCGTCTTCGTCGGCCGTCGGATACGGCCTGAACGTGCTGGCGCCCTGGATGACGATCGTGATTACGGCGCACAGCATCAGGATGCACGGCACCTCGAACAGGCGGGGGATGTTCAGGGCGAACGAGATTGGCGGCACGGACAGTTTGGTGTGTCCGACCTCTCCGCCAACCAGCACGGTTGTGAGCTGCACGGCGAGCAGGATGAGCATCGGAATGACGGCCATCCGTGACGTCTGCTGCACGAACGGCAGGGCCACGATCCGGTCCAGCCACCTCAGCCCATCTATAATCTTCAGCAATTTCAGCGTCTTCATTAGTTCACTATCGCGTCTGACCGTCATAAGGTTCATCGATCGGTGCGGTCCTTGGCCGACGGCGAAGGTGTCGCGGTCACGACCGCCGGCCGGAACGAACTCCTCGTCTCGGCTCACGAAATGCCGGATGCAATTCAGCAGGTAGTTCGGCCAGATCATCGCCTTGACCATCAGTCGACTGCCGGGCCGACGGCTCACGAGCTGCCAGACCCGGGTCGTTAGGTAGATCGGCCAGACCACCAAGTGTGTGATCACAGTCCGTGCGGGATGCGTTTCGCCCTCTTTCGTCATCCGACTCGTCATCGAAACCTCTCTTTCTTGGCTGGTTGTAATGGAACGACAGGTAAAGTTATGCCTTTTCCCTCGTTCGTGTTAACTCTCGTCCGGTGCCGGTCGGGACCTAAAAACAAACGTGCCCCCCGGTAAGAGGGGACACGTTTGGTTAGGGTCCGATGTAGCCCTACTTGGCCAGCGTCCGGATGCACTTGGTGCAGATCTTGGCCTTGACGCCGGCGATTCGGCGCGGCTGGAGGTTGGCCTGCTGCTCCTTCTTGGTCGCTACGTTGGAGTGGCTGCGGTTGTTGGCGCGGTTCGAGCCGCGGCCGCAGGCGTCGCAGATTCTGGACATGGTTCTGAGGTTTCTCTGTTAACGGCGGTAGATTATCACGTTCTTTTGGCCTTGGCAAGACCGGCTGCCCAGCCATTCGCCATCTCGACTTTTGCGCCGGCTGAAGCTAGACTGACCGTACGGCTCGGCCGACTTCGGCCGTCCGAAGCACTACTCCCGTGAACCTGACTACGACCCTCATCGCGCTGCTGGCGCTCTACGTCTCGCTTACCGTGCACGAGTTTAGCCATGCCCTGTCGGCCTACCTGCAGGGTGACCGGACAGCCCAGCGTTCCGGCCGGCTGACCCTGAACCCGCTCGCGCACATCGATCCGATCGGTACGGTGCTGGTGCCGCTTTTGGGCGCGCTGTCCGGCTTTCCGTTGATCGGCTGGGCCAAGCCGGTGCCGTTCAATCCGTACAATTTGAAGAACGGGCGCTGGGGTTCGGTGGCCGTGGCCCTGGCCGGTCCGGTCTCGAACTTCCTGCAGGCGTTCCTGTTTCTGGGGATGCTACGGCTGGCGCTCGGTCCGCTCGGACTGCCGTCGCAGAATCTCCTGGTGGTCTTCCTGTTTATGCTGGTCACGATCAACGTCGTCCTGGGCGTCTTCAACTTCATTCCGGTCCCGCCGCTCGACGGCTCCAAGCTGCTGCATGCGATTTTCGACCAGCCGCGCCACCGCAATCTGCTGTTGACCCTCGAAACCCGCGGGCCGATGATCCTGATGGGCATAATCGTCATCGACTTCATGCTGCCGTCGTCGATCCTCGGTCGGGTCTTCAACTTCGCCGTCAATGCCGTCTTTCGTCTGGGCGGCCTCTGATGAATTTCAATTCTATGGAGACAGAACGATCGCATGAATATGGAATGAGGATGCCGGACCTGCCTCAGCCCGCTCATCCGGAATACGGGGATCTTAGGTCAAGGGGTGAGCGGCTGGTCAGCGAGCGGGTCGGGGAACTCGACATCGGTCTTGACCTGGATGTCCATCCGAAACTGCGTGCCCGGCTGGCCGAGCTGGGATCGCACTTCGACGACTCGGTTCAGATGGCCGAGATGATTCGGTCCCTGTTTGTCGATCTTAAGACAGAACTCGACCTGCCGGACGCAGACCCGAAGCGGATGATGCGGGCGGCCGTGCTGCACGACATTGGCAAGTCGGGACCGGAGGTCGGTTCGGACCGGCTGCGGTTCGCCGTCCGTCGCCTGTTCGTCACGCCGCCCCGGCGGTTCAGCCCGAATGCTGAAGACGGCCAGCCGAAGACAATCCGCGATTTCATGGTCGAGTTCGATTTTGGCGAGTCAGAGCAGGAGGAGATCGGCCGTGCCCTGAACGAGGTCGGCATCGGCGCGGATTCGGAGTCGATCCTCGACTTCTGGCGGCGGCACGTCGACTGGACGTACGAGATCCTGCAGTCGAATCAGGGCGAGGGGATAGACCAGTCGGTCGTCGCCATCACTTCCACCCATCACCTGCTGGAGGGGAAGAACCCGGCCAAGGTCGACTTGGGGCGCATGCCCGTGGAGGCGACGGTCATCGAGACGCTGGAGCTGGCCCAGTTCCTGTCCGTCGTGGACAAGTACCAGGCGTTCCGCGTTCGGAGCGGCATGGGGCACGAGGCCACCATGTCGGTGCTGAACAAGATAGTTGACCAGCATATGGAGCTGCCGGAACCTCTCCGGACGGGTTTTCACAAGGTTCTGGACGTGTTCAGCCGGAACGGCGAGGCGCTCGAGTCTCTTTTGGCCGGCCGGAAGTGACGGTTCGTATCGAATTTGGTTTTTGGCCTGACCCACATGAGGTCCGGTAGGGGGCGGCCTTGGCTGCCCTTTTTGGTTGTCCGTTTAGGGGAAAAGTCTGACTGAAGACGTCTCTTCTCCGTTCTCGACTTCGCCGGTTCAACCCGCAGGTCAGCTTTTGCTGGCAATAGCTGACCGTTTTGCCCTCTTTTTGGTCGAATCATTGACAAAGACGTCTATTTTTGCTAAAAATCCCAGTTCTCTGTTTGGAGAATCTGGCCATGAAAGCCAGAGAAAGGGAGGTCAAGATGAATCTTTTTCACACGGCGGTCTTTCGGGGTCCGCCTAATCTCCACTCGCTCGTCTGCGAGCGGATGCTCAACTGCATGGCGGCCCTGCGGGAGAAGCTGGGCCTGGAGGACGGCTTTTTGACCAAGTTCGTTAGCTACGGGCCCGTTCCGGTGCCCGAGGACTGGCCAGACGTCGAGCCTCCGCCCGGCGGCCTGACCCGGGAATTCCTGGAGGGGGAAGGGCACTGTTTCGTCGGCATCCTGGGCGGTGCTTGGGACAGCCATGACAAGGATCCCAAGTCGACCGGGCAGGTGACCCTGAGCATGATGCTCAATGCCTTGCCCGAAGGCACGGTCGACCCGTCGCTGCGGCCGTTTCTGCAGCGGACGATCCGTCATGAGCTGACGGGCTGTCAGGTGTCGAGGGGGATCGGACTGCTGGAGGTGATCACCGGGTGGCAGCTCTTGGGCCTGTCCGATCCGGAGATCAGCCGGCTGTTCAGCCTGGTCTGGGAGGGACTGGTGCTGCATCTCTGCGAGTTCCAGCCGACCGATCCGAGGTCGGTTCCCATCAGAGAGAAATCCGAGCTTTCGGCTGAGGATCAGGTGCAGGAGTTCCTGCATCGGGAGGGGCAGAGATACGTGATGCACGCCCTCTCCGCGGAGTCGATCCTCGAGAATTGCCGGCCCGCTCTTGGGGACAACGGCTTCGCTGAGCTCGAGCGTAGCGTGGCTGCGGCCCTGCAGGCGTTTTGGCGGGACTGTGAGCAGGCCGAGTTGGCGATTCAGGGACGGAGGTGGGTCGTCCTGGTCGGACGGAGCGATGCACTCGGCTTTGCTCGGCTGGCTCGCCGCGGCAACCAGTCCGGTCTGACCGCGAGGGGGAAACGAAAAGAGAAGCCGTTCCCCGGTCGACCGGACCGTCGGCCGCCCGATCTGGTCGTCAACTTCTGCCGACCGGGGGTGTTCTCCGTGTCGGTCATCGGTTCGACCGGCAGAATCCGCGGGCTCGACGCCTGCCTCGCCAGACGGCTTCAGATAGCCGACCTGGAGGCTCGCGGATTCGAGGTTCGGGGTACAGCCTGGGCCAGCTTGGGTCAGTCCAACGTGGATCTGATCAGCAGACTGACCGGGTCGGACGGCGAGACACACGACCGGATCCGCATGCTGCACTTTCCCTGGTGCGGTGGCGTCGTCGGCAACGCCTTCAAGGCGACGCGTCGGTCCGTCGAGCCTAGCCCCCTGACCGAGAGGCAGGTACTGCAGGAGGTGGCTGCGGTCCTGTCGGCCGGGTGGTAGCGGCCGACCATTAAATTTTTTTATCTCTAAATATAGAGGCCCCCGCGGGTCTCTTTGTTTTTGGTGCACCTTTGCCCATCAGGTTGACGGCTTCGGCGCAGGATGCTAACCTCTCCGCACGCGAGTAATTAACAATCTCTTTGTCCGCAGAAGGGATCCGGCCACGTGGCCAGTCCCCAGGCGGCAGCCGAACGGTGCAGTACCCGCCAAGTCCGAGCTAACGGACCGACCGGGGAAGCCACGCGCCGTCCGGTGAAGCGATTTTTTGTTTATGCCTACAGTAAATCAGCTGGTCAGGAAGGGGCGGCGGACCACCAAGGTCAAGTCCAAGACCCCGGCCCTGCAGTTCACCACCGACACGCTGCACCGCAAGCGCACGGACATGCCCAAGGGCTCCCCGTTCAAGCGCGGCGTCTGCGTCAAGGTCACCACGATGACTCCGAAGAAGCCTAACTCGGCCCTCCGGAAGATCGCCCGTGTCCGCCTGTCGAACGGCATGGAGGTCACCGCCTACATTCCGGGCGTCGGTCACAACCTTCAGGAGCACTCAATCGTCATGCTCCGCGGCGGCCGCGTCAAGGACCTGCCGGGTGTCCGCTACCACATCGTCCGCGGCGTCTACGACACGCAGGGTGTCGACGGTCGCAAGCGCAGCCGGTCGGTCTACGGCACCAAGCGTCCCAAGGCCAAGTCCTAAGTCACCTTCCGCAAGCCAACCCTGATATGAGAGGCAAAAAGGCTACCAGGCGCGTCGTCGCTCCGGACCCCAAGTACCGCAGCGAGTCCGTCGCCAGGTTCATCAACTACGTCATGCACGACGGCAAGAAGACTGCCGCCCAGAAGGTCGTCTACGGCGCCTTCGGGCAGATGGCCGAGAAGTCCGGCCGCGATCCGCTGGAGCTGTTCGAGCTGGCGCTCAAGAACGTCATGCCGTCCGTCGAGGTCAAGTCCAAGCGCGTCGGCGGTGCCAACTACCAGATTCCGATGCCGGTCCGCGGCGAGCGCCGTTTCGCGCTGGCCTTCCGCTGGATCCTGGCCATCGCCCGCGCCAAGAAGGGCCGTCCGATGTCCGACCGGCTGGCGGTCGAGCTTTTGGCTGCGGCCGAAGGCGAGGGCGACGCCGTCAAGAAGCGGCAGGATGTCCACCGGATGGCGGAGGCTAACCGGGCTTTCGCCCACTTTGCTCGATAATTGCGGAACCTGAACGGGCACGGTGCACCGGCCTTCGCTCGACGCTAGCTCAACGTACGCTTTCAGTACGTTTCGCGTCACGTCGAGCTCCAGGTCGGCACACCGCACTCCGTTCAGAACCCGCTGTCACCCACGGACATCCTTGTTTTTCAACAGTGACCAGAAATTTCCGGACCGCATCTGTAGTTGTCTGAGGGAAAAAGGAATGTCGACCATCAATCATTCAAACTATGCCTAGGCAATTTCCGCTAGAGAAAATACGCAACATCGGCATCATCGCCCACATCGACGCCGGAAAGACCACCGTCTCGGAGCGCATCCTTTTCTATACCGGCAAGAAGCACAAGATCGGCGAGGTGCATGAGGGCGCGGCCGAGATGGACTGGATGGAGCAGGAGCGCGAGCGCGGCATCACCATCACCGCCGCCGCCACGACCTGCTTCTGGAAGGACCATCAGATCAACATCATCGACACTCCCGGACACATCGACTTCACCGTCGAGGTCAAGCGGTCCCTGCGCGTGCTGGACAGCGCCGTCGTCATCTTCGACGGCGTGGCCGGAGTCGAGCCGCAGTCCGAGACCAACTGGCACTACGCCGACGACTTCGAGGTGCCGCGGATGTGCTTCATCAACAAGCTGGACCGGACCGGCGCGGACTTCTACGCCGACCTGAGGTCGATCCACGAGCGCCTGACGCCGAACGCCTATCCGCTGCAGCTGCCGATCGGCGCCGAGAGCAACTTCGCCGGCATCGTCGACCTGCTCAAGATGCGCGCCTTCATATATAAGGATGACCTCGGCCGGGACGTGGAGGAGACGGACGTGCCGGAGGACATGCTGGCCACGGCCCAGGAATGGCGGAGCAAGCTGCTCGAGAAGATCGTCGAGAACGACGAGGAGATGATGAACAAGTACCTGGCCGGGGAGGAGATCCCGGAGGCCGACCTGAAGCGCGTCCTGCGCAAGGCGACCATCAGCCTGGACATCGTCCCGGTGCTGTGCGGCACGGCCCTCAAGAACAAGGGCGTGCAGAAGCTGCTCGATGCGGTCAACGACTACCTGCCGTCGCCGCTCGACGTCCCGCCGGTCAAGGGCACCGACCCGGACCATCCGGAGAAGGAGCTCCTGCGCAAGACCGACGACGCCGAACCGCTGGCCGCGCTGGCCTTCAAGGTCGCGGCCGACCCGTTCGTCGGCAAGCTGTGCTTCTTCCGCGTCTACTCCGGCGTGATCAGGGCCGGCAGCTACGTGCTGAACACGACGACCGGCGACCGCGAGCGCGTCGGCCGGATCGTTCGCCTGCACGCCAACTCGCGTGAGGACGTGGACGAGATCATGGCCGGCGACATCGCCGCCGCCGTGGGCTTCAAGAAGACCTTCACCGGCGACACGCTGTGCGACGAGAAGAACCCGATCGTGCTCGAGAAGATGACCTTCCCCGAGCCGGTCATCTCGCTCGCCGTCGAGCCGAAGACCAAGGTCGACCAGGAGAAGATGGACGCGGCCCTGCTCAAGCTGGCCGAGGAGGATCCGACCTTCCGCGTGCGCACCGACTCCGAGACCCTGCAGACCATCATCTCCGGCATGGGCGAGCTGCATCTCGACATCATCGTCGACCGCATGCGGCGCGAGTTCAAGGTCGAGTGCAACGTCGGCAAGCCGCAGGTGGCCTACCGCGAGACCATTCGCCAGCCGGCCGAAGCCGAGGGCAAGTACATCAAGCAGTCCGGCGGCCGCGGACAGTACGGACACTGCTACCTGCGCGTCCGGCCGACTGAGGAGAAGGGGACCGGTTTCGTCTTCAAGGACGAGATCAAGGGCGGCGTCATCCCGCGCGAGTTCATCCCGGCCATCGAGAAGGGCTGCCGCGAGTCGATGGACAAGGGCGTGGTGGCCGGCTACCCGCTGGTCGACATCGAGGTTGAGCTGTACGACGGAACCTACCACGACGTCGACTCGAGCGAGGTCGCCTTCAAGGTGGCCGCCTCGATGGCCTTCCAGGAAGGCTGCCGCAAGGCCAGTCCGGTCATCCTCGAACCGCTCATGAGCGTCGAGGTGATCACTCCCGAGGACTTCATGGGCGACGTGATCGGCGACCTGTCGTCGAAGCGCGGCCAGATCAAGGAGATGCGCGACCGCGGCAACGCCAAGGTCGTCGACGCGACCGTGCCGCTGTCCGAGATGTTCGGCTACGCCACACAGCTGCGGTCCATGACCCAGGGTCGGGCCTCGTACTCGATGGAGTTCAGCCACTACGACGAGGTGCCGAACAGCGTCTCCGAGCAGATCAAGGAAGGCAAGAAGTAACAGCTCTCGTGACGAGCGAATCGCACCTCGCTTCCCTCACTGCTAGCTCGGTCCGGTCGTGTGACCGGACTTCGCGTCGCAGTTCAGTCCAGCAAGGTACGCTTCATCTCGTCACGAAGGCTGTTGGGAGATCTTCGTCCCGCAGCGAAACTCACTTCGTCCAGACACGCTTCATCTCGTCACGAAAGCTGTTGGGGGATTTGCTCAGGTGATTGGTAGAAACGAAAAAGCCGTCGGGCATATAGCGTGCCCGGCGGCTTTTGGTTTTCATGCGAATCCTGAGCCGGGTGCATTACATCCGACTTCCCTCGCTCCTAGTTCGCCGTACCTTTCAGTACGCCTCACGTCGTCGCTCAGTCCAGTCGGACGCACTGCATCCCGTCCAGAATCCGCCAAATCCTGCTTCTGGCCCATATGCTTTTTTGGCCGTTGCGGGTGGTCTGGAATCTGGTCATGCTTGTTCCGCTCATGATGTTCGCCTCCGTTTACATTCCTTATCAATTATGGGTTGGACGGGGTAGGAAGATGAACTTCAGCCGTTCTCATGCTAAAGAACTGGGTCTGCTGGTCAGTGAGGAACCAGAAGTAGAGGACTCAGAGCCGAAGGACGAAAAAATTTAGCCGACCTTCCTGCCAGTCACTCTCACCGAGGCATCAACCGATGCCTTCTTTTTTAACTTGACTTCCGGGGCCGATAAACTAAGATTCCTCCGGTCAGAAGTTAGCCAAACTCAGTCCTATGGATACTCAACTCATCGTCAGGCTGATCGAACTCGTAAAGAAGACCGGCGACCGTCTGGTTCTGGCTGACCCGGCCGGCGAAAGCGCGGTCGTGGTCATGGACCTGTCCGAATACGAAGGCCTGCTGGCCCAGGCCGGCGGTCGGTCCGCGAGGCAGTCCATGCCGGAGGTCGTCGCCGGAAGTCCGGTCGATGGCGGGTCGGCGCCTAGGATCGCTGTTCAGGAGGCCAATTCGACCCTCCAGCCAAGCCTGGCCGATGGACGTCGGATCGATTCTCCGTCGGCCAGCCGTCCGGCCCATCAGGAAGCCAATGAAACCGGGGCAGAACGCTTGACAGCGGTCGAAACCGGGGCTAACATAAAACGCGAAATCGGTAATCGGGAGACAGAGGGCATGGCCGTCGGCCGCCCGGATCAAGCGGTCGAAGGCTTGGGGGGTTCCAGGCCGGAGAACAAGCCGCCTGTTCAGTCGCCCGTTTCTCAGCCTCAGGATCAGCCGGCCCAATGGCCGGACGGTCCCGAGGATGAGGCCAGGTTTTACCTGGAACCGATAGAATAGGGCTTTGGTTGAGCGAAAAAAGCCTCAACAGGTCCGACAGGCTCGTTTCGTGGCAGATCGGCAACCGGAACGAGAATCTGGCGGGGCTGCTGGGGCAGGGACGGACGGCATGAGGCCGTTTCGCCGCGCGCCAGTCGATCCCTTGCCAAATTTTTTCGTTTTAGTGTATACTGCGCTCTGCTTTCCGAATTGGTATTGAACCAAATTCCGGTTCGGACAGGGGAGTCAGTCTACCATCTTATAAATACCAAGCCTGCCGTAGGGCCACATGAGGTCCCGACCGCAGGAGTAATTACGTAAGGAAGCCATATGGCGGAGAAATTCGATCGCAGCAAGCCGCACGTGAATGTGGGTACGATCGGTCACGTCGACCACGGTAAGACCACCCTCACGGCCGCTATCCTGCAGGTATTGAAGACCACCGGCGGAGTCGCCCAGGACAAGAGCGTCGACGACCTCGACAAGGCTCCGGAGTCCAAGGCCCGCGGTATCACCATCGCTACCGCCCATTGCGAGTACGAGACGGCCAAGCGTCACTACGCGCATGTCGACTGCCCTGGTCATGCCGACTACATCAAGAACATGATCACCGGCGCCGCCCAGATGGACGGAGCCATCCTGGTCGTGTCCGCCGCCGACGGCCCGATGCCCCAGACGCGCGAGCACATCCTGCTGGCCCATCAGGTCGGAGTCCCTCACATCGTCGTCTTCCTGAACAAGGTTGACCAGGTTGAGGATCCGGAGCTGATCGATCTGGTCGAGGAGGAGATCCGCGACCTGCTCAAGAAGTACGAGTTCCCGGGAGACGAGACCCCGATCGTTCGCGGTTCCGCCCTCAAGGCACTCGAGAATCCGAGCGGCGACGACGCCAAGCCGATTCTGGAGCTGCTCGACAAGCTTGACGCCTACATTCCGGAGCCGACCCGCGACGTCGACAAGCCGTTCCTGATGCCGATCGAGGACGTGTTCAGCATTGAGGGACGCGGTACCGTGGTCACCGGCCGCATCGAGCGCGGCGTGATCAAGGTTGGCGACGAGGTCGAGATCGTCGGACTGGGCGACACCCGGAAGACGACTGTGACCGGTATCGAGATGTTCAACAAGCAGCTCGACGAGGGTCGCGCCGGAGACAACGCCGGAATTCTGCTCCGCGGCACCAAGAAGAACGAGGTGGAGCGCGGAATGGTCCTGGCCAAGACCGGTTCGGTCCAGCCGCACACCGAGTTCGAGGCCCAGGTCTACGCCCTGACCAAGGAAGAGGGCGGTCGGCACAAGCCGTTCTTCAAGGGGTACAAGCCGCAGTTCTACATCCGGACCACTGACGTGACCGGTGAGGTCGTGCTGCCGGAGGGTACCGAGATGGTCATGCCTGGCGACACCGTCAACTGCACCGTGAAGCTGATTTCGGCCGTGGCTCTCGAGGAGAAGATGCGGTTCGCCATCCGCGAGGGCGGTCGGACCGTCGGAGCCGGTACGGTCATCAAGATTCTGAAGTAACGGTAGACCATTGACGCAAACGCGGTCTTTACCACTAATCTCTACGGCGATGGACGCTGAGAAGAAGACAACGAAGAAGGCCGATGAGGAGGCGAGGCAGCGCATTCGGATCAAGATTCGGGCCTACGACAACAAGATCATCGACCAGACCACCCGCACGATCATCGAGACGGCGGAGCGGACTGGGGCGGTGGTCCGGGGTCCGGTTCCGTTGCCGACTGAGAAGCGCAAGTACACGGTCAACCGGTCGACGTTCGTCCATAAGACTTCCCGCGACCAGTACGAGATGCGCGTCCATAAGCGACTGCTCGACCTGTACGACCCAACACCCAAGACCGTCGAGGCACTGCAGAACCTGAATCTTCCTGCCGGTGTCGACGTAGAGATCAAGATGTAGAGACGGACTTCCATAATGAGCGATCCACACCTGTCTTCAGCAATTTTTCGCTCGACGCACCAGAAAGTGCGCCTCGCTGAAAAAATCGCTTCCAGACAGGCATGGCTCATCTCATTCTGAAAGTCCTGGCGGCAACATGCCGCTGCCGCATACGAAAACAGCCAATTGAGTCTGTCGGGAGAGACGGAGAAAGATCCGCGGGGCGACCCCGGAAAACCTCCGCCATCTCCCGGCGGACCACAGGAGAACAAAGCCTTCGATCAATTCATTAGTCGGGAACCAGACAGTGTCCCCGAGGGAAAACAAGCCAAGGTTTCGCTGAATCGGCAGGGCGGCGCGCAACGCGTCAGGTCCTGAACCGGACGGCCGGGTAGTTCACTTAGGGTGAACTTTCGGGCCGTCCGGCATACGATTCCCGACGGACTGTGGCTGGAAGCCTTTCTTTAAAGAGGGTTCCGGCTTTTCGTTTATAACGGGTTTCGGCGGATCGACGGGCGGCAGTCGGTCATCCCGGCTCCGATTCCGCTACCCGATAAGTGTTCCTCTGGTGTCGGCCGAGAACTAAGCGGCCCGGACAGCCAAGAACATGACGGCAGAATATGAAGTTCATCATCGCTAAGAAATTGGACATGACGCAGCGGTTCCGTGAAGACGGTACCGTCGTTCCGGTTACCCTGCTTCAGGCCGGTCCCTGCGTCGTGACCCAGATCCGGAATGCGGATCGTGACGGCTACGACGCAGTCCAGCTCGGAGCCGGCACGGCCAGGGAAAAGGTCGTGGCCAAGCCGCAGCGCGGTCACATGAAGGCCAGCGGTCACGTTTCCCGTGAGCTCGACGAGTTCCGCACCGACGGTCCTTCCGACCTCAAGGTCGGCGACTCGGTCGAGGTCTCGCAGTTCAATCCGGGCGAGTTCGTCCAAGTCACCGCCACCTCCAAGGGTCGCGGCTTCCAGGGCGTGGTCAAGCGTCACGGCTTCCGCGGCGGTCCGGCCTCCCATGGCCATAAGGACAACCTCCGCATGCCTGGCTCGATCGGATCGGGCGGTATCCAGCGCGTCTTCAAAGGAATGCGCATGGCCGGCCGGATGGGCGGCGATCAGGTGACCGTGAAGAATCTGGAGATCATCGAGGTGGACGTCAAGAACGGCATCATGGCCGTGAAGGGCGCGGTTCCCGGTGCCCGCGGTGCGTCGGTGCTGGTCTCCGGTGGTTTCGATAAGCGTCAATCGTGGAACTGATAAGCATATGCCGAAGGTCAAGATCTACAACGCTGCAGGCCAGTCGGTCGGGGAGAAGGATCTCCGTGACGACGTTTTCGGCGTCGACGTGAAGCCGGAGTTCGTGCACGAGGTAATGGTGAGCGCCATGGCCAACTCTCGTCGGCCCTATGCCCACACCAAGACTCGTGGCGACGTGTCCGGCGGCGGCAAGAAGCCGTGGAAGCAGAAGGGAACCGGCCGCGCTCGGCACGGTTCGTCCCGTTCGCCGATCTGGGTCGGTGGAGGCATCACTTTCGGACCGCGCAGCGAGCGCGACTACTCGGTCAAGGTGAACCGCAAGGCACAGAGGCGGGCCGTCATGATGACCCTGTCCGACCTGGCTAGTCGCGACCGTTTGCTGCTGGTCGAGTCGTTTGGGGTGAGCGAAGGCAAGACCAAGGAGTTTGCCGCCCTGATCGACAAGCTACCCCTCGAGACCAAGAACCGGCTGCTGGCGGTTTCCGACCGGTCCGACGCGATGCTGCGCCGCAGCACCGGAAACATCCCGGGCGTTACCCTGCGCAACGTCGGCGATCTAGGTTTCCTGGACGTCCTGGGCAGCGAGTACCTGCTCATGACGCCGGCGGCGGCCGAAAGGATCGAGCAGAAATATGCCGCGGCTAAGGCCTAATGCTGACTGATATGGGCATACTGCAGAAAATCTCAAAGAAGAAGGCCGAAGAGGACGTGAAGTCCGCGGACGAGGCCATCGTCGAGCCGGTCGAGGAGAAGGCCGTCGAGAATAAGGTCAGCCGCAAGTCGGCCGAGAAGAAGCCGGCGGCCAGCCAGAAGGATGTCCGTCCCGAGCACTCTTTCGCCTACCGCATCATTCGCGGTCCGGTTCTGACCGAGAAGAGCGAGCTGCTGAAGATGGGCGGAAAGTACGCCTTCTTCGTCGCTGAAAACGCCAACAAGGTCGAAGTCGCCCAGGCTATCAAGGCGGTCTACGGAGTCGATCCGGTGGCCGTACGGATGATCAGCGTCAAGGGCAAGCTGGTGCGCCACGGCCGCTTCCAGGGCCGGCGCAAGGACCGCAAGAAGGCCATCGTTACCCTGAAGTCCGGCGATTCGATCAGCCTGGCGGAAAGCGCATAAATATATGCCGATCAAGAAGTACAAACCGACAACCAACGGGCGCCGTCTCTCCAGCGTGGACGCCTTTTCCGACATCACCAAGACCGAGCCGGAAAAGAGGCTGAGGGTCATACGCAAGAGGTTCGGCGGCCGCAACGCCCAGGGCAAGATCACCGTCCGCCATCAGGGCGGCGGCGCCAAGCGCTACATCCGTGTCGTCGACTTCAAGCAGGACAAGCTCGACGTGCCGGCCAAGGTGGCGACGATCGAGTACGACCCGAGCCGCGGGGCGCGTCTGTCGCTGCTCCACTACCGCGACGGCGAGAAGCGCTACGTCATTGCCACGCAGGGAGTGCAGGTCGGGGACACCATCGTCTCCTCCGCTACTCGCGTCGAGATCAAGCCGGGCAACCGCATGCCGCTCGAGCACATTCCGGTGGGCGTCACCGTGCACAGCATCGAGTTGGTTCCGGGCATGGGCGCCAAGGTCGTCCGCGGTGCCGGGCTGTCCGCCCAGTACATGGCGCTTGAGGGCAAGTACGCCCAGCTGAAGATGCCGTCCGGAGAGATCCGTCTCTTCCCGCGCGAGGCCATGGCCACTATCGGCAGCGTCAGCAATCCGGACTACCGGCTGATCCGCTGGGGCAAGGCCGGACGTTCGCGGCACCTGGGCATTCGTCCGACGGTCCGCGGCAAGGTGATGAACCCGGTCGACCACCCGCACGGCGGAGGTGAGGGACGTCATCCGATCGGTCTCAAGCATCCGAAGACGCCATGGGGCAAGCCGGCACTGGGAGTTAAGACCCGTCGGCCGAAGCTCGCCTCGGACAGACTCATCGTCCAGCGCCGCAAGCGGCGGAAGAAGTAAGCGGTCAAAACTATGCCACGTAGCCTCAAGAAAGGACCTATCGTAGACGAGAAGCTTGTTGCCAAGCTCTCGAAGATCGAGCCGGGTCGGGTCGTAAAGACCTGGTCCCGCTGGTCGCACGTCACTCCGGTCATGGTCGGCCACACTATTGGCGTCCATAACGGCAAGGAGCACGTGCCGGTCAAGATCGTGGAGAACATGGTCGGCCACAAGCTGGGCGAGTTCGCGTCGACGCGGAAGTTCGTCCGGCATGGCGGTAAGATGCAGAAGGAGCTCGAGCAGAAGCGTCAGGAAGCCGAGCGAACCGCCAACAAGGCGGCCTCTGCGACAAAGAAGTAGCATATGGAGGTCACAGCAAAAGCCAGATACATAAGGATCTCGCCGAGAAAGGTGCGGCTGGTCGCGGACTTGGTCCGCGGACTTGACGTGACCTCGGCCGAGTCCCAGCTGAAGTTCATGCGGAAGGCCGCCGCCAAGCCGGTGTTTAAGGTCGTCATGTCGGCCAAGGCCAATGCCGAGCACAACTTCAAGCTGGACGGCGCCGGTCTCTACATCAAGACCATCACCGTCGACGGCGGACCGGTGCTGCATCGCTGGATGCCGCGCGCCTTCGGTCGTGCCACCCCTCTCCGCAAGCGCTCCTCGCACATTACGGTCGTGCTGGGCGAGAGGTCAGACGAGGGGGTGCCGCAGGCGGCCGTAGCCAAGGCAGTGGTCGGCGAGTCCGTCCAGTCGGACGATGCGGCCGCGGCGGCCAAGAAGCCGTCCGTCCGCAAGGGCACTTCCGGCCGTCCGTCTTCCGAGTCGTCAGTCCAGGCCGGATCCGAGTCTAAGAAGGACGAAAGCGAAGCGTAATATGGGCCAGAAGATTCATCCGAAACTTTTCCGTACCGGAGTGATCTACTCCTGGAGCTCGAAGTGGTTCGGCAACCGCCGGACCATGCCGGACCTGCTTCGCGAGGACGTCCGCATCAGGACCTTTCTCGCCAAGAAGCTCAAGGACGCCTCGGTGGACCGGACCGAGATCGAGCGCACTCCGCGCGCGGTCACCATCACCGTCCACACCGCCAAGCCGGGACTTATCATCGGCCGCGGCGGAGCGGGAGTCGAGTCGCTGAAGGCCGAACTCCGCAAGATCATCGCCCAGGGCAAGGGGGACCAGAAGCTCAACCTGAACCTCAACATCATCGAGGTCACCAGGCCGTCGCTTTCGGCCAACATCGTCCTGCAGTCGATGATCTCGGACATCGAGCGCCGCGTGCGTTTCCGCCGCGTGCTCAAGCTGAACCTCGACCGCGTGCAGAAGGCCGGCGCCAAGGGCGTCAAGCTGCTGATCAAGGGCCGGCTGAACGGCGCCGAGATCGCCCGCGAGGAGAAACTTTCCTGGGGCAGCATCCCGCTGCACAACCTGAGAGCCGACATCGACTTCGCGCAGGGTCCGGCCCACACCATTTTTGGCGAGATCGGAATCAAGGTCTGGATCTACCGGGGAGAAGTCTTCAACCGGGACGGATCCGGCGCCGACCGCGAGAAGCTCGGGGAGGTCGTTTCCAAGGCCGGCCGAGCCTGAACTGAGACCATATGTTGCTGCCATCCAAGGTCAAATTCAGAAAGATGCACAAGGGTCGCGGGCGTAACAAGCGCAACGCCACGACCAAGCTTGACGTAAGCTTCGGGGACTTCGGACTGAAGGCCCTCGACGGAGCTTGGGTCACGTCCAGGCAGATCGAGGCCGCCCGTCGGGCCATGACCCGCTACATCAAGCGGGGAGGCAAGATCTGGATCCGGATCTTCCCCGACAAGCCGATCACCTTCCACGGTAACGAGAATACGATGGGAAGCGGAAAGGGCGCGGTCGACCACTACGTCGCCGTCGTCCGGCCGGGAACTGTCATGTTCGAGATGGACGGAATCACCGAGGAGTCGGCGCGGGAGGCGATGCGTCTCGCCGGGCACAAGCTGCCCATGCGTACTAAGTTCATCGTCAAGTAACGGCCAGGACTATGAAGATAAAAGAAATCCTGGAGAAGTCCGACGTCGAGCTTGGCCGCCTGCTGGCCGAGCTGCAGAGCCGGCTGCAGGACCTGCGCTTCAATGCCGCCGGACGCAGCCTCACTCGGGTCCGCGAGATGCGGACGACCCGTCGCGACATCGCCCGCATCCTGACCGTCAGGCGCGGCCGTGAACTGTCCGGCGAGAGCGACGCGACTGCGCGCTAGCGCGTCGGCAGGAAAGCCAAATGAATATGGAAGAGAACAACAACAAAGCCAAGAAGAGGGTTTTCCAGGGCAAGGTCGTGTCCGACCGGATGCCCAAGACGATTGTCGTGCTGGTCGAGCGGACCAAGGTCCACCCGAAGTACGGCAAGCGTTTTACCGTATCCCGGCGCTTCAAGGTCCACGACGAGAAGGGCGAGTGCAAGGTCGGCGAGACGGTCCGGTTCGAGGAAACCCGCCCGCTGTCCCGCGACAAGAGGTGGCGGTTCATCGGTAAGGTAACCGTTTAGGCTTATGGTGCAGCATCGTTCAATGCTGGCGGTGGCCGATAACTCCGGAGCCAAGAAGCTCCAGGTGATTCGTGTCCTCGGCGGCTACCAGAAGCGCTATGCCGGCCTGGGCGACATCGTGACCGCGGTCATCAAGGTCGCCGTGCCGCACAGCGGAGTGAAGAAGAGCCAGATCGTGCACGCGGTCCTCGTCCGCACCAGGAAGGAGACCCGCCGGCCGGACGGTTCCTATGTCAGGTTCGACGAGAACGCGGCCGTGATCGTCGACCGCAAGAACAAGGAACCGAAGGGAACCCGCATCTTCGGGCCGATCGCCCGCGAGCTGCGGGCCAAGGGATTCAACAAGATAATCTCCCTGGCCCCGGAGGTCGTTTAACCCGCAGCCTATGAGAATCAGGAAAGGCGACAACGTAAGGGTCACGGCGGGTAAGGACCGGGGCAAGACCGGCAAGGTCACTCAGGCCTTCCCGGCGCTGGAAAAGGTCGTAGTCGAGGGGGTCAACCAGTTGACCAAGCACCTGAAGGTCCGTCGGCAGGGCGAGAAGGGTCAGAAGCTGACCTATAGCGCCCCGCTCAACGCGTCCAACGTGCAGCTCGTCTGCCCGAAGTGCGCCAAACCGACCAGGGTCGGAGTGCGCCGTCTGGACGGGGAGGGGCAGGGTACGAAGAAGGTGCGGACCTGCAAGAAATGCAGTGAAGCTATCGAGTGAGCATATGCCGAAGACACGTTTGCAGGAAAAATACGAGAAGGTGATCGCTCCGGCCCTGAAGCAGGAGCTCGGCGAGACCAACGCCAACGCGATCCCGAAGTTCGTCAAGGTGACCATGAACGTCGGCCTCAAGCATGGGCTCAAGGACCCGAAGTTCGTCGACGCGGTCGAGCGGACGCTGACCAAGATCAGCGGCCAGAAGCCGGTCAAGACGCTGGCCCGCAAGTCGATCGCCAGCTTCAAGATTCGCGAGGGTAACGTGGTCGGCATGGCCGTCACGCTCCGCGGGAACCGGATGTACGACTTCATCGACAAGCTGATCAGTCTGACCCTGCCCCGCTCGCGCGACTTCCGCGGTCTGCAGCCCAAGTCGGTCGATGCCCACGGCAGCATGTCGATCGGGTTCCGCGAGTTCATCGCCTTCCCGGAGATCTCGCCGGAGGACGCCGACACGACGCACGGGCTGGAGATCACGATCGTCACCGACGCCGGAACTCGGGAGCGGGGACTGGCCCTATTCAAGGCAGCCGGATTCCCGTTCCGGTCGTCCCAGAAATAGCAGCAGCTAGCTATGGCTACACAAGCGCAAATCGTAAAGTCAAACAAGGAGCCCAAGTTCTCGACTCGGGTCGTCAGGCGCTGCTGGAACTGCGGACGCCGGCACGGCTTCATGAGGGACTTCAAGCTCTGCCGCATCTGCTTCCGGGAGATGGCCAGAAGAGGCGAGATCCCAGGCATCAGGAAGTCGTCTTGGTAAGAAATGGAGGCAAGCCTATGATCACAGATCCAATTTCAGACATGCTTACGAGGATCCGGAACGCCTATCTGGTCAAGAAGCCGGAGGTGCGCGTCCCGTACTCGAACATGAAATACGCGATCGCCAAGATCCTCGCTTCCGAGGGTTACGTTTCCGGCATCGAAAAGTCGGACGTCGGATTCGGCGAGATCCGCATCTCCCTCAGGTACGGTCAGGACGGTTCGGCCATCACCAGCATCCGGCGCGTTTCCCGCCCGGGGCAGAGGTCCTACGCCGGATACGCATCCCTGCCGCGGGTCAGGTCGGACCGCGGAATCGCCATCGTCTCCACTTCCCAGGGCATCATGACCAACCGGGAGGCCCGGAAGAGGAAGCTCGGCGGCGAGGTGCTGTGCGAGGTGTTCTAAAGGAACAGCAGTGACGAAAAGCTTATGTCCAGAGTCGGCAAGAAACCAATCACAGTGCCGTCCGGCGTCGAACTGAAGATCGACGGCCGGAAGGTGACCGTCAAGGGCCCCAAGGGCACCTTGGATTTGGAGCTCCATCCGCACGTCGAGGCGACGTTGGCCGACGGAGTCGTAACCGTAACGGTCAAGGACGAGACTAACGTCAGCGACCGGGCCCTGTGGGGTCTGTTCGTCCGCCTCATCGACAACATGGTCGCCGGCGTCACCTCCGGCTTCGACAGGAAGCTCGAGGTGAACGGCGTCGGCTACAAGGTCGGAGTCCAGGGGAAGGTCCTGAAGCTGGACGTCGGCTTTTCGCACGAGGTCGATTTCCCGATCCCGGAGGGGATCACCATCACGGTCGAGAAGAACGTCATCACCGTGGCCGGCATCGACAAGCAGTTCGTCGGCGAGACCGCGGCGCGAATTCGCCGCATCCGGAAGCCCGAGCCGTACAAGGGCAAGGGCATCAAGTACGTCGAGGAGACGATCCAGCGCAAGGCCGGTAAGACCTCGAAGTCATAAGGGGCAGAAGACATATGGCAGACATGAAAGCAGCTAAGAAGTGGCAGACGCGCATCAGCCGTCGGCGTCGCATCCGGGCCAAGGTCTCGGGTACGGCCGCCCGGCCGCGTTTGGCGGTCTTCAGGAGCCTCAAGCACGTCTACGCTCAGGTCATAGACGACGTGGCCGGCCGGACGCTGGTGGCCGCCGACGAGCACGAGATCGACGCCAAGTCGGTCGCCGCCCAGGCCGAAGGCGGACGGAAGGGCAAGACGGCCGTTTCCTACGCGATCGGCAAGCTCCTGGCGGAGAAGGCCGTGAAGGCCGGCATCAAGGAAGTGGTCTTCGACCGGGGCGGATTCTCCTTCAGCGGACGTGTCGCCGCCCTGGCTCAGGGGGCGCGGGATAACGGCCTCACGTTTTAACGATGGGTATTATGGATAAAGAGCAGCAGACAAGCGTGCCCAGCGAGCGGAAGCAGAGCGGCGGTCCGTCCCGTGGCGGCAGCAGGCCAGGCAGCCGCGGTCCTCGCGGACGGCGGCCGGAGGAGAAGAGCGAGTTCGACTCTCGCATCCTGGACCTGGCTCGGGTGACCCGCGTCACCAAGGGCGGCAAGCGCATGCGCTTTCGCGCCTGCATCATCCTCGGTGACCGCAAGGGACGCGTCGGATACGGCGTGGCCAAGGGCGCCGACGTTCAGCAGGCGGTAAACAAGGCGACCAGCAAGGCCAAGAAGGTCATGATCAGCGTTCCGGTGGCTGGCGGTACTGTTCCGCATGAGGTCCGCCGCAAGTTCGCCGCCGCTCAGGTGATGATCAAGCCGGCTCCGGAAGGTACCGGCGTCAAGGCCGGCGGTGCGGTCCGGGTCGTGCTGGAGCTGGCTGGCGTACCGAACGTCGTGGCCAAGATCCTCGGGTCGAACAACAAGATCAACAACGCCAAGGCGACCATGCTGGCGTTGCGCGGCCTGAAGCAGGTCGATTCGGCGAAGGGCGGGGCGGGACGTTCGGCCAAGGCCGACGGGACGTCCGAGTCCGTCGAGCAGAAGTCCGAGTAAAGAAAGGCACTTATGGCACTCGAGATGCACAATCTAAAGTCGGCCGACGGCTCGCGGAGCAAGCCGAAGCGGGTCGGTCGCGGCAACGCCTCCGGTAAGGGTACGACCGCCGGACGCGGCACCAAGGGACAGGCCGCCAGGACCGGCGGACGGAACCGGCGCCAGCTGCGCGGTTTCCGTCAGGTCATGCTGGCCACCCCGAAGCTGCGCGGATTTCGCAGCCTCAAGGTCAAGCCGTCCTGCGTGAAGGTGTCCTCACTGGACAAGGCCTTTGTCGTCGGAGAGAGCGTGACCCCGGCATCGGTCGCCAAGAAGGGGCTGGTTTCGGAGTACCGCCACGGCGTCAAGATCGTCGGCGGCGGAACGATCACCAAGAAGCTGCACGTTTCCGGTTGCCTGCTCACGGCCGGCGCCCGGAAGTCGATCGAGGTGGCCGGCGGACAGGTCGAATAGCGTGCCTGTCCTCGTCGTCTGGGCCGCTCTAACCGTGCTATCATGACTGTTGTCGTTCGGGCCGTCCCTGACGGGACTGGATTCGGCGGCGACGTTTCAATGACCAAACCTACCGTATGCTGAAGACTTTGCAGCGGATTTGGAAAACCAAGGACCTGCGATACAGCGTCCTGTTCGTGCTGCTGATGCTGGTCATCTTCAGGGGTGCCGCGCACATACCGATTCCGGGCGTGGACACCGAGGCGCTCAAGGAGTTCTTCGCCCAGAACCAGGTCCTCGGCCTGTTCAACGTGTTTTCCGGCGGCACGATGGAGTCATTTTCCATCGTCGCCTTGGGCGTCGGTCCGTACATTACCGCCTCGATCATCTTCCAGCTGTTGGCGATGATCGTTCCGCGTCTGGAAGAGATGCAGAAGGACGGGCAGGCCGGACAGGAGAAGATCAACCAGTACACTCGTCTGCTGACCGTGCCGCTGGCCCTGCTGCAGGGCTATGCCATGATCACCCTGCTGAGGCAGACCGGGAACGGAATCATTTCCCCGAGCGTCGACCTGTTCCAGATGGCCATGATGGCCATGGTCATGACGACCGGCACCGTCTTCCTGATGTGGATCGGCGAGCTGATCTCGGAACGCAAGATCGGAAACGGAATCTCGATCATGATCCTGGCTGGAATCATTTCCAGTCTGCCGACGACCCTGCAGCAGGCACTCGTGACCTACGATTCGTCGCAAATCGTGGTCTGGGTGGCCTATGCGGCCATCGCCCTGCTGACCATCGCCGGCGTGGTGCTGATCTCCGAGGGGCAGCGGAACATCCCGGTCGTCTACGCCAAGCAGATGCGCGGCACCCGATCCTACGGGGGGGCGGAGACATTCCTGCCGCTGCGGGTGAACATGGCCGGAGTGATCCCGATCATCTTCGCCATCTCGATCATTCTGCTGCCGTCCATGGTCGGACAGTTCTTCGTCCGCGCCAAGACGGAATGGCTGGCCACGGCTGCCCAGAAGACCATCGAGATCTTCCAGAACCAGCTCATCTACGGGATCCTGTACTTCGTGCTGGTCTTCGGCTTCACCTACTTCTATACCGCGGTGATCTTCCATCCCGACCGGGTGGCGGAGAATCTGCAGAAGCAGGGCGGCTACGTGCCGGGCGTCCGTCCCGGTCGGCCGACGGCCGAGTTCATCCAGCGCACGATCAATCGGATCATGCCGGCCGGCGCCTTCTTCCTGGCGGCCATCGCGGTGCTGCCGCTCATCATGCAGGAGTCTCTCGGCACACAGACGATGGTCATCGGCGGCACCAGCCTGCTGATCGTCGTCTCGGTGGTGATCGAGATCGTCAATCAGATCAATTCCCAGCTGACCATGCGGGAGTACGAGTCGCTTTAGACCGCACGTCAGCATTCAGGCCGATCCGGTGCCGTCCGTTCGCGGGCGGCATTTCGGTTTCCGTCCGTTGTCTTACCCCGGCCGGACTGATAGGTTTTTTCTGTCGGTCATAAACGGCGTCTACGCATTTTCCCCATGACTTTCGTACGGTCCGCCAACCAGTCAGCGACGGTCGGGTCCGCAGCCGCGGGTCGCCGTCTTGTCGCCGTTCAGTCCGCGGTCAGCCTGGCGGTAATGCTGGCCGTCTCGTCCGCCATGACGCTGATGTCATCGGTTCCGGCCGGGGCATCGCCGTCTACGGCGGATTCCTACGGACCGTATTCGGTTTGGAGCTGGCTGGTGACCTTCGGGATCGTCCTGCTGCTGCTCCTGTTCGGGATAAGGTCGGTTCGCGGGACCAGGCTGATCGGGGCCGTGCTGTCTCTGGTCGTCCTGCTCGGCATCAGCTACGACGCCAACGTCCTGCTCGGTCCGGCGGCGGCCGTCGTCTCGTTCTGTCTCGGGACCGCAATCTACTACGGCCGTCCGCGAGTCGTCACCTATGACCTGCTGCTCTGCCTCGGTATGGCCGGAGTCGGCGCGGCCGTCGGCGTCAGCCTCGATCCTACGGTGCTGCTGCTGGTACTGGGCCTGCTGTCGGCTTATGACCTGGCGGCGACCAGTCTTTCCGGCCTGACCGTCCGGTTGGGGAGGAGACTCTTGCGGCGTAGGGCTTTCTTTGCTTTCATTTATCCGTTGCGTCCGAACGGTCTGACGGTTCGGGTCTCCGACCTGCCGACCGACGGACGCTTCGCTTGTCTGGACGTGGTGGACCTGGCGTTGCCGACGGTCTTCGTCGTCTCGGCACTGTGGCATGTCGGACCGGTGGCCGGTCTCGCTTCCGCGGTCGGAGGGCTGATCGGCCTGAGCCTGTCCGCGACGCTGCCTTCGCGTGACGGTTCCGGCGGGCTGTATCCGACCCTGCCCACGACTGTCCTCGGTCTGGCCGCCGGCTATCTGGCGGCTATATTCATTCCCTAACCTTCCATCCAATGAAAAACATCGTCATGCTCGGCATCCAGGGCTCCGGTAAGGGTACGCAGGCCGAACTGCTGTCGCGGACCCTGTCCGTGCCGATCATCTCGACCGGCCGGCTGTTCCGTTCGGAGATGGAGGAGGGATCGGAGCTCGGCCAGAAGATCGCCGAGTACGTGACCGGAGGCGAGCTGGTCCCGGACGAGCTGGTCTGCCAGGCCATCGCCGAGCGCGTCGCCGAACCGGACGCCCGGCAGGGGTTCATCCTGGACGGCTTTCCCCGGAATGCCCGGCAGGCCGAGGAACTGTCGGTCACCTTGGCCGAGGACGGCCGTGAGCTGAGCGACGTCGTCTACATTCGCCTCTCGGAGAGCGAGGCCATGAACCGGCTGACCGGTCGGCGGGTCTGCTCGAACCGCAAGTGCGAGACCAACTTTCATATCGAGTTCAATCCGCCGCAGGGCGATCCGGAAAAGTGCGACCGTTGCGGTTCGCCTCTCATTCAGAGAGGCGACGACCGTCCGGAGGCGATCATCCGCCGCTTCGCGCTGTTCAACTCGGAGACCGCGCCGTTGGTCGAGTACTACCGCGAGCGGGGACTGCTGCGGGAGATCGACGGCGGGCAGTCCATCGCAGACGTCGCCGGTTCTATCCTGGAGGCGATCGGCGACTAGGTGCCGAAACGCTATGTCCGACCGTTCCAGCTCCAGCTCATTCGACATGCTGTCCGGCCGTGACGGCCAATGCCTGCTCGTCGGGCTGACCGGGACGAAGGCCGCCGGCTAAGGACGAAGCCTCCCGGCTGCTTGAGGGCCTCGGGTTCGAGTCGTGCCGGCTGTCCGACGCGATCCGGGCGGAGGCTGCCCGGCAGGGCCTGGTCGAGCCGAGCACCTTCCAGTTTCAGGACATCGGCGACCGCGGCCGGTTCGAGTCCGGGGATACGGGCTATTGGTCCCTTCGGGCGCTCGACCGACTGCGATCCGGCGGCGGCGACCGGTGGGCGGTGAACGGGCTTCGCCATCCCGGGGACGTCAGTGCCCTGGAGCGCGAGATGGGCGGAAGGTTCGTCCTGGTCGGCATCACCGCACCGACCGAAGTTCGTTTCCGGCGGTTCATCGGCCGACGGCAGGACGGCGATTCGGACGCGCTCTCCGCCTTTCTGGAGATCGACGACCGTGACCGGGGCGTCGGACAGCCGTCAGACGGGCAGCAGGTCGAGCGTTGCCTGGCCCTGGTCCGTCCGGAGAACCTCTACCATAACGTCGGGACGCTGGACGAGTTTCGCGACTGGCTGACGGATCTGGTCGAGCGTTGCCTGAGGGCCGGCTGAATCGAGACTCCGGACCTGTCCGGCGAGTGGCCTGTCCAGGACGGACAGGCTTGTTTTATGAGCATTTTGCGCCTAAGCTGACCGCATGAATATCATCAAGAGCAGTTCGGAAATCGATGCCATGCGTGAGGGCGGGGCCATCCTGTCCTCCGTCTTGGGGCAGGTGGCTGCGGCGGTCCGGCCCGGTTCGGATACGCGGGAACTCGACTCGCTGGCCGAACGCCTGATCAGGGAAGCCGGCGGCCGGCCGTCGTTCAAGGGCTACCGGAGCGACGGCGAGTCGCGCGGCTTTCCATCCACGGTCTGCACCAGCATCAACCACGAGGTCGTGCATGCGCCGGCCGCGCCCGGACGCAAGGTCAGGTCGGGCGACGTCCTGAAGCTGGACATCGGGATGTGGTACGGCGGCCTGTGCACCGACATGGCCGTGACCGTTCCGGTCGGGGAGATTAACGACGACCTGCGGCGGCTGGCCGTGGTGACCCGCGAGTCGCTGCGGCTGGGCCTGGAGAAGGCGATCGTCGGAAACTGGATCAGCGACATCGGCAAGGCCGTCGACCGGCACGTCAGGCGCAACGGCTTCAGCACGGTCAAGGACCTGGTCGGACACGGCGTGGGGCGCGACGTCCACGAGGACCCGCGGATACCGAACTATTTCGACCCGTCGCTGCGTCCGGTCAAGCTGGTGAGAGGCATGACCCTGGCCATCGAGCCGATGGTCAACGCCGGATCGGACGAGGTTCGGATCTTGCCCGACGAGTGGACCATCGTCACGGCCGACGGCCGTCCGTCGGCGCATTTCGAGGTGACGCTGGCCATCACCGAGGAGGGGACGGAGATTCTCACTCCGCTGCCCGAAGTCGGCCTGTAGCGTCTGCACTATGCGTCTGATGGGAGTCGATTTCGGCACCAGAAGGGTCGGCCTTTCCGTCGGGGAGACCGATCCGTTTTTCGTTGAGCCGCTGAAGACGGTGCAGGCCGCCGATCCGGCCGAGGCGGCGCGAAGGGTGGCGGCCGAAGCCGAGTCGGAGGGTGCGGAGGGCCTGGTCGTCGGCCTGCCGACCAGCCTGCACGGGACGGCCGACGGCTCGACGGCGAAACTGGTCAGCGAATTTGTTCGGCTGGTTTCCGGACTGGTCTCGGTGCCGGTCTGGACCGAGGACGAGCGCTTCAGCACCGTAATGGCCGACCGGATGCACCGCGAGTACGGCACGACCAGTTCCCGCAAGTTCGACCGGGATGCGCTGGCCGCGGCGATCATCCTCGAGACGTACATCGAGAGGCTGCGGTCCGGACGCGCGGACATGTCCGGATCGGCGCAAGGCTGACTCTCATCTATGGCTACCTACCGTGACGTCGGCGTAGTCCTTCGGACCCGCGGGCTGCGCGGCGACGATCGCCTCTACTCGGTCTTTACCGAGGAGCACGGCAAGGTCTCGCTCCTGGCCAAGGGGATGAGGAAGACCAGGAGCAAGATGTCGCCGCATATGGCGACTTTTGGCACGGTCGAGATCATGGTCGCCCGTGGGCGGCAGTTCGACCGACTGGCCGGAGCCAGCCTGACCGCCACGCACCGGAACATCGTCTCGTCCCTCGAGCGCACGGCGACCGTCCAGTCCCTGCTCCTGGCGGTCGACTCGCTGACCCGACGTGAACTGCCGGAGCCGCGCATCTTCTGGCTGCTGCAGGAGTTCATGGCGGTGATGGACGGCGACCTTCCGGCCGGCGGCGGACGGCAGGTCATGAACGCCGCCATGGTCAAGCTGTTCGACGTTCTCGGGTTCGGACTGGAGATCGACGTCTGCGTCGGCTGCCGCGGCGCTATCGGCTTTGACGGGAGCGCCCTGAACGTCCTGCGCGGCGGAGTCGAGTGTCGCCGCTGCCGTTCCGGAACCTCGCTCGGGATCATGGGGGACACGGTCAAGGTGCTGCGCTTCCTGCGTCGCGAGCGGCTGTCGCGGACGGCGCTCCTGAGGCTGACCGAGCAGGTTCGCGATCAGGTCTCGTTCGTCGTCGATCTGCTGGCGACCTCCAACCTGGAGGCACGTTTCGATCCGCTGCGCTACCTGGAGTCGCTGCGAGTCTAGCCTCAAATCGAACATCGAATGCGAAGATGGGCGGGTCAGGTCCCGCTCGTTGCTTTTTTTGGCTTATTTCGGCACAATTGACCGGTAATTCGGCACAAAAATATGGATATTACGATATCGGAAATTTCCGCTAAGTCAGGCCAAAAAGTGGAGATAAGGGGGTGGTGCTACAATCTCCGGTCTTCGGGCAAGATCGCCTTCCTCCAGCTGCGCGACGGAACCGGAAGAATTCAGGGCGTGGTCGTCCGCGACCAGGTCAGCGACGCGACTTGGGAGGCGGTCGGACGGCTGACCATAGAGTCGTCGGTCGCGGTCCGGGGAGAGGTCCGGGCGGACGAGCGGGCGCCGAGCGGCTTCGAGCTGTCGGTCGAGGAAGTCGAGCCGATTCAGGTCGCAGAGGAGTTTCCGATCGGCAAGAAGGAGCACGGACCGGACTTTCTCCTGAACTACCGACACCTCTGGATCCGTTCCGGCCGTCAGGCGTCGATACTCAGGGTGCGCGACACCATCGAGTTCGCGATGCGCGACTTCATGCGGCGCGAGGGGTTCGTCCTGGCCGACTCGCCGATCTTCACGCCGAGCGCCTGCGAGGGCACGACCGACCTGTTCGAGGTCAAGTACTTCGACGACAAGGCCTACCTGTCGCAGTCCGGGCAGCTCTATCAGGAGGCGACTTCGGCCGCCCTCGGACGGAGCTACTGCTTCGGTCCGACGTTCCGTTCGGAGAAGTCCAAGACCCGTCGTCACCTGACCGAGTTCTGGATGCTCGAGGCCGAGGCATCGTTCATGGACTGGCGGGGGAACATGGACCTGCAGGAGCGGCTGGTGTCGTTCGTCGCCGGCCGGGTACTCGAGGAGCGCGGCCGCGAGCTGAAGGAACTCGAGCGGGACACCGATTCCCTGGAGCGGACCGCCGAGGGCGGATTCGTGCGTCTCGACTACGACGAGGCGGTCGAGCGACTGCGCGGGCTCGGCTCCGACATGAAGAACGGCAACGACTTCGGCGGCGACGACGAGACGCTGCTGACCAAGGAGTTCGACCGTCCGGTGTTCGTCCATCACTATCCGTCGGCGATCAAGGCCTTCTACATGGAGCCGGACGCGGAACGTCCTGACCGTGCCCTGTGCGACGACCTGCTGGCGCCCGAAGGCTACGGCGAGATCATCGGCGGGTCGCAGCGCATCTCCGACCTGTCGCTCCTGGAAAGGCGCATTGTCGAACATGGGCTGCCGGCCGAGGCCTTCGGCTGGTACCTGGACCTGCGCCGCTACGGTTCGGTGCCGCACGCCGGATTCGGCATCGGCCTGGAGCGGACGGTCGCCTGGATGTGCGGACTCGAGCACGTACGCGAGACGATTCCTTTCCCCCGTCTGCTTAACCGGATCCAGCCCTGATTCACTACGGTAACGTCCGGTCCGACGCGTTCCGTCGGAGCCGCGAGTCCTGATCCAGAAACGCATGCCCAGCCGCAAGACAAAATCCAACAAGAAGATCGCCGCCGTCCGTTCGTACGTTCGGGCTTGGCCGCTCCTGACTGTGGCGCTGGTCGTCTTGACCATGCTTTTGGGCTGGCGGGTGGCCCATATCATCAATCCGCCGCATGTCGGCGATGCGGTGGTCCGTCCGGCCGCCGTGCCCGGCCACCACTATCTGGTCTACCGGTCGTATCGGGTCGTGTCGCGCGGGGACAGCGTCGATCCGGGCGACGACATAGTGGCCTACGAGTTCTTCCGCTATCCGCTCGACGGCTCGGCATCGCGCGGCGAGAGCGTGGTGCGCATCGTCCAGGACGGCCGCACCAATCAGTATGGTTGGCCGCAGATGGAACCGATTTCGGACGATACGCTGCTGTTCGTCCGGTATGACGGGCTGGACGACAATGCCATGTGGGTCGACGCGTCGGGCAACGAGTTCCGTTCGGCCTTCGACTGGGGTGGTCCGGGCCTTAAGTACGGCGGGCTGCCGTCGCCGGATCACGGGCGGGTGGCCTACTACGACGGTGCCCGGCGTCAGGTGGTAGTCGGGGCGGATGCCGGACCGCTGAGGACGCTTTCCGCCCCGGAACCGGTCCGTCCGCTGGCCTGGCAGGGCAATCAGGTCTACTGGGCGACGATTCACGAGACCGAGAATCGCCCGTTGGGCCTGTATCGGCTGGACCTGGATGCTGGTACACTGGCAGAGATCGAGACAGTCAGGGCAGCCGGCCTGTCGCAGTTCGACTTCAATCCCGCCTCCGGGCGCCTGGTCGGCATAGTCCAGGCCCGTCCGTCGAGCGAGGCCGACGTGCGGCCGGACAACCTGTCGGCCATCATGCTGCTCGACCTGAATTCCGGCGGGTCGGTCGAGCTCACCTCGGGCGAATATCCGCTGTGGTTCAGTTCCGCGCCGCTCGACGTGTTCAGCGATCCGAAGATATCTCCCGACGGGGCGATGGTCGCCTACACGGTCAGCGACGAGAACGGGCAGAGCGTCTGGGTCTCCGAGCTTGACCTGGGAGGGCATGAGAGACGGCTGGTGTCGGGGACGCTCCTCGACTGGTCGCCGGACAGCCGGACGCTGATCGTGGACCGCGACGGCGAGCTGCAGCTGGTTTCGACCGTCGATGGGTCGTCGGTCTCGGTGGCCAGGCGGTCGGGCAGCTATTCCGATCCGGACTTCCACGGAGTCGACTACGTCGGCGTCGTCTCCAAGAGATGACAGGCCGATAACGGGACGGTTTTCAGATAAGAACAACCATATGAAGAAGAAATACGTCAGGGAGGTTTCGGGACTGGTTGGCCAGAGGGTCGACGTCGCCGGCTGGGTCCATGCCCGTCGGGACATGGGTAAGATAGTCTTCATCGACCTGCGCGACAGCACCGGCCTGCTGCAGGTGGTCTTCATTCCGAGCAACCAGGAGCTGCTGGCCAAGGCCATGGACCTGCGGCCGGAGTTCTGCGTGCGGATCACCGGCACGGTCAACGAGCGGCCGGAGAAGATGCGCAACCCGAACCTGGTCACCGGATCGGTGGAGATGCTGGCCGAGGAGCTGGAGATCCTGAACGAGGCCAAGACGCCGCCGTTCGAGCTGGACAAGGATACCACCGTAGTCAATGAGGAGCTGCGCCTGAAGTACCGCTATCTCGACCTGCGCTCCGAGCGGATGGCGCGGAACGTCCGGCTGCGGGACAGGACCGTCGGTTTCTTCCGTGACTTCCTGAGGAAGGAGGGGTTCGTCGAGATCGAGACCCCGACGCTGACCAAGGGAACCCCCGAGGGCGCCCGCGAGTTCGTCGTCCCTTCGCGCATCCATTCCGGAAAGTTCTACGTCCTGCCGCAGTCGCCGCAGCAGTTCAAGCAGCTGCTCATGGTGGCCGGCCTGGAGCGCTATTTTCAGGTCGCCCGGTGCTTCCGCGACGAGGACCAGCGCGGCGATCGTCAGCCGGAGTTCACGCAGCTCGACCTGGAGATGTCGTTCGTCGAGCAGGAGGACGTCTTGGAGCTGAACGAGCGGATGATGATCGAGCTGGTCAGGGAGATATGTCCGGAGAAGAGGCTGTCCGCGACGCCGTTTCCGCGCATTCCGTACTTCGAGGCGCTGGAAAAGTACGGCTCGGACAAGCCCGACCTTCGTCAGGACAAGAGCGACCCGAACGAGCTGGCGTTCTGCTGGATCGTCGACTTTCCGCTGTTCGAGAAGGGGGAGGGGGGCACCGTCCAGGCGGCCCACCATCCGTTCTGCATGCCCAATCCGGAGGACATGCACCTGCTGGACACCGATCCGCTCAAGGTCCGGGCCTGGACCTATGACTTGGTGCTGAACGGCTACGAGCTTTCTTCCGGGTCGATCCGCATCCACAAGTCGGAGCTGCAGAACCGGATATTCGAGATGCTCGGGCTGGACGAGGAGACGATTCGGACCCGTTTCGGCCACATGCTGGAGGCGTTCGGCTACGGCGCGCCGCCGCACGGCGGAATGGCTCCTGGCATCGACCGGCTGGTCATGCTGCTCGCCGACGAGCCGAACATCCGGGAAGTCATCCCGTTCCCCAAGACCGGCGACGCGCGCGATCCGATGATGGGCGCTCCGTCAGACGTCGCCCCCAGCCTGCTTCGTGACGTTCACATTAAGGTCGACGCCTAAACGTCGGCCGCCGTCCGCGCTAACGCGGACTGACCCGAAAGGCTTATGCCCACCAAGAAGCCTAAGTCAAAACCGAGGCAACCCAAGCGGAAGGCCGCCCATAAGCCGAAAGGCAAGCCGGTCTCCAAGAAGATCGTCAGCCATCTGGAGAAGGCCGGCGTCAAGTTCGAGCTGGTGCCGCATCGCAAGGTCTATACGGCCTACGACCTGGCGCAGACCGCCGGAGTCAAGCTCGACGAGATCGCCAAGACCCTATTGGTCCGGGTCGAGCTGCCGTCGCTCAAGAAGAGGGGCACTTATTACGTCGTGGTCCTGCCGGCTTCCTATAACCTCGATCTGGACAAGGTAAAGAAGGCGCTCAAGGCGACCAAGGTCGAGCTGGTGCCGGAGAAGGTGTTCAAGAAGCTCGGCCTGGAGCCCGGTGCGGTGTCGCCGTTCGGGTCCCTCCGCGACTTCGGGGTGATGGTCGACCGGGGGATCCTGAAGGCAAAGCAAGCGCTGGTCGGAGCCGAGTCGTTCACCGAGTCGGTTCGCCTGCGCGTTACGGACCTGATCAAGCTGGAGGAGGCGACCGTGGCCGCCTTTAGCCGCAGGAACGGCCTGAAGGTGCAGAAGAAGCCGTCCGTTAAGGCCAAAAAGAAGGCCGCCGTTCAGTCCAAGAAGAGACTTTCCGCCGCTTCGACCAGATCTTCCGCTTCGAAGAAAGCCGTCCAAGCCAAGAAGAGGCCGGCCGTTCGTGGGGCCGTACGAAAGAAGAAATAACCGCAGTCGGGTTTCGGCTATGCCTTTTACGGTCAAGGTTGAACAGTACGAGGGACCGCTGGACTTGCTGCTCCAGCTGATTGAGGCCGAGAAGCTCGACATATCGGAGATATCGCTGGCCCAGGTCACGGACGACTACCTGAAGCTGATCGAGGACAATCCTGACCTGCCGCCGGAGGAACTGGCCGATTTCCTGGTGGTGGCGTCCAAGCTGCTGCTGATAAAGTCCAAGCTGCTGCTTCCGTACCTGCAGCTCATCGACCAGGACGACGGCGAGCTCAATCTCGAGGAGCAGCTCCGTATCTACAAGGCCTATCTCGAGGCTTCGCGGGTGATCGAGCGGATGGTCGGCCGGCGTCGATTCATGTACGTACACGACAAGCTGCCGTCGGTCGAGATCGGATTCTCGCCGCCCAAGAGGCTGACCATGCCGCAGATGCGCGAGATGTTCGCGGCTGTGGCCAAGCGCCTGGAGCCGATCGTCCGGGTGGAACGTCAGGCGCTCGAACGTGTCGTCTCGATTCATGATAAAATACGGCAGATCAGGGAGATGTTCTCCAGGACCAAGCAGCTGAGCTTTCGGTCGCTGGTTCAGGACTCGTCTTCTCGCCTGGAGGTGATCGTCAGCTTTCTGGCGCTGCTCGAATTGGTCAAGCAACGGTCGGTGAAGGTCGACCAGTCCGAACGGTTTGACGACATAAAAATTACCCGTCTCGACGCCGGCGCGCGGGCCTGAAGCCGGCTACCACTATGGATATTCTGAGGGCAAAAATAGAGAGCCTGCTGTTCGTGGCCAACCGTCCGCTTTCCTTGGCCAAGCTGGCCGAGCTGTGCGGCGGCAAGAAGGACGAGGTCGCGGCGGCCGTCGAGGAGCTGGCCGGATCGTATTCGTCCGGCGGTTCCGGCCTGCGCCTGCTGCGGCACGGGGACAGCGTGCAGCTGGCTACGGCCCAGGAGACGGCGGACCTGGTGCGCGATTTCCTCAAGGACGAGACGACCGGAGAGATGACCAAGCCGTCGCTCGAGACGCTGACCATCGTCGCCTACCGCGGCCCGCTGACCAAGGCCGAACTGGAGCAGGTCCGGGGAGTCAACTGTTCGCTGATCCTGCGAAACCTGATGATGCGCGGACTGGTCGAGTCGATCGGAGAGGTCGGGCATCCGCTGACCCGGTTTCAGGTCACCGTCGACTTCCTGCGCTTCCTGGGCATTTCCTCGGTCGAGGAACTTCCGGACTACGGTCGCCTGCACATCGAAGAGAACGTGACCAAGGCGATGGACAATGCCCTGACGGCATCATCGGCCGGCGTTCCGTCAAAGGAAAACGAGAAATAGACCGCCCATGTTCACCCTGCTTCTCGCCCTGACCATCTACGTCGCCACTGCCCAGGCCAAGGTCGCATTGTCGCCGACCGACCTGGGCTTTCAGCTCCACAATTTCCTGCCGGCAGCCGAGGCCCTGCCCCGTTCGGTCGGAGCGGAGACGGTACCGGTGCCGGTCAGGATCGATCCGACCAGGCTCGGAGTCGAGACCGTTTCCAGGGCCGCTTTCGTGATGGACTGGCGGACCGGAGAGACGCTGATGCGCAAGAACGCCGATCAGCCGTACCCGATCGCCTCGATCACCAAGCTGATGACGGCGCTGGTGGTGATGGATGCCGGCACGCCCCTGGACCGGACGGTCGAGGTCGAGCAGTCCGACATGCGCGTCGGCGGAATTCAGTATGTCCTGCCGGGTGAGGTGATCAGCGTCGGGGACCTTCTGCATGCCTCGCTCATCGCCTCGGCCAACGGGGCGACGGTCACCCTGTCGCGCTCGGCCGGACTGTCTCCGGAGGAGTTCGTCGGCCGGATGAACTCCTTGGCCCAGGGGATCGGCATGTCGGAGTCCAGCTTCGTTGAGCCGACCGGACTTAACACCGGGAACGTCGCCAGCGCGCGCGACGTCGCCCTCCTGGTCAGGAGAGTGCTGCAGGACGACACCCTGCGGGGGATACTCCTGACCGACGAGTATTCGTTCGATGCGGTCAGCGGTCTTCACCACCGTCTGCGCAGCACGGACGAGCTTCTGAACACCTGGGTATCGCGTCCGCCGCTCTCGTTCTTGGGCGGAAAGACTGGCTACCTGGAGGAAGCGGGATACTGCTTTGGGGCGGCGGCGGAGAACCAGGATGGCCACCGGATCATCGCCGTCGTCCTGGGTGCGCCCAGCAAGCAGGCCAGGTTCGACGACGTGGGGGCGATGATATTCTGGTCGTTCGACGCCTTCGAGTGGCAGACAGGCACCTGATCCATCCTCAATGTCCGGACTGCACGACAGCCTGCTGGTTATCGGTATCGCCGCCGCCCCGATCGTGGAGCTTCGCGGGTCGATTCCTTTCGCTGTCGGTGTCCTGCACATGTCGGTCCTGCAGGCGGTGGTTCTGTCGGTCGTCGGAAACTCGCTGTTGCTGTTCGCCGTCTACGCCGTCGGCGGATGGTGGATCGGACTGATGAGTTCCCGACAGGGCCTTCTGCCCAGAATGACCAATAGGGTGCTGACGCGCGCCGGTAGAGTCATGGGCAACGGACGGTACGAGAGATACGGTCTGCTGGCCCTGACGCTGTTCGTCGCCGTTCCGCTGCCGATGACCGGAGTGCTGACCGGTTCCGTGGCCGCGTTGCTGTTCGGCCTGTCGTTACGGAAGGCCGGACCGTATATTCTGTTGGGCATGCTCATGGCGGCGATCGTCGTTACCCTGATTACTACCGGAGCCTTGTCCTTCCTTCGTTTCCTGATTAGTGCGCCGACCATCTAGCCGAAGCGGTGTCTGTTCTTGACAGGTCGGCCGGTCTGGCCTATGATGCCACCGGCGAACGAAATTTTCGTCCTGGACGCGGGGTGGAGAAGTGGCATCTCGCGAGGCCCATAACCTCGAGGTCCCGGGTTCGAATCCCGGCCCCGCAACCAACAAAAGAGCTCGAGTCCAACTCGAGCTCTTTTGTTTCTGGAGCAAGCCCTGAGCCGAGCGAATTGTGCGCTCGCTTCCCTCACTGTTCGCTCACCGTACCTGTTCAGTTCGGTCCAGCGAGACATACTTCATCTCGTCCAGGGCTGCCCGTGGGGTCTTCGGCGAATTGCGGCTCTATTAATGATTATGTAAGTTTAAGGTTGTTCATGAATATAAGGACAGCTGCTTTTATGAAAATTGAAAGACCCAGGTCCAGACAGCCGTTACCCGATCATGCCAAGCTCGTGTTCAAGGGGGTGATGTTTGACGTCTATCAGTGGGAACAGAAACTGTATGACGGTAGCAGCGCTACGTTTGAGAGACTGAAACGTCCCGATACAGTCATGGTTATTCCCGTAACTGAAGATGGTCGAATCATAATTACTCGGCAGGAGCAGCCCGGAAGGGCAGCTTCATTTTGTTTGCCTGGAGGTAGGGTAGATGAGGCTGAAGACGTATTGTCCGCAGCAAAAAGGGAACTAATGGAAGAGACAGGTTACGAATCCGAAACTTGGTCTCTCTGGGATTCTCAGCAGCCAGTTTTAAAGATTGAGTGGGCCATCTTTACGTTTGTGGCCAGAGGGTGCCGGAAGACGGCCGGTTTAACTTTGGACGCGGGTGAAAAGATCAACCTTCAAGACGTTTCTTTTGAAGAATTCGTCGAACTGATAGTGAACGGCGATTTTAGCGATCACGAATTGGTGCCCAGGTTCTTAAGGGCCAGGCTGCATCCGAACGGCATGGAAGATTTGAAGCGAGAAATTTTGGGCTAGTTTCCATCAACCCAAAAGCATCCGTCCAATTCCCGCCTCCCGTCTCCGCCAAGCCAAAGACCCCCTCTCGGGGGCCTTTGTCATGGTAGCGAGGGTGGGTCTCGTCGGCCGGCCGAATGCTGTTCTTCCTCGTCTGGGGCGGAGGCGAAACCTCTCCGGATCGGTTCCGCCGGGCGCTCGCGCGCTCGTGCCTCGACGGGCACTCGCCGCTCGCTGCCGCCCGTCCAATTCCCGCCTCCCGTCTCCGCCAAGCCAAAGACCCCCTCTCGGGGGCCTTTGTCATGGTAGCGAGGGTGGGAATTGAACCCACGACCTAGGGCTTATGAGTCCCTCGCTCTAACCAACTGAGCTACCTCGCCGTTTTTCCCGGCGCGACTATGGTATCAGAATGTCCGAAGATGGCAAGTCCGGCTCGGGGCCGGACATCTGCTTATCTTGGAGTTTGACCCGCCTGACTGCGCTCCTTAAGCCGTGAAGGTAGCGGGATTTTCCTGGGTCTTCGTGACGGTCACGCGCGGGTTGTCGATCACTATCTCCTTGATCAGGGTACCGAAACCGGCCTTGAAGCAGTCACCGCAGACGACCATCCGCAGCGGCCTGCCCCCATCCCATTCGACTGCGACCAAAAAGCACGTCTCGCCATTCTGGAACTCATAGAGACACTTATGGAGACGTGACTGGCAGAACCTGATTTCGTCCGAGTTGTGCTTCTTTTTTCGCATATCTTTGCCCAAAAATGCCATTTCTTCAACCGCTGTTGCAACCTTAGCACAACAGTCCGGACATTTCAAGGATAAGGGGTACTCTAGGGTTCCTAGCGGGTATTTCCACTTTTTTTGACCAAACGAAAGATTTACTTTCGCGGAGCTGCTTTGGTATCATTAAACAACTATGTTTTTGGCGGTTCATGCCACGGCCGGGGCGCTTTTGGGCAGCGTTTCGGCCAATCCGGCGATTTCTTTTTCGGCAGGTTTCCTGTCGCATTTTCTGTTGGACATGATTCCGCACGGCGATCAGTATCTCTATGAGCAGTACAAGCGTGGCGACAAGAAGCGGCGGGCGATAGTTCAGGTCTCGGTTGACGTGCTGGCCACCGGACTGCTTGTCCTGACGCTTCTCAGCTCAGTCTCCTTCCGTTTCGAGGCCGGTGCCATCGCCGGAATGATCGGTGGGCTCCTGCCGGATCTGCTGGTCGGCGTGTTCGAACTGCTGAAACCGAAAGGCAGGCGTTGGACCGGCCGTCAGCTTAAGAGGTTCAGTGATCTTCACATGCGCAATCACGTGTTCCTGATCCGCCGCATCTTTGGCGGCGACCTGTCGTCGAAGTTCGGTTTGGCGATGCAGGTCCTAGTCATCGGTCTCGTGCTGAAGTGGATGCTCTGAACCTAGTCAGCCTGCAATGGGGGTCATTTTTTGTTTTGAAACAAAACAGGCCCGATCTTTTCCTGTCAGGTCTGCCGTCGTCTCGTCTAATTTTTTTTCGACCATTCGTGCCGCGTAATTACGCCGGCCGTTCTTCGGGGGCACGAGACGGTCTGTCTTTGGTGCCGCGGGAGGGGATCGAACCCTCATGGGGTTTCCCCCGCACGATTTTGAGTCGTGTGCGTCTGCCAGTTCCGCCACCGCGGCTTTTTGGGCCGATTATGCCTCATCTAACCACCAGAAAAACGTGTTGTCAAAGAGGCCCTCTTAATGTAGAGTATATGTCGGTATGGCCTGCATCATTGCCGTGGTAAATCAGAAAGGGGGAGTGGGCAAGACTACGACCGCCATTAACTTGGGGTCATATTTGGCGTCCAACGGGAAGTTCGTTTTGCTGGTGGATCTGGATCCGCAGTCCAATGCTACTTCCGGGTTGGGGATAGACCCTCGTGAACTCGAGGCCGGTGCCTACGAGGCGCTGTTGGGCGAGAAGAGCATGAAGGAGGTCGTAATGTCGACGCAGGTCGAAGGTCTCAAGCTGGTGCCGTCGACTTCGAGTCTGGCCGGTGCGGCTGTCGACTTGGTGGACATGGACAGGCGAGAGCATCGCCTGTCCGATGCCTTGCTTGAGGTGCGTAACGATTTCGACTACGTAATAGTTGACTGTCCTCCGTCGCTCGGACTGCTGACCATCAACGGCCTGGTCGCGGTAGACCGGGTACTCATTCCGGTCCAGGCTGAATACTACGCACTAGAGGGACTCAGTCAGCTACTGCGGACCATCGGCATGGTTCGTCAGGCGCTGAAGCCGGAGCTGGAGATACTCGGTGCCGTACTGACCATGTTTGACGGCCGCAATCGGCTGTCGTCGGACGTCATGGCCGAGCTGCATCGGTTTTTCCCGGATCGCGTCTTCAAGTCGGTGATTCCGAGGAACGTGCGGCTGGCTGAAGCTCCGAGTTTCGGTCGTCCGATCATGGAATACGATCCGTGGTCAAAGGGGGCCAAGGCCTATGAGCGTCTGGCCAAGGAGATACTTGACCTTGAACACTCTTTTTGAGCTTTGTGAGTATGGCCATCAAGAAAAAGTCAGGACTGGGCCGCGGCCTGAATTCCCTCATACCGCAGGCAGACGAGCCGACCAAGACGGTAGCGATCGGTGTGGCCAACAAGGTTGCGGCAGTGGCTCACGAGGCGGCCGACGGATCGACCGTTTCCGAGATCAGCCTGGACAAGATCGAGGTGAATCCTGACCAGCCGCGGACAGTATTCGGGCATCAGGGAATGGAGGACCTGACTTCGTCGGTGAAGGAGCACGGAATAATTCAGCCGTTGGCACTCTCTCCTAGGGCGGACGGAAAGTATGAGGTGATAGCCGGCGAGCGTCGTTTCCGTGCTGCCCAGATGGCCGGGCTGACCAGCGTTCCGGCGGTGATCCGAAAGGTGGACAGCCGTGACAAGCTGGTGCTGGCACTGATCGAGAATATCCAGCGTGAAGACCTTAATCCGATCGAAGAGGCACGCGCCTACCGTCGGCTGATGAACGAGTTTGGCCTGACTCAGGAGGCTGTGGCCGGTCAGGTCGGTAAGGCCAGGTCGACCGTGGCCAATACTGTTCGATTGCTCGACCTGCCGGACGAGATGCTGGATGCGGTAGCTACCGGGGCAATTTCCGCCGGAAGCGCCCGAGCCCTTCTGTCGGTAGTTGATCCCAATGCACGGCGGAAGATGTTCAGGCAGATGGTGTCCGGTTCCGGCCTGACCGTCCGCGAGGCCGAAGACGATGCCCGCCGAAGTTCGACCAGGGTCAGGAAGTCACCGCAGCTGTTGGCGGCAGAGGAGGATCTTCGGGACCGCTTCGGCACTAAGGCCACGATCACCGAGCGCGGCGGAAAGGGAAAGATAACGCTGCAGTTTTTTTCCGAGGAGGAATATCAGGCGCTGATCGATCGACTGCTGTCCTGAGTCGAGTTCAGTCAACAACGATAAAGGCCACTGCCGGTACATTGGCCTTTTTGGTTTCGTTCGGATATCCCTCGCGTTAGCGGCCCCTTTTCGCCGATGCCCGAGCCTCAGCCCTTTCGTCATCCTTGCTCTTGTCACCACTGAAGTTCTTGATCCATCTGGTCAGCCTGGACTTGGCATGGCTTCGGACATGGGTTCGTGCGGTCGAAGTCTTGACGAAGGAAAGCCAGTCCGGATTCGGTCCGGAACGGTTCTTGTCGACGATAATCTCGCAGCAGTCGCCGGAAAACAGTCGGGTCTCCAGGCTGACGATATGGTCGTTGACCCGGGCCCCGACGCAGGTGTTGCCGACCTGGGAATGGATGGCATAGGCAAAATCGACCGGCGTGGCCCCTTCCGGCAGGTCGATGACGTCTCCCTTGGGAGTGAAGACGAAAATTCGGTTCTGGAACACGTCGATCTTCAGCGTCTCGAGTGACTCCAGGAATTCCGTTCCGCTCTTGGAGTCCAGCTGGAGGTCGGCCAGCTCGTTCACCCAGCGGAGCTGTCGGCGCACCTGAGGCGAAGCAACCTTGCCGTCCTCGTCGTACTGCCAGTGGGCGGCGATGCCCCGTTCGGCCTCCTCATGCATGGCGCGGGTGCGAATCTGGAACTCGACGATCTCGCCGCCCTCGCAGAACACCGTGGTGTGCAGCGACTGGTAGCCGTTCGGCTTCGGCTGGGAGATGTAGTCCTTGATGCGTCCCTTGAGCGGCTTCCAGTTCTGGTGGATTATGCCCAGGACCGCGTAGCAGTCGCTCAGCCGCGGAACGATGATGCGCAGGGCGATGATGTCGTGGATCTGCACGATATCCCGCTCGTACTTGAGCAGCTTCCTGTAGAGGCTGTATTTGTGCTTGACCCGTCCGTCGATGTCCTCGAAGTCGATGTTGTTTTTCTTAAGCTCTTCGGCCAGCAGATGCTTCACCCGGTCGACGTAGCCCTTCTTTACCTTGACTGCCCGATCGACCAGTCCGGTCACCCATTCGTATTCTTTCGGCATCGAATGACGAAAGGCCAGGTCCTCCAGCTGTGCCCGCATCTCGTTGATGCCCAGGCGGTTGGCGATCGGCGCATAGATCTCCAGTGACTCCTTGGCGATGCGGACGCGCTTGGCCGGGGGCAGCGCGGAAAGCGTGTTCAGGTTGTTGATGCGGTCGGCGAACTTGACCAGGATGACCCGGATGTCCGAGGCCATGGCGACGAACATCTTGCGCAGGTTCTCGACGTAGCGGTCGATGCCGCGGTACTTTATCTTTCCCAGCTTGGTCACTCCGGCCACGATGGAGGCGACGTCGTCGCCGAAGTTCTGGCGCACGTCCTCGATCGTGACGTCGGTGTCCTCCGGAACGTCATGCAGCAGGCTGGCCACGATGATCGATATCGGCACCTTCATGTCGGCCAGGAACTCGGCCGTGGCCAGAGGATGGACGATGTACGGCTCACCGGACTTTCTCTTCTGTCCGCGGTGGGCCTCGTCGGCAAAATCAAAAGCCAGGCGCACCAGGTCGAGGTCCGCTTCCGTCTCGTAGCTCCTTATCTTCTCCAGCAGGTTGTCCGCGTTTGGTCTGACCATTTTCTACGGGTTTGGCCGTCTGACTGACCACCCTATCAGTTTAGGCCAAACCAGTAAAGGTCGTAAGCCCCCCATGATGGGATCGAAACAAAAGGCGAGCGGCATCGCCGTTCGCCCTGTTGCCCGTCAGTCCGATGATCAGCTCGCGGACTTCGAGTAGTCGCAACTTTCGTCCGAGCAGCGGATCTCGTCCTTCTTGGCCATGACCAGCGGCTGTCCGCACTTCGGGCAGCTCTCCCCAGTCGGTCGGCTCCAGATGGCGTAGTCGCAGCTGGGGTACTTGGAGCAGCCGTAGAAGGTCTTGCTCTTGCGGGTCCGTTTCTCGACAATCTCGCCCTGCTTGCACTTGGGGCAGGCGATGCCGAGCTTCTTCTGTATCGACTTGATGGTCTTGCATTTCGGGTAGTCCGAGCAGCTCAGGAACGGCCCGAACCGTCCGCGCTTGATGATCATCGGCGATCCGCAGGTCTCGCACTTCTCGTCGGTCGCCGCCTGAGCCTCGGCCGCGTCTCCGTCAGCCCCGTCCACCGCCTTGGTGTTGCGGCATTCCGGGAATCCGGTGCAGGCCTTGAACTTGCCGTAGCGTCCCATCTTGATGACCATCGGCTTGCCGCAGAGGTCGCACTTCTCGTCGATCTTCTCCTCGGCCACGTCCTTCTTCTTGACCTCCTTGTCCTTCAGCTCGAGGTTTTTCTCGAACGGCAGGTAGAATTCCCGGATGATCGGTACCCATTCCTTGCGGCCGGCGGCGATGTCGTCCAGGTCTTCCTCCATCTTGGCCGTGAACTGATAGTCGACGATGTCCGGGAAATGCTTGACCAGCAGGTCATTGACCAGAACGGCCAGGTCGGTCGGCTTCAGCTTCCGTCCGTCCTTCTCGACGTAGCCGCGGCCGGTCACGGTGCTGATGGTCGGAGCGTAGGTCGAAGGGCGGCCGATGCCGTTTTCCTCGAGCGTCTTGACCAGGGACGCCTCGGTGTAGCGGGGCGGCGGCTCGGTGAAGTGCTGCTTTGGTTCGATTCCGTCGGCGGTCAGGCCGTCTCCCTCGTCGAGCGGCGGCAGCAGGTTTTCCTTGGTCTCGGCCGGATAGATCTCCAGGTAGCCCTTCTTGGTCAGGGTCGAGCCGGTGGCCCGGAAGGTGTAGGTCGGGTGCCCGTCGCTCTTCGTGTCGCAGTCCACGGTCACCGCGTCCACTTCCGCGTCCGTCATCTGCGAGGCCATGGCCCGACGCCAGATCAGGTCGTAGAGCTTGGCCTGGCGTGAGTCGAGGTGCTTGGAGACGGTCTTCGGATGGAGAGCCGGATCGGTCGGACGGATCGCCTCATGGGCCTCCTGCGCTCCCTTGGACTTCGTCTCGTAGCGGCGCGGTTCATTGGGCAGGTGTTCGGCCGTCAGGTTCTCGGACAGCCAGCTGCGGGATCCGGCGATGAAGTCGTCGGACAGGTTGACCGAGTCGGTACGCATGTAGGTGATCAGGCCGGTGGACCCGCTGTCGCCCAGTTCGACGCCCTCGTAGAGCTGCTGGGCCAGGGTCATGGTCTGCTTGGAGGAGTAGCCGAAACGGTTGTTGGCCTCCTGCTGCAGGGTCGAGGTGGTGAACGGCGGCAGCGGCTTCTTCTTGACCGTCTTGCGCTCGATCGACTTGACCGACCAGGAGGCGCCTTCGACGTCGACCAGCACCTGCTTGGCGGCGCCCTCGTCGCCCAGGGCGAACTTGTCGAGCGTCTCGCCGTCACGCCGGTGCAGCTTGGCCAGGAAGGTCTCGTCTCCGCCGTCGCGTCTCAGGGTCGCCTCGACCGACCAGTATTCCTGCGGCTTGAATCCCTCTATCTCGCGCTCGCGCTCGACGATCAGCCGGACCACCACTGACTGCACCCGCCCGGCCGACAGGCCGCGCGCCACCTTCCTCCACAGGAATGGGGACAGCTTGTATCCGACCAGCCGGTCCAGCACGCGCCGGGCCTGCTGCGCATCGACCAGGTGCTGGTTGATGTCGCGCGGGTTCTCGAGCGCCTTGGCGATGGCGCTGCTGGTGATCTCGTGGAAGGTAATGCGGCGCGTGCGCTCCGGGTCGGTATCCAGCAGCTCTCGCAGGTGCCAGGAGATGGCCTCTCCCTCGCGGTCTTCGTCGGAGGCGAAGTAGACCAGGTCGGCGTTCTTCGCTTCCTTCTTCAGCTCGGACGCGATCTTGCGCGACTTGGTCGGGATGACGTACTTGGGCGCGAAGTCGTGCTCGGTATCCACCCCGAGGTCGTTCTTCGGCAGGTCGCGGACATGACCGAAGGAGGACATGACCTTGTAGCCGCGTCCGAGGAATTTGGTGATGGTCTTGGCCTTGGTGGGCGACTCGACGATGACCAGGTTCTTTTTCATAGCGTCGTTTGGTTTGGGATCACGGCGTCGTCTCGCGGATACATATCTTATATGTACGACGTCAGGCTTTAGGGTAGCGGTCGCCGCTCGCGGCTGTCAATCCGTCGCCGCATAGCGGTCGCCGGTCCTGCTGACCAGTCCGGCCACTTCGAGCTCGGACAATGCCACCATCAGGTGCTTGGCGTCAAGTCCAGACCTGAACATGAGTTCGTCCGGCGTGGCGGGCGAGTGACGAATCAGCTTCAGCAGAGGATGGTCGGAGGCGGACGTCCGGGCGGCCGTCGGTGCGGTCCCCAGACCGAGGGCCAGCAGCAGGTCGTCGGCCTCGAGCAGCGGATGGGCGCCCTGGGAGATGAGCCAGTTGCAGCCTCGGCTGGTGTCGACCGTGATCGGTCCGGGGACGGCGAACACTTCCAGTCCGTATTCGAGCGCGAAGCGGGCGGTGATCAGCGCACCGGACTTCAGCGGCGCCTCGATGACCACGACCGCCCGGGACAGTCCGGCGACTATCCGGTTGCGGGCCGGAAAGTGGTAGGCCTGGACCGGCGCGCCGTCCGGATATTCGGAGATGAGGGCTCCGCCGGAGGAGACGATCCGTTCGGCCAGCCGGCTGTTGGTCCGCGGCGTGACCGAAGCGGAATCCACTCCGGAACCGAGTACGGCCAGGGTCAGTCCGCCTGCCTCCAGGGCGGCCTGATGTGCAGCAGCGTCGGTGCCCAGGGCCAAGCCGCTCACGATGCACAGTCCGGCCCTGGACCAGGCGGGGACGAAGCGCCTGATGACGGTTTCGCCGTAGGTCGTCATGCGCCTGGTCCCGACCACGGCCACGTTCGGCCGGCGGTCGACGACCGTCGGATCGCCGCGCAGGAATATGCTGCGGGGACAGCCCGACAGCGGCAGCAGGCTTTGCGGGAAGCCCTTTTCCGTGGATTTTATCTCTAGCGTCTGGTTCATGCGGCCCGACCCTAACGACCCATCGCGCTCATGTCAAATCGTTCCGTCGGACGGCCGGCGTCAGCCGCCCGGTCGTGATAAAAGCAAAAACGCCGGCTCCGAGGCCGACGTTTCATGTCTCTGACTTTCTAGTTGAAGGCGTTCATGGCCGCATCCAGCCCCTCGCCTAGGAACTTGTCCAGGGCATCGGAGATACGTTCCATGGACTTCTCCATCCGGCCTTCTTCTTCGGCGCTGAACCTTTCCAGGACGAACTTTTCGGCCGGCGTTCGGTACATCTGGACGTTTCCGATCCCGATGCGCAGGCGGGGGATCGATTCCGTCGACATCATCTCGAACACCGACTTGAGGCCGTTATGGCCGCCGGCCGATCC
>JBDRRB010000071.1:0-2309 GCA_043825985.1 bacterium | reverse complement strand
CTAACGAGGCTTCGCCTCAGACCAACGAGCATGTATGATGGGGCTCCGGCCGAGCCTGCAGTGCGCACAAGGCGCCCCGATCATTGGCCGCCGAAGCGGCAGGTGGCCCCTGGGGGCCGTGGCCGGAACGGAGCCCTTGATGACGGTAGCACAGTCGGTGGCTGAGGTCCTACGGAAACATGTGACCTTTGAGCTTGAGGGCATCGACCGGATGTACCTCAACGCCTACGTGCCCTTGCTGCAGACCGAGGGTGGAACAGCGTGGTTCTTCAAAGAGCTACGAGGCTTTCAGTTCCCGTCGGCGGCCACGATGGCACCGATGACCAGGGCGTTTGTGGCCGCGATGGATGACTTCATCAAGGCCGAGAACCTGCCGGTGGTCCAGTTCAGGAAGGGCCAGCGCAAGGACGACATCGCAGCCGAGTACCGGAAGAAGTTTGCCGACGAAGAAGGCATCCTGTTCGTCGGCAAGGCCCAGGAGAAGACGGCGGTCTTGCGCACCACGAAGCGTAGAAACCCGCGGACCGGCAAGACCTATGCTTGGCTGATCAAGTCGACGGCGATGGTCAACCACTACTACATCTATGCCGTCGATCGCGACTTCGGGCCGTTCTTCCTCAAGATCTGCTCTTACTTCCCCTACAACATGAAGCTGTGCATCAACGGCCACGAGTACCTCAAGCGCCAGCTCTCCCGACGCGGCATCGTCTTCGAGGCGCTGGACAACGGGCTGTTGAGCTGCACGCAACCCACCAAGGCCCAGCGCATCTGCGATGGCCTGAGCGCTGAGAAGATCGATGCTTTCTTCCGCAAGTGGCTGCGGCGCCTTCCGCACCCGTTCACCGCGCAGGACCGCGAGAGCGGCATCCGCTACGACCTGTCGATGCTGCAATCGGAGTTCTCGCTCACCCAGGTGCTGGATCGCCCGGTGACGGGACGGATCTTCTTCGAGGAGGTCATCCGCGAGAACCTGGATCTGGGCCGGCCAGACAAAGTGCAGTTGATCTTCGCACGGCGCATCACCCGCAGGACCCCCGGGCGCTTCCGTACCCGTGTGATAACCGAGGGGGTCACGCCCTCTCTGCACATCGACTACAAGGCGACCCGCGTCAAGCAGTACCACAAGGAGGGTCGGGCTCTGCGGACCGAGACGACCATCAACAACACCTACGACTTCGCCATCGGCAGGAGGCTGCAAAACCTTCCCGCACTCCGGGAGGTCGGCTTCACGGCCAACCGACGTCTACTGGACGTCCAACGAATCAGCCATGACTGCGCGATCGGCGAGGCGGTGTTCCATGAGGTCCAGCGGCCCGTTCGAGTCGAAGGACAACGAGCGGCGGCTCTGCGGTTCGAAGATGAACGTGTCCAGGCCCTTCTGCACGCACTGGTGCTCTATCGGACCAAACCACGCGGCTTCACCAACGCCGACTTGCGCGAGCACCTGGCATCTCTGCGCCACCAAAGCGTCTCACCCGGTAGCATGACCTACGATCTTCGACGGCTGCGCCTGCACGGTCTCATCCGACGGATTGAGAAGAGCCGCCGCTACGAGGTCACCGAGTATGGTCTGAGGATCGCTCTGTTCTTCACTCGCATCCACGATCGCGTCTTGAGGCCCGGTCTGTCCCTGGTCGTCCCGGACACTGTGCCGACCAAGTCTCGGCTGGCCTCTTGCTTCCGCAACCTCGATGCAGCTATAGCCAAGTGGGTGGACAATGCAAAGCTCGCCGCGTGATACTTGACTCAACTGTTCAGATGGCGGCTGGTCAAGTGACCTAGCGCCGCAAACTGCGCGGCACAAGACGTGGTTTGCGGACCACGGAGACTCCGTTGATACTCAACGGAGTAGTCCCTGGTGGCGAGGGATGACTCAAGTGCGAAGGTCGCGCCTTGTCAAGCGGTCCAGGCTTCCGGCGCGTGGGCTGGCTCCGCTGCCCGACCGAGACCTACGGCTGGCAGAACGGCAATGCGCAGGTGGCCGGGTTGAAACAGATGGGGTCGCAGGCATCCCCACGGCCGTTGTTGTTGCAATCCTCCTGGGTGGGGTTCGCGACCTGCGGGCAGTTGTCACAGACGTTGCCGACCCCGTCCCTGTCCTGGTCGGTCTGATCCGTGTTTTGCCGTTCCGGGCAGTTGTCGCAGGCGTCGCCCACCCCGTCGCCATCCCCGTCGGCCTGGTCAGGATTCGAGGTGCCAGGACAGTTGTCGCTCGCGTCCGGGACCCCGTCGCCGTCGGAGTCGGGCTGGGCCGGGCAGCAGTCGCAGTCCGGGTCGCAGGCGTCTCCGCTGCCGTCGGCATCGCAGTC
>JBDRRB010000070.1:0-14273 GCA_043825985.1 bacterium | reverse complement strand
GATGTTCAGGTCATGGGCATCGAACCGCAGTCCGCCCTCGGACTCGGGACTGTAGCCGGACCGTCCGCACAGGTACATCAGCTCGCAGTCCTCGAGCGCATAGAACCCATGGGCAAAGCCGCTCGGCACGAACAGCATCTTCCGGTTCTCGGCCGACAGCTCCAGTCCGAACCAGCGGCCGAAGGTCGGCGAACCGACCCGGATGTCCACGGTCACGTCGTAGAAGCGGCCGCGCAGGCAGCGCACCAGCTTGGTCTGTTCCCGCGGCGGCGCCTGAAAGTGCAGCCCGCGCAGCACGCCGCGGCTGGAGAAGCTGTGGTTGATCTGCACCACGTCCGACTCCACTCCCAGCGCGTCGAACTTGGCCCGGCTGTGCGCCTCCATGAACCAGCCGCGCTCGTCGCCGAAGACCTTCGGCTCGACGATCAGCAGCCCGCTAATTCCGGTCTCGACGGTGTTCATGACGACGGCGAATCAGGCGACCTCCTTTAGGGTCTCGGAATAGTACTTCTGGTAGTAGTCCTGATAGGCGCCGGACTTGACCCGCTGCCACCAGCCCGGATTGTCCCGGTACCACTCCACGGTCTGCCGAATGCCCTCGTCGAAGCCGATCTTCGGCTCCCAGCCCAGCTCGGCACGCAATTTGGACGAATCAACCAGATAGCGCGAATCGTGCCCGGGACGGTCCGGCACGTAGGTCTTGAGCGACTCCGGCTTGCCGAGCGTCTTGAGAATCACGTCGGTGATCTCCTCGACCGACTTCTCCACGCCGGTACCGATGTTGTAGGACTCACCGATCCGACCCCTCTCCAAAATTAGATCGACAGCCGCGCTGTGGTCATCGGCATGGATCCACTCCCGCGTGTTCTGACTGCTACGGAAAAGCGGCAGCGGCTTGTTCTCCATGGCGTTCGTCGCGAACAGCGGAATCAGCTTCTCCGGAAACTGGTGCGGACCGTAGTTGTTGCAGCAGTAGCTGATCGTCATCGGCAAACCAAAAGTATGGTAGTAGGCCCGAACGATGTGGTTGGCTCCGGCCTTAGAGGCGCTGTAGGGCGACTTCGGCTGATAGGCATCGCCTTCCTTAAAGGAACGGTCTTCGCCCAGTTCGATTTCGCCGAACACCTCGTCAGTCGAAACGTGATGCAGACGGACGCCCTTCTGCCGGCAGGCTTCCAGAACCATCTGCGTGCCCAAGACGTTGCTTCGGACGAAGACGGCCGGATCGAGCACGCTTCGGTCGACGTGCGTCTCGGCCGCATAGTTCACGACGGCATCAGTGTCGTCGCCCATGGCCGCCAGCAACGCATCCATGTCACCGATGTCCCCCCGCACGAACGAATAGCGCGGATCCTTCTCGATGTCCCGGAGATTCTCCAGGTTGCCGCAGTAGGTCAGCTTGTCGTAGTTGACGATCTGCACGTCGTCGTGCTCCCGCAGCATGTGGCGGATGAACGACGAACCGATGAAACCAGCCCCGCCGGTCACGAGGATCTTCTTCATGGTGAATTGGTTACTTTTCTTACTGGCTGCGTTCAGCACTGACTAACCATACCAGCCAGTCCGGCCTCACTTATCCACAGTCGAAAAAACATTTCTGACCCATCTTATGATGCCCGGCCGACGAAGCCAAATTACCGCGGCCGCAGCAGCTGTCCCCAGACCGGACGGTCACTCGAGTTCGTCCCTGATCATGATGGCCAGCTCGTCCAGTTCCTGGTCGGAAGCCTCGGTTTCCGGCCAGTGGCGCAGCCCGTCGCCGGCAAAGCGCGGAATGACATGCAGGTGGGTATGGAAGATGACCTGTCCGGCCGCCGCCCCGCTGTTCACGATCAGGTTGAAGCCCTCGGCCCCGGTCGCCTTCACGGCCGCCCCGGCCGCCGTCCGGACGGCAGAAAGCACGCCGACCGCGTCCTCCTCCCCCATCTCGGTCAAATCGCGACTGTGCTGCTTGGGCATGACAATCAGATGACCGCGGCTGACCGGCCTGATGTCCATGACGGTGATGGCCCGATCGTTCTCGTAGACCCGACGCGACGGGATGTCGCCGGAAACGATTCGACAGAAAATGCAGTCTGACATGATTTTGTTCGGTTAATTCTTTTCCCGGCGGACCGGACCCCGGCCGGCCGGCAGCGCGGACAGCACGACCATTCCGGCCACGACGGACGTGGCCACGACCATGAACGTCCCTTCCCCGTCGCCCAGCGACAAGAAATATCCGCGGGCGATCGACCAGACCGCCGCCACGCCCGCCAGCCCGAGGATGCCGAACGCGATCCGCCGCAGCGCACCGCGGGGGGCGGCCGACGACAGCAGCGACAGGGCGCCGGAGACGAGCATGACTCCGGCCAGCAGCTGAGGCGAAAGCTGATTGAAGACCAGGCCCGGCACCACCGTCTCGGCCCCGGCCCCGGCCAAAAGAACGACCAGCGCGGCCACGAATAAGACCCGACCCGATTCGGCCAGGTACGGCCGAATCCTGCCCGCCGCGTCCAGCACCTGTTCCTTCTTGCGTCTAGTCCCCATAGAAAATTAGTTCAGCCGCCGTCCTAGCGGACTTCCTCGCCGAAGCTGCCGCCGTGGGGCAGGATGACCGAAGTGTCGCGGACCGGCTCCGGACTGAAGGTCTCGCGCCAGAGCCGTCGCAGCCCGTCGGCCCAGCCGGACCGGTCACGGCGCAGCACGAACGACACCGACTTGATCCTCAGGTCGTTGGCCGACAGCGCGATGCCCGGCGCCGAGACGGCGAAACGGTAGGCCCCGTCGTCGGTCAGCGCCAGCTGGTCGAGGTCGAAGGCCGTCGTGGCCACGGTCAGCTCGCCGTCGCGCACCGGCGGCTCGTACTCGGTCAGCAGGTAGTCGATCCCGGCCGCGTCCAGGTCGCCCGAAGTCAGGCGCCAGTCGATCTCGGTCGGCAGCGGACGGAAGAAGTCGTCCGGCTCGAGCGCGAACACGCCGTCGGTCTCGAGCAGCAGGTCACGGCGCGGCGACACGATCGGTATCGCCCGGCCGTCCCGGGCCAGCCGCACGTCCTGCCTGACGTTCGGCTCCTGCACCTCGAACGAGCGGCCGTCCACCCTGATCGTCTGCAGGCCTTCGGCATGCGCTGTCCGCACGGTCAGCGCGTTGCCGCCGGCCAGGACCTCGACCGGCGGGATGAGGTCGCTGTATCCGATATGGTCGCCGAGGTAGAGACGTCCCAGGAAAACGAACTTCGGCTGACGCGAGGTCAGCTCGCGGATGAACACGTCGTCCGGGGCGGTGAACTCCACCCGATACAGGCCCGGCTCCGGACCGGAGACGGACACCGCGACCGTGCGCAGCGCCGACGAGCGCTGGTCGTCCGAGGTGTTCCCGTCGTCCTGGAGCACCGTCCGGGCGACGGCCGTCTCGCTGCCCTCGCGGTAGACCGAGAGGGTGACCGGATCGGCGCCGTCCTGCCGGTTCATGTCCTGCACGACGAAACTGAACGACAGCATCTCGCCGGCGGTATAGGTCAGCAGGCGATGGTGTCCGCGCAGCGACACCCGGCGGACCTTGGGCTCGTCGAGCGGAACGTAGCCGTCGGGACGATAGGGCCAGTCCAGACCGACGCGGCAGGTGGCGACTCGCTCCGGCGGCGGCGGACTGCTGAGGAACTCGTCCAGCGTCGAGTAGCGCCGGTTTCGCTGCAGCAGCACCAGACGTCCGCTCGACAGGCGGGACCAGTTAAGGGCCTCGACCAGGCGGCTCTCGACCGGACGGAGCTCGAACTGGCCGTCCAGCCGGTTGGCCAGGGCGCCGATCTCGACCGACGACTGGCCGCGATTCAGGTACTCGACCCGCACGGTCACGGTCCTGAACTCCGACGGCGGCCGCAGATCCAGGTAGAGCGGATCGTCGAGCAGGCGGAACGGCGGACCGGACTCCAGGTCGAGACGGTTGGACGGCTTCGGTTCGGACACGAAGGCCGACGGGCTCTTGAGGTCGGTGGTGACGGTCAGGTAGCCGTCGGGCGTGACGACCGCGGCCAGTGCCCGAGCGAAGATGGCCAACACGGCCAGCGCGGCCGCCAGCCTGATCCCGACATAGAACGCGCGATCTGTCCCCGCCTTGCTGCTCATGGACGCTTCTGGTCAGCCGAATGCCTGTCGGAATAGGTCCGATATATCCTATATAGGGTGTTCTCACCGATTCCATGCACCGGCTCGATGTCCAGCCCCTGCGGAACCAGCCTGACCGAACGCAGCCAGTCCAGGTCGACCGGCGGCAGGGTCAGACCATAATAGAAAAGAGGGCGAGCGGTGGCCGCGACCGACAGCGCGGCATAGGTCGACTCGCTGCGCAGCGGGTAGATGACCGAACGGTACGGATACAGGAACTTGTCGGCCCGGTCGGCGACGATCACCGCGTCGCTTCCGGTCAGCGACAGGACGGTCCGCATGTCGGAAGAATATCCGGTCAGGCTGGAACGGACCGCGACGAGCCCTTCCTGACGGGAACCGTAGACCGCGGCGGCCGAGACGGAAGCCAGGACCAGCAGCGACACGCAGACGGCGACTGTCCGGAGACGCGACGGCCGGGCGGCCAGCAGCCGGTCAGCGGCCAGGGCCAAGGGGACGGTCGAGGCGACGAACATCGGCAGCCAATAGCGCAGGTAGGAAGAGCCGATGGACACGGCGTTCGGGTCGGGATTGTCCTGCACCGACCAGCTGCCGTAGAAGACCAGCAGCCAGGCGGTGACGGTCGCCGCCACGGCCGCGAACTCGCCGGCCGTCCGGTGCCGCTCGGACGAACGCGAACGGGCATGTCGTCGGCCGTACAGCAGGAAGGCCACGGACAGCAGCGTCGGCACCGTCCACCACCAGAAGAACTTCAGCCCGTACGTCCAGAAGCTTGACAGCGCGGTCCGTGGAGCGAAGCCGAGCGGGAACAGCCACGGCCGAAGCGGGCCGATAAGACGCGCGCCCAGGCCGCCGTGGGCCGTCTCGGGCACGGCCGACGACAGGCCGCCGTAGCCGGTCGCGAACCAGCTGCCGTACAGGCTGTGGCTCAGGACCAAGAACGGCAGCAGGGTCAGCAGGCAGAAGACGGCAGCGACGCCGATTCTCGCCCAAGGCAGCGACCGACGGCGGATCACGACGATCACCGCGGCGGCTGCGGCCAGCCAATACGCCTCGACCGGACGGACAGCCAGCGCCAGTCCGAGGAACAGTCCGGCCAGGACGCCGTCGGCATGCAGGACCGATTCGCCTTCCTCGCCGCGACTTTTCCTGGCCAGGTTCGCCAGCGGAGCGCCGAACACGAACGCCATGGCCACGAGCAGCAGGGACACGAAGGCCACGTTCGGCATCATCGTCCGCGCCGACCAGTACCACCAGGCCGGATTGACGAGCAGCAGCAGGCCGCCGAGCACTCCGACCCGCCGGCCGAACAGCCTCGACAGCAGCCAGCCCCAGGCAAGAACGCCCAGCAGGGCCAGGGCCGGAGTCAGAAACGGCAGCCGAACGACGCCGACCGCCCGGGCCACCAGCCCGTAGATGACCGGCAGGCCGATGAAGCTGCCGGGAACCTGAAACCCGTCCGACACCAGCACGCTCCGCGGATGGACCAGCCCCTCCAGGCCCGAACGCAGGTTCAGCTCGTCCACCCGGTACAGCCGGCCGTCCGCCGCAAACTGGACGGAAAAGACGGCGTTGGCGCTTTCGTCCGGCGAATTGTAGATGCCCGGCACCGACCGCGGCAGGAAGGAATAGGCGAAAAAGAAAATGACCGCCAGGACCAGGCCTGCCGAAACCAGCAGAAACTTTCGTCGAGATTCGGTCATGTCAGTACAGGCGAGTCAGCAGGCTGGCGATAGCCACGACCAGGGCAACACCCAACGTTCCGTTCGAAAGGTCCACCAGCAGGCTGACGTCCAGCCACAGCGCCATCAGCAGCAGCGTTATGCCGAAGACTTCGGCGACCATCTTTATCTTGCCCAAGAAGTTGGCCGGCTGGACCGTACCCCGACGGCGCATGAACCAGCCGCCGACGATCATCAGGGACTCGACCGCCAGCAGCCCGAACCCCAAGTATAGATTTATGTGGCGCAGCACGATCAGGAACAGCACCGAACCGATCAGCAGCTTGTCGGCCAGCGGATCGTAGACTATGCCCCATTCGGTTATCTTCCGTCGGACCCGGGCCATCGACCCGTCCAACGTGTCGGTCCAGGCGGCGAACAGGAACAGCGGCACTCCCCAATCGTAGTTTTCGACGTACAGAAGGTAGACCACGATCGGGGTCAGCAAAAAACGCAGCAGCGTCAGGTGGTTGGGCACCAGACCGGAAGGCAAAAAGCGGTCTAGAGTCCAAGCATAGAGACGGTCTTGCGGCAATAGCTTGATTTTTTCGTTCCATCTTTCGTCCGACATGGCCCAAAAATGTGCTATGCTCAGTTACATGACCGACCGATATTCTACACCAAAGTATAGTCTCTTCATCGCGATATTCACAGCCTTGGGGCTGTTGGCGTTGACGCTTCCGCTGCCCCTCGGCGCCCGGGCCGCGCTGGCGCTGGCGTACCTGCTCGGACTGGGCGCGGCCGTCGGCTGGCGCTCGCTGCCGCGCGAAAATCCGGTCTGGCGGACGATCCTCGGGGCGCTTGAGCACCTGTCGGTGTTCATGGCGCTCGGCGGACTGACCTACCTGCTGCACGACCTAAGTGCGGCATCGGTCTTCGCCCTGGTCCTGATCTCGCCGCTCGTCACGACCCTCTGGTCCGGCCGGAGAGTCGTTGCCCTGCCGTACGGGAATGAACCGAAATGCCAGACGTCCGCCGACCGGCGAACGAAGGGCCGAATTCCCCGCTGGCTGACCGCCGCTGTCGGCGCGATCTTCGCGCTGTCCCTCGTCATGCTGGTCCAATACGGCTTCGGACTGCTGTCCGGCGTGGCCACCGAACTGTCGATCCGCTCGCCCTGGGACGACGTGCCGCGGCTGTTCTTCATCGTCGTGTTCCTGCTGGCCGCCGGCGCCTTCTCGCTGGCCCTCGGTCGGCTCTCCGGATCGGCGACGCTGCCGGCGGTCATGGGACTGGCCGTGCTGTCCACCTCGGTCGCCGTCTCCGTCTACTCGATCGGCTTCGGATTCGACCCGTTCATCCATCAGGCGACGGAACTGCACATCTTCCGCTTCGGCGAGATGCTGCCCAAGCCGCCCTACTACCTCGGGCAGTACGCGCTCGTGACCGCGATCGCCCGGATGGTCGGCGGTCACGTGGTCGCGATCGACCGCTGGCTGGTGCCGTTCGGGTTCGCCCTGACCGTACCGGTCGCCTACTGGTCGCTGCGCCGCAGCTTCGGCTGGTCCGGCCCGACCGCCGCCGCCTCGACCTTGGGACTGCTGCTGCTGCCGCTCGCCCCGTTCGTGCTGACCACTCCCCAGGGACTGGCGGACATCTTCGCCATCCTGACTGTCCTGGCCTGCCTGCCGATGGCCGTCAGAAACGACGGGTCGCGCCGACTGCCGCTGGCGCTGGCGCTCGCCACCACCGCCATCCATCCCCTGGCCGGAGGTCCGCTGCTGCTGTTCGTCCTGGCGCTCTGCTATCTTCGGTCGTCCACCGGCTGGCGACGGCGCCCCAAGCTCCGCTGGTCGATCTTCGCCAAGCTGATGCTGATCATGGCCGTCTCCCTGCCGCTGCTGTTCATGCTGAACGCCGCGGTCTCCGGCACCCAAGTGACCCTGGACGGCGAGGCCGTATCGGCCCCGACCACCATCATCGAGGCGCTGAAGTCGCCGGACCTGGTCACCCGCCGGTTCTCGGCCCCGCTCGACTTCGCCTACGGCTGGCGCAAGTCGAGGGTGGCCCTGCTGTCGCTGCTGGGGGCGATCGGACTGGCGCTGCTCTGGCTGTCCGGCCGTCGTCCGGACGGCGGCGACAGCCGACGCGAGGCCGCCATCGCCTTCGCCGCCGGCGCGCTGGCGCTGCTTTCGAACTTCGTGCTGCTGCGCACCTGGGTCCAGTTCCCGTTCCTGATCGAGTACGAGCGCAACAACTACGCCGACCGGCTGGCCGACCTGACCGTCTTCCTGCTGGTCCCGCCGCTGCTCTACCTGCTGGGACGGCTGGTGATCCGCATCCGCCGGCACGGATTCCCGACCCTGGCCCTGGGGCTGACGCTGCTCCTAGCCGCCACGGTCACCGCCAACGTCTACCTGGCCTACCCGAGACGCGACCGCTACGAGTCGAGCCGGGGCTGGTCGACGAGTGCCGCCGACGTCGAGGCCGTCCGGTCGATCGATGCCCAAGCCGGCGACCGCCCGTATGTCGTGCTGGCCAACCAGTCGGTCTCGGCTGCGGCCATCCGCGAGCTCGGGTTCCGCACCTACTTCGAGCCGCAGGGCCAGGAGGCGACCGACTCCGCCCCGGTCTTCTTCTATCCGGTCCCGACCGGCGGACCGCTGTACGGAATTTTCCTCGACATGAACGAGGACCTGGGGCGGCGCCGCACGGTCAAGCGGGCCTTCGACCTGACCGGAGCGGAAACCGCCTTCTACGTCGTCGACCACTACTGGTGGCAGGCCCAGCAGATCGTGTTCACCGCCAAGCAGGAGGCCAGCGACTGGTGGGTCGAGGACGATCGGGTCTGGGTGTTCCGATACGACCGGCGTTGAACTGGCTTTGGTCAGAAAATTTTGAAACTGAAAACGTCTGCCAGAACGGCAGACGCTTTTTTTGGTAAGTCTTGATCCATGCCGCACGCTGGGAACGTGCGACTTTTTTCTCACCGGTATGCCGTTGCGACTAGGCGACACCGATGATGGTCCAGAAGAGCTAGCCGTGCGTTGAGAGGTCTGCCAAGAATGGCTGGTGTGTGATTCTCTCGACGACGGCCCCTTTGGCGCGTGCTCCTTGGTACCTCGACCCCCTTCGCCGGTCACCGGACGAAGGGGTTCTCAACTGCTCGGATCAGCCCTGACCCCTTCACCGACCCTTCAAGGGTCTATGGAAACCTTCCATTATCATGGACGAGCAAAAGTAACCAAAGTTAGCCAAAAAGACCTTCTAAAAAGTCCAAATAATTGTCCGACGTTAGATCAATTGAGGAACTAGCAGACAATTTTGTGTCGATGGCTTTATGCAAGACAGACTCCAGTTCGGCCGTATCGCCTGGCGTAAAAAGCAGGCCGTTCTCCCCTTCCCTGACCAGTTCCGGAATGCCGCCCGAACGGGCCGCGATGACCGGCAGCCCGTAAGCCAGGGCCTCGCCGATCACCGTCGGTGCGTTCTCGATCACCCGCGACGGCACGACCAGCCAATCAGCCCGGCAGTACTCCTTGTTCAGTTGTTCAGACGACAGCCGACCCAAAAGCTCAATCGAGGGATCCCCCTCAGTTCGCCGCCGAACCTCACCCGACAGCGAACCGTCACCGACAATAACCAACTTGGCCCCACCGCCGAACGTCCGCCGTGACCAGGCCGTGAGCAGGTCCAGGATTCCCTTGTGCTCCTCCATCTGCCCGACGAACAGAAAATTCCGGCCCGCTACGGACGGCTGCCGCACGACTATCGCCTCCGGTGCCGGATTCCTGAGCAGGACATGTTCGGAATGCGGAAAGAACCCCAGCCGCAGGTGCAGGTCGCGCACGAACTCCGACGGCCACAGGACGACCGCGGGAGAACCCATCATTCGCCGCATCAGCCGGACGTAGGCCCGCTCGTGCGGCCAGCGCGGACCGGTCCAGTCCGCCGGCAGCAGTCCGGACGGATGCAGCAGCTGCACGTCATGCACGGTATGGACATGCCTCACCCCACGGCGACGCAGCGCGGACGGCACGGCGAAGCCCAGGCCCATCAGGTTATGTGTATGGACCACGTCCGGACGCCAGCCGTCGACTACCCGCAACAGCCGGGCCGCCGACCGACGGTTGAAGATGTCGAGCCAATGCCAGGCCAGACGAACCGGCCACGAACGACGCGACAGTTCGGTATAGAAACAAAAGTTGGGCGGAAAATAGGTGAAGAGCTCGACGCCGTCCGCGCTTCTCTCGTGCCCTATCTCGAGTCCGCTCCAGGAATCAGCATCAGCGGAAGCGGACACGAGCGGTGCCCCGGATGGAACTCCGGAGACGACCGCCACCTCATGACCGCGCGTTCGCAGCCCGGCCGCCTCGCGTTCGGCGATCCGCTCGGCCCCGCCGCGCGCCAGCCGACCGTACAGGTTGGACGCTATCAGCAACCTCATCGGTCCGAAAAAAGTTCGGCCGCGATACGCTGCCACTTGTCGATGCGACGCCGGTCGGAATACTCGGCGACGGCCATCTCCCGTCCGGCGGCGGCTATGACGGCCCGGCGGCGGGGATCGGCGACCACGTCTGCGATCCTGGCGGCCAGCGCCGAGACGCTGCCCGGTCGGGCCAAAAAGCCGGTCTGCCCCGGACGGACGATGGTCCTGACGCCCGGCAGGTCACTGGCCACGACCGGAACGCCGCTCGACATGGCCTCGAGCGCCGCGATACCGAAGGCCTCGGACCGGTCCAGGGACGGAAAGGCGAACACGTCGCCCAGCCGATAGTGCAGCGGCAGCTCCTCGTCCGAAACCGGACCGGTGAAGGTCACCCGTCCGGCCACGCCCAGCCGTTCGGCCAGGGCGCGGTACTCGGCGATCAGCTCGCCGCCGCCGACCACGACCGCCTGCATCTTCGACAGAGCACCGAGCGCCAGCGCCCGGATCAGCACGCCGATGCCCTTGAAGTAGTGGGCCTGATCCAGGCCGCCGACGAAGACCGCGGTCGGACGGTTCGGATCAAGACCGTACCGCCTGACCAGCTCTTCCGGCTTGCGTCCGGGACAGAAACGTTCGGTGTCCACCGACGGCGGCAGCTCACGAAACAGCTCCGGCGTCTCCAGGAACATCGGGCCAACCGCCGACGAACGCGCGTAGTCGAAGCTGGTGACCAGTATGCGATCGGCGGAACGCAGGACCCACGGACGCAGCAGCCGACCGTGCACGGCGGCGACGGCCCGAACCAGGCCGTGGCCGAGCACGTCCATGTGGTAGTAGACGACCAGCCGACGGCAGCGGCCGAAGGACCGGGCCAGGGCCACCGGTTCCGCACCGCCGAAGAACGGATAGTGCAGGACCGTCAGGTCGTAGTCGCTGCAGGCACCGAAAGTGCCAGGAACCAGGGCGGCGTTGCCGTACCTGAACCATGGCCGCAGGGACCGGACCCGATATCCGCCGACCTCACCGGTGCCGCAGCCGGACGGGGCCCAGACGTCCACCTCGTGCCCGAGCGCGGCCAGGTCCTCCGCGTCCTGTTCGGCCACGACGCACATTCCGCCGCGGTACGGCAGGAAGGTCGGCGTGACGATCGCGATTCGCTGGCTGCCCGTCATGGTCAACGGATCAGGGGACGCAAAACCTTCCAGGTCACCTCAAGCAGCGGATTTGCCACCCACATCGCGAACAGGCTGGGCTGTTCCTGGTCGCGGATGACCGGCGTAAAGAGGGCCGCGATCTCCCGGTCGGAAACCCTGCGCCACGACGCGACCTTCTCGCGCTCGGCGATGACGTGCCGCCAGACCTTCGGATTCAAGAAATAGAAAAGCGACTTGAGTTTCTTCAGCCACCAGCCGCCGCGTACGGCGGGCAGGGCCAGGCCGACCTCGGCCACGACCAAGAACGGCGCCAGCACGAGCAGGTTGCGCAGGCGCAAGTTCTTGAACAGGGTCAGGTAGCGGTTGCGCTCCATGTAGTAGAACTTGCCGATGCTGCGCGAGAACTCGTACTTGTGCCAGACCACCGACTTGGGCGCCATGACGTTCCGGTAGCCGGCCAGGCGGATGCGCCAACCCAGGTCCAGATCCTCGTGGTACATGAAAAAAGTCGGATCGAAACCGCCGACCAGCCGCAGCACGTCAGCGCGGTAGAGCGCACCGGCACCCGAGGCGTAGGCGACTTCCCGCACGGCTTCGGTATCGATGTCGGTCCGCGGACGCCGATAGTCCAGACAGTAGCCGAAGCCCAGAAAATGAATGGCGTTGCCGGTGCTGTTCACCAGCTCCCGGTCCGGATGCAGCAGCAGGAGCGACTGGACGCAGCCGACGGTCTCGTCCGCCTGAGCCACCCGCACCGCCTCGACCAGGAAGTCCGGATCGACCTCGGTGTCGTGGTTGATCAGGTAGACGTAGTCGCTGCCGCCGTCGAGCGCCTGCTGGATCCCCAGGTTGTTTCCGCCCGCATAGCCCCAGTTGCCGCCGGAATCGATCACCCGGCAGCCTGGCCAGCGCCGCCGGATCTCGTCCGGCGTTCCGTCCGAGGAGCAGTTGTCGACCGCCATCACCTCCAGCTCGATGCCGTCGGTATTGGTCGCCGCCAAAGTATCGAAACATCCCTCCAGGTAACCGGACTTGAGGGTGTTGAAGGTCAGCACGACCACCGTAACTTTTACCTTGCCGTCAGACATAGGCTGCCCAAAGATATCCCCTACTTACTTACTTTAGTTTCGACCGAGCCGCTTCCGTCACCGGACCGTAAGCCGTGTTCCCTGAGGCTGATCTCCCGTACCAGCAGGGTGATGTCATGTTCGGCCTTCTCCAGGCGGACGAACAGGCGAAAGACGAGATAGAAAAGGACGACGACCGACAGGTAGATGACCATGTCCACGCCGCGGCCGACACCGGCCAGTCCAGCCAGCCAGCTCGCCGCCTGTGGCAGAGCGACCGCCACCCCAACGGCCAGCCACAGCAGCAGCCACAGCGCCAGATGCAGGCGGCCCAATTCGCCGGCCCTGAATCGGCTGACCGTCCGCCAGGCGGCAAAGAGCGCGAAGGCGATGATGGTGATCTGTATCAGGTGCATAGACGACCGGTCACCTTATGACCCGATGAAAGACCAGCCGGCCGGCTGTCTTCAGCCCGACCACAAAGCCCTGCCCCTTGGACAGCGAATAGCTGGTGTAGACCGGACGGATCGGATGCTCGTGCAGACGCAAGGAATGCCGACGAATCTCGCGGACGATCTCCGACGAGACTTCCATCCGGTCGCAGTGCAGGTCAAAGCGCGAGGCCGCTTCGGCAGTGAAGGCGCGCAGGCCCGACTGGCTGTCCCTGACCCACAGGCCGAACAGGGAGAAGGTCAGGGCGTTGCCGATCCAGTTGGCGACCCGGCGACTGCCCGGCATCAGGTGCCGGTCCAGGGTGCGCACGCCGATCGCGGCATCGGCCAAACCGGACGACAGCGGACCGATGAGCGGCGGCACGTCCTCCGGCCGATGCTGGCCGTCGGCATCGAAGGTGACGATGATCCGACCGCCCATGTCCAACGCCCGCCGCAGTCCGGTGCCGATCGCCGCCCCCAAACCGCGGTTGATGAAGTGCCGGACGACCGTCGCGCCGGCGCCGCCGGCCTCCGGTCCGGTTCGGTCGGTCGAGCCGTCGTCGACCACCACCACCCGGTCGGTGACCGAACTCAGCCCACGCACCACGTCGGCGACCGTCTTCTCCTCGTTGTAGGCCGGAACCACGGCTATCACGCTCATATCACTGTCCGAAAGACGGGCGCAGGATGTCCCGGTGCGCCACCGCGTACTCGATGGTCTTCTTCAGCCCCTGCTCGAGCGACATGAGCGGCAGCCAGCCGATACCCTTGGCCTTCACCAGGTCGGGCAGGCCGAGCTCGCGCATGAACGGCAGGCGCTCCTTGTATACGATCTTCGAGGTCGAACCGACCATCTCCTGTATCTTCTTGGCGACGTCCGAAAGCCTGATGTCGTAGTCGCTGCCGATGTTGACCGGACCCGGGTCCTCCGGCAGCTCCATCAGGCGGACGATGGCGTCGACCACGTCGGTCACGTAGATGAGGGACGAGCGGAAATTCTCGTCACCGTAGATCACCATGTCGCGTCCGTCGATCGCGTCGAGCACGAAGTCCGGCACCATATGCCCGTCCTCGAGCGGCTGACGTGGGCCGTAGGTGCGGAAGATGCGGCCGATGCGGACGTCCAGGCCCTGAACGTCCCGGTAGGTGGCGCAGGCCGTCTCGGCGAAGCGCTTGCCCTCGTCGTAGCAGCCGCGCGGGGTCAGGTGATCGAAAGAGCCGTGCTCGTCCTCACGCAAAGGATGGCCGTCGGACGGACGTAGGCCATATACCACGGACGAGGACGCCTGGAAGAACCGGGCGCCGTAGCGGGCGGCCAGGTCGAGGACGCTGACCATGCCGACCGAGTTGGCGAGCAGGGTGTCGCGGCGGAAGCGGTCGAAGTTCTTGGGCGAGGTCGGGCAGGCCAGGTGGTAGACCTCC
>JBDRRB010000069.1:0-32945 GCA_043825985.1 bacterium | reverse complement strand
CAGCAAGCAGGAAAGCCTGACCACCGAGAAATTCAAGCTCAGGCGGCGGCTTGATGCCATGTACGAAGACAAGCTGGACGGCAATATCGCCGAAAGCAGGTACGACGAGCTTTTTGGCAGGTACTCGGAGCGGCTGCTGGAGATAGACTCCGAACTGGTCAGATACACCAAGGCCGAAATCGATTATTACGAATTTGGCCGTCAAACTTTAGAACTGGCCCGAAACGCCAGAAAACTGTACGAAAACGGCACAGACGAGGAAAAGAGGAATTTTGTCGTGAATTTACTATCGAACTCGACTTTGAAAGACGGAAAGCCGGAATTTTCGCTAAAACAACCGTTTTCTTTGATAGCAAAACACGCCCCTTTCGGGACGCGTTCCGCATGGGGTGGGCGACCGGTCTCGAACCGGCAACCTTTTGGACCACAACCAAATGCTCTAACCAATTGAGCTACGCCCACCATGTTTTTTAACAATCCGACCGACGTAAGACCAATCCAGATTGACCTTTTTCCCTATATCACGAAGTGATAGCCCATTTTCTCTCAATTCAACTACTTCGGCAATTTTTTTCTCTTTATTTTTTTCCTTAACTTCCAATCTCCGAACTCTGGGCTGAAGATCTACTATTGTCCTACTTGCTTTTTGACTCTTAACTATCAGAAACGGTTCAACTGACTCTAAAAATCTTAACACTTGTTTCTGTCTAGCAACATAGTAAATCCAAGCATCCTTCCAATGTTCCTTTCTTTTAGCCACTTGAGAGACATTACCGAAACCGACAAACAGACGTATTTCCTCTAGCACTAGAAAATTAGTCTGCGATATCACGACTCGATAACCATCGCCGACAGAAGAAATGGTCCCCTCACCATCAAAAAAGCCGGCAATATACTCCCACGTCATATTACTAAGTGTTTTCGGTGGTGCGCCCGGCACGATTCGAACGTGCGACCTACTGCTTAGGCGGGGCGCGTCCGCGCGGCGGATGCGCGTGTGGAGAGGCGGCTAAGGCCGCGACATCTCGCCAAGCGGTAGACAGACTTTCTGCGTCCTTCCCTCCGTGACCGACGTCTTTTTTGATGGTGCGCCCGGCACGATTCGAACGTGCGACCTGCTGCTTAGAAGGCAGCTGCTCTATCCAACTGAGCTACGGGCGCAGGTAGGGACGAGTGCCGAGCACGATTCGAACGTGCGACCTGCTGCGGAAACCGATGCACCGGAAGCCTTTCGGCCGGTTCGGAGAACGTTTTGTCGGATAGGCCCGAAGGACGAGGAGAGATGGCGGGACCATCTCGACGAGCCGTGAGGGTCTAGTCCGGCGAAACGGGCCCGAAACGGACAAAGCGTTTCCGGTGTTTCGGTTTCAGGAAGGCAGCTGCTCTATCCAACTGAGCTACGGGCGCAGGTAGGTACGAGTGCCGAGCACGATTCGAACCGAACAGTGCAGTAAATTGGCCGAACCCACGGCAGGAGATTACCAGAACCAACCGCCCTGGTCAATCCTTCTTCGTCTGCCCGCGAATCGGCCCCTTTCCCTTCTGGCCGCTCCCATGATAGGCGTCGTACACCTCCCGCAGCCGTTCGTCGGTGATGTGCGTGTAAACCTGGGTGGTGGTGATCGACGAATGCCCGAGCATGGACTGAACGCTTCGGATGTCAGCCCCGTTCCGCAGCAGGTCGGTGGCGAAGGTGTGCCGCAGCACGTGCGGCGTAATGCGCTTGGTGATTCCGGCCTTGCGTGCATACCCCTCGACGATGCGCTGGATGCTCCGGGGCGTCAGCGCCCGTTCGGCATCCCGTCCCTTGGCCGCCCGGTCATGGCTCACGAACAGGTATTCCTCGGTGTCGCGCCGGCGGTTCAGGTACTCCTTCAGCCAGTACCGCGCCTGATTCGAGGTAAAGACGATTCGCGGCTTGTCGCCCTTGCCGCGCACGGTAAACTCCTCCCGCTCCAGATTCACCATCTCCCGGGTCAGTCCGGCCAGCTCCGAAACGCGCAGGCCGGTCGAAAAAAGCATCTCGAGAATCGCCTTGTCGCGCAGCTTGATGAGCGGCAGCGTCTCCGCCGCCCGCACCAGCCCGCCGGCATCCGAGACCGGAGCCTCCATCAGCCGGTCCAACTCGCTCGGCTCCAGAAAGTCGACAGTCCGCTGCGGCATCCGGGCCAGCTCGATCTTCTCCGGCGCCAGGGTCTTGATGTCCCGCTTGGCCAGGTACTTGAGGAAAGACCGCAGGGCGATCAGGTGGTAGTTCTGAGTGTTCTTCTTGAGGACATTGCCCTTATCGTCCTTGAGACGGTTCAGCCAGACCCTAAATCGCCGCACCAGATCAAGCGAGACGCCGGACGGATCCGGCCACCTGGCCCACTCAAAGAAGCGACGGAGGTAAAAGTCGTAGTTCCGGACCGTCCTTTCGGACCGATTTCGCTCGACCTCAAGATAGGTCAGGAACTCGCCGATCAATTTTAGGGTCTTCTGCTGGCTCATGAGGGTCGATCTGGGCCGCTAATCGGCCTTTTGGTCAAAATTATACGACACACCAGACCTTTTTGGAAGCGACAGCCGACACTTGCCAACTTCCTTATATAATGATAACTTCCCCCGGTAAGGAACGCGCTCGAAACCGACTGCGGACTGCCGCAAAAGGCGACGAGCGGGGTTCCGAGAATACTCACTACGGCCGCCTGGCTCAATGGGCTGGACGGACCGCTAAGGCCAATTAGGCCAACCGCTATGTTGGACAAGAAGAAAAAAGACAGAATTATCGCTAAGTTCAGGACTCACGAGAAGGACACCGGCTCGCCGCAGGTCCAGATCGCGATCCTGACGGCCGAAATCAAGGACCTGTCCGAGCACCTGATCGAGCACAAGAAGGACCACTCCTCCCGCCGGGGCCTTCTGCGAAAGGTCAGCGAACGCCGCCGGCTGATGAAGTACCTCAAGCGCGAGGAGCCCAAGGCCTACGACCAGCTGGTCGAGGACCTCAAGCTGTAGACGACAAACGCCGGACAGTTCCGGCGTTTTCGCCATTTTTATACCTTACGTTCCATGGCCAAGACCACGGAAGCAACACACCCAATGATTAAGCATAAGAACCAGCGCGTCGGCGTGTTTATCGACGTGCAGAACATGTACTATTCGGCCAAGGCGCTCTACGGACGCAAGGTCGACTTCGGCGAAATTCTTAAGGCGGCCGTGGCCGACCGCCAGCTGATCCGGGCCATCGCCTACGTGGTCCGGGCGACCGGCGAGGAGGATCCGTTCTTCGAGGCGCTGAACCAGCGCGGCATCGAGACCAAGGAGCGCGAGCTGCAGGAGTTCCACGGCGGCGCGAAGAAAGCCGACTGGGACGTGGGCATCACCGTTGACGCCGTGCGCATCGGCGAAATCCTGGACGTGGTGGTGCTGGTGTCGGGCGACGGCGACTTCGTCGAGCTGGTCGAGTACCTCAAGCATCACGGACGCCAGGTCGAGGTGATCGCCTTCCGGCAGTCGGCCTCGTCGCGGCTGGTCGAGGCGTCAGACGACTTCACCGACCTGTCGGCCGACACCGACCGCTTCACCATCAAGGGCTACGTCAAGCCGGGACGCGCCGCCGAACGAGAGGACGAACCGGAGGAGGCCACCGGCAGCAGCTTCTGGATCAAGCCGGCCGAGGAAAAGCCGGCCCGCCGCGGACGCCCGACCGGAACCGGAACGCGCGGGCACATCGCCAAGAATAAATAACGACGAACCGGCCGGATGGCTGCGGGCGCGGAACAAGCTCCGACCTGCAGCCGGTCCGGCGGATGCCTCCGACCCCGTGTCCGACTCGAAGGAGCCGGCTGCGGGACCGGAGAGATCCGGATAACAAACTAAGACTGCCGCGCGAAGGTTCGCGACGGCGATGCCAAGACGGAGCGGCCGAATGACGCTCGGACCCGTCTTGAACCTATTTCACATCTGCCTTGCGGGAAACCGAAACGCAGTTGCGAAATAAGTTCTGGGACATCGACGGCGGACCGAGACGGCGGCAGGGAGACAACTATGGAGACACGTCGTTTCGAGACCCTCTGGGGCGGCAAGGCCCTGATCGTCGAAACCGGCAAGCTGGCCAACCAGGCCGGCGGATCGTGCACCGTCCGCTACGGGGACTCGGTCGTCCTGGCGGCGGCCACCCTGTCCGCGAATCCGCGCGACGGCATCAGCTTCTTTCCCCTCTCGGTGGAGTACGAGGAGAAGCTCTACGCCTCGGGCAAGATCAAGGGATCGCGCTTCATCAAGCGCGAGGGACGCCCGACCGACGAGGCGGTCATGACCGGCCGAATGATCGACCGGGTGATCCGTCCCCTCTTTCCGAACGGCGTGCGCCATGAGGTGCAGGTCGTGGTCGACTGCCTGTCGGCCGACCTCGAGAATCCGACCGACATCCTCGGCATGATCGGCGCCTCGTGCGCGCTGGCCATATCGGACGTGCCGTGGGAAGGGCCGATCGCCGGAGTGCGGATCGGCCGTGTCGGCGGCGAATGGGTCATCAACCCGACCTTCGAGGCCCGCACCAAGTCCGACATCGACGCCGTCGTGGCCGGTTTTCCGGACCGGGTGCTGATGCTCGAATGCAATGCGCTCGAGGCGAACGAGGAAGACATGAACGCGGCGATCCAGTTCGGCCAGAAGCACCTGAAGGAACCGATCGACCTCATCCGCGAGGTCATGGCTGCCGTCGGTAAGACCAAGGTCGAGCCCAAGAAGCTGATGGGCTTCACTCCGGGGCATGAGGACGAGGAACTGGCCCGTCGGAACGAGGTCCTGGCGCAGACCAAGCGTTTCCTCAGCGAGCGGCTATCGACCGTGCTGTTCTCTGCCCCCAAGGCGACGAAGGCCGAACGGCGCGAGACGCTGGACCAGGTCAGAAAGGAACTCTTCGCCCACCTGGAATCATCCGGGGTCGACGAGTCCAGCCTGTCCATGGTCGGAGAGGCCTACGACAAGCTGGTCGACGAGGTCGTGACCGCCGCCATCATCGAGCGGGAGCAGCGCGTCGACGGACGGTCGCTCACCGACGTCCGGACTCTCCAGTGCGAGGTCGGGCTGCTTCCCCGAACGCACGGCTCGGGACTGTTCTCGCGCGGCGAGACACAGGTCCTGTCGACCGTCACCTTGGGAGGTCCGGGAGACGCGCAGGTCATGGACGGCATGGACCAGAGCGGCAAGAAGCGCTACTTCCACCACTACAACTTCCCGCCGTTCTCGGTCGGCGAGACCGGCCGCATCGGCGGTGCCGGACGGCGCGAGATCGGGCACGGCGGACTGGCCGAACGGGCCATCCTGCCGGTACTGCCGGACAAGGAGGTCTTCCCGTACACGATTCGCGTGGTCTCCGAGGTCCTGTCGTCGAACGGATCGAGCTCCCAGGCTTCGGCCTGCGGATCGTCACTGGCCCTCATGGACGCCGGCGTGCCGATCAAGCGTCCGGTGGCCGGAGTCGCCATGGGCCTGGCCTCGTCCGAGGACGGTCGGTACAAGATCCTGACTGACCTGCAGGACCTGGAAGACGGCAACGGGGGAATGGACTTCAAGGTCGCCGGAACCAGAAACGGCATCACCACCATCCAGCTCGACACCAAGACCAAGGGCCTGTCACCGGAGATCGTCTCCGAGACGCTGAAGCGGGCGCATGACGGAAGAATCCGCATCCTGGACGCGATGGAAGCCTGCCTGCCGGCGCCGCGCCCCGAGATGTCACCGTTCGCCCCGCGCATCGAGACCTTCCGCATCAACCCGGACCGGATCCGCGACGTCATCGGACCGGGCGGAAAGATCATCAACGAGATCATCGACGCGACCGGCGTGACCATCGACATCGAGAACGACGGAACGGTGACCGTGTGTTCGGTCAGCGGCCCGGCGATGAAGCGGGCGGTCGACTGGATCCACGACCTGACCCGAGAGGTCACCGTCGGCGAGCTGTTCGAGAACGGCAAGGTCGTGCGCATCATGGACTTTGGCGCTTTCGTGGAACTGATCCCGAACCAGGACGGCATGGTCCACATCTCCGAGCTGGCCCCCTGGCGGGTCAACAAGGTGACTGACATCGTGAAGGTCGGCGACATCGTGCCGGTCAAGGTGACCGAGATCGACTCCATGGGCCGCATCAACCTGTCCATGAAGCAGGCCATGAAGGAACTCGGACGTGAGCAGAAGATGCCGGAAGGCTACGAGCAGCAGCAACAGCGCCCGCCTTTCCGCAGCGGACCTCCGGGGCACGGCGGCGGACATGGCGGAAACGGACCCCGGCACGACCGGGACCGCCGGCGCGACTCATAGAGAATGAACCGAACCGACTCGACAACGGACGCGACAAAAACGAAGACGGGCGGCGGACCTCTGGCCGCTGCCCGTTTTTGGCTGCCCCTGACCGTACTGGCCCTACTGGCCATGACGGCCACCCGTCTCTTTGTCTCGACCCGCGATACCCTGCTGGACATGGTTCCGGCCGACGTCGTGGCCTACATCCATTCCCAGGAAAGTTTCGGATTCGAAAGGATTGCCGAGATGACGGAATTCAGTGCCGACCTGAACCAAGACCGACCGCGGGAGATGGCGGCCTATGCCGTCGAAACTGGCGAGGACGATCTTAAATGGACCGTCTTACTGCATTGGTCGCCTCTTATGCCGCCAACCGACCGAACCACCTCGATGCTGACGACGTCTGGGGCAGAGCAGCTAGACAGGACGACCTACATGATAAGGCCGACCATCAAGGACGAGACTGACGGCAGAGCCGACGTATCCATACCAGCAGGATCGTTGGCTGACCAGCCGGACACGGCCTCATCCCTGGCAGCCATACGGTCTTTGGCCAAAACACAAATCTATGTCCGTCTTCCTGAGACGGATACGTCCAACCTTCTGAACGCAATCGAGAATATTCGGGTCGAATCGGTAGTTGCTGGCCTGTTTGACCGACCAGACAAGAATCTGGCCATTTCGCTCATGCCGACTGGTCAAACCACCGGCATCTCACGACTTTTTGGTATTAGAACCGACCTCGACAGTGAACCGGCCGACACCCCCCCTAAACTGCTCCGAACCAAAATTGGCACCAACCAATCGTCATTCTCTGTTGCCAAGACCGAAATCGACCTGACCGACCTGTTCCTGGCTGAAATCGACTCAGAACGGGAAAGACGCGGTGTACCAGACAGCGAAGACCTGACAAAAACCAGGGCCGTACTAGGAAAAATGTTTTTGGGGCCGATTTCAGTCCTGACCGCAGACACATCCTTTCATGACCAGAGCGAGCCAAAGCCTTTCTTTGTGGCATTTTTGCCGAATTCAAATCCTGAAGACCTAAAAAAAGCTATATTTAACTTCGAACAGGCGTCTTTCCCGACAGAAAGACAACTTTCTCTGCCAGGTGAGGAAACCTGGACCGAATTTATCACCCCGAAAAGCGAAGAATCCCAAAATGAACTACCCTTACATTATATAGTCGAATCTTTCGACGACGGATCTATATTTTCCAACAATTCGGAGCTTGTGATGGATATAAAAAAAGAGGCCAATACCACCACAAACGACACCTGTCTGGGTATTCGGAATACCGAATCGATAGAAGTCAGTCAGATGTTTCCTCAGCTCAAAATTATCCTCAATCTGGCTGTGCCTAAAAATATTGAGCTTAAAAATATACTCATTCAAAAAATTGGGGATAATTTTATACATATTTGTGGATAACACTGAACAAAGTGTGTATAACAATCGATAAGCCTTAAAGATGAATAAAAAAGTTATTCACAAGAACTAAAATAAAGTCCACAAACAACAAATATAAAGCTTGGTTAAGGTAAAAAGATAGACAGGTGAGCAAGTTGACCCAGAGGTCAATTGGTGGTACACTAATAGTGTACAAAGGGTCCATTGAAAATGAATCAAGAGAAATGATCCCGAGCGAGAATTCTGGATTATTTCCCTCTTCTCTACTACTCCTTCGCCAAAAAAGGACAAAAACAAAAAACAAAATCCAAAAAAGGCGTTGGTATCCTCCATTTACCCTTCGGGGCCGGGGGCTTCTGCCGTGGTGTGGTAGAGGGGCTTTAGTTCCTTCCTTCAGTTCTTGGTTTCAAAGCTGTCCGGACGCGCTGTTTCCTCTTCTCAGATAGAGGAGATGAGGCACCGCGTCCGTAGGGCTCTACCAAGAGCAACTCGGACGCAGGTCTGCTCCAATAGCCCTTTGGGCTCATTAGCGAGCGGTCTTACCTGCGTCCTTTCTTTTTAAGAAAAAACCTGTTTTGTCTCGAAAAAGGTCAATATTAATTGACACTTTGTATATTGCCAATCGCGTGCGTTTGCTATATCCTGTCTTGTAAGATAGAAGTTGATCAAGAAATATGAACCAAGACTTCATCCAAGAGATGATAGATCTCCTTGTGGGAGAAAAACAGCGGCTAGAGGGTGAATTGGCAGAAATTTCTACCAGGAACCCAAACGCTGACGGCGACTTTCGAGCTGAGTTTCCGAAGATCGGAGACAAGGAAGACGAGAACGCCGAGGAGGTTGCCACTTACAGCACCAACCTGACCCTAGAGCACACGCTCGAGTCCTCGTTGCGCGACGTGGTCAAGGCCCTGGACCGAATAGAAAAGGGAACCTACGGTGTCTGCAAGTACTGCAACCAGGAAATTTCTGAAAAAAGGCTGCGGGCCAGACCGGCTTCCAGTTCCTGCGTCGAATGCAAGAAGTCGTTCAAACAGGAAGTATAGCTAGCCAGCTAGAAGAAAACGGAACAAAAGGGCGGTTTCAATGGCTATTTTTAGCCACAGCAGCCGTCTTTTTTGTCGTTGACCTGATCCTGAAATGGACTGCAATGTCATATGGCGCGAAGTTCTTTCTTGGGCCGATCGGTTTTGAACTGTTTCTCAACAAGGGCATCATATTTAGCCTGCCGGTACCGAAAACGATCTACCTGCCGATAGCGACGGCGGCCTGGTTGGCCATGACGGCTTGGTTGGCGATAGAGACCAAAAAGCGGGGATCTAATATTCCCGGCCTGACCTTCATCGTTCTCGGTGCGGCATCCAACCTATTCGACAACTTTAGATTCGGCGCGACAGTCGACTATCTGATCTTCTTCAGCCGGTCAGCCATTAACCTGGCTGACATAATGATCGTCATCGGAGTGCTACTGCTGATCGCAACCGGGCAGAGAAAGACCGCTCCGGAAAAGACGGCAAACTAAATCGACCGACACTAAAAAAGTCATGCTCCCGAGTTCAGACTCGGGAGTTTTGTCTGCGGCAAATATTCGAAATGAGTGCCTAACGAACCATTACGCGCCCAAACTTGCACCTTTCGACATGATCCTGCTAAGGAGGCGGCAACTAGCCACCTACCCCAAGACTATGCCTGCCCGATTCCATTCCATGGCCCTGCTGGGGCTAAACGCGATGCCAGTCGAGGTCGAGGCCGACATATCACGCGCTACCCTCCCCCATTTCAAGCTGGTCGGTCTGCCCGACACGGCAGTCCGCGAGTCGACCGAACGCGTCCGCGCTGCCATCGCAAACAGCGGACTGCCGTTTCCTCAGGCACGGGTGACGGTCAACCTGGCGCCGGCGGACATCAAAAAGGAGGGACCGATGCATGACCTGGCCATCGCCCTGGCGATAGTCTCGGCCAGCGACCGTACGGCCGACCGAACCGGAACCAGGCGGGTCTTTCTGGGCGAACTAGCCCTGAACGGAGACCTGCGGCCCATCGCCGGGGCACTGCCGATCGCGGACTCGGCGCTGCAGTCCGGATTCGACGAGATATTCTTTCCGGTCGGGAACTCGGCCGAGGTCGGCTTGGCCATGGAGGGAGCGGATCGAGCGAGGCAGTCGGCCTACCCAGCGCGTTCGCTCTCCGAAGTCATGCTCCACCTGAACGGCAGTTGCGCGATCAAGCCGCTGGAAATGCCGAATCGAGCAGACCGTCCGAATGCGGCACGCAGCTGGCCGGTCGACCTGATGCACATCAGCGGACAACTGCAGGCCAAGCGGGCGCTCGAGATAGCCGCGGCCGGCGGACACAACGTCCTGATGTCCGGACCGCCCGGCTCGGGCAAGACCATGTTGGCCCGGGCTATGCCATCCATCCTGCCGGACATGACCAGGGAAGAGCGGATGGAGGTAACGAAGATCAGGAGCGTGGCCGGAAATCTGGACGGGGCACCATGTCTCCTAGACGAACGCCCGTTCCGGTCACCTCATCACACCGCGTCGAGCGTGGCGCTGATCGGCGGCGGCAGTTCACCCCGGCCAGGCGAGGTCAGCCTGGCCCATCGCGGCGTGCTGTTCCTGGACGAGCTGCCGGAATTTCCGCGCTCGGCGCTGGAGGCGCTGCGTCAACCGCTCGAAGACGGTTTCGTGACCGTTTCCCGTTCGCAGTGCACGCTGCGCTTTCCGGCCCGGTTCACGCTGGTCGCGGCGATGAACCCATGCCCATGCGGCTACTCCACCGACCCGACGCGGGACTGCACCTGCACTGCCGCGGCCGTATCACGCTACATGAAACGGCTGTCCGGACCGCTGCTCGACCGGATCGACCTGCACATCGAGGTACCGCGCGTCGATCCGCGGGACATATTGAGGGCCAATGACGATGGAGAGCCGTCGGACCTGGTCCGACAGAGGGTGAAGGAGGCCAGAGACATGGCCGTGTCCAGATTCGCCGACGGAAAGACGTTCACCAACGCCGGAATGGACCACCGAATGGTGCGAAGGCACTGCCTGATGGACGCTGCGACCGAAAGCTTCCTGGGCGACGCGACGGAGCGGCTCAAGATGTCGGCACGATCCATCACCCGCGCCCTGAAGGTCGCCAGGACCGTCGCTGACCTGTCCGGAAGCGAACGGATCCGCCGTGAGGACCTGGCCGAAGCCCTGCTGTTCCGCTCGCGCACCTCTACCGTATGAAAAATTAAGACGATTATCCCTCGGCAACAAGTAAAACAGTAATGTCATCCCCACCCTCGCCTTCGCCTTCGCGAGGGCAGACTCCGGCGGGAATGACATAAAAGACGGGATTGCCGCGGTCAGTCACTACGTTCTCTCCATCGCAATGACAAAAATCAATAAAACAAAAGCAGGCCCTAGGTTGGATGCAACGTGCTTGCCTGAAGGAAGTTACGAAGCGAGTCGTGCTGTCCATAATAAAAATCAACTCCCGAGAGAGCTAATTTTTAACAAATTTGACCACTGGCGGGTTCTGGATGGGTTGCAGTGTACTTACCGACCCTGCTCCCAGCAGGCTTCAGACGGGATGAAGTTTGTTCGGCTGGAGTGAACAAAGGCAGGCCCTGAACGAGATGCAGTGTGTGCGGCTGGAGCGGTCGGCGACGCGAGGCATACTGAAGGGTACGTCGAGCTAGCCGACCGCGAAGCCGTACGCAATGCGCTCGGTCAGGGCCTGCCCATTATTTGATGTAGTCGAAGGGATTGACGCGGTTATAAATCCCCCCTGACAAAACCTCGAAGTGAAGATGCGGTCCGGTCGAGCGGCCGGTCGAACCCATGAGCGAGATGACGTCGCCGCGACTGACCGTATCGCCCTTCTGCACCAGCAACTTGGAGGAATGACCGTACCGGGTATAGAGGCCGTTGCCGTGGTCGATCAGAATCATGTAGCCGTAGCCGCCGGAGTTCCAGCTCGAAGTCACGACCGTTCCGTCGTCGGCCGCATATATCGGCGTGCCGACCGGACCGGCCAGGTCGACTCCCTTGTGGCTGTAGTTGTAGTACTGGGTGATTCGACGGGCGGACGTCGGCCAGAGCAGGCGGGTACTGGTGTTGGCCGCGGCCGGCGACGGCGTGGAGAAGACCTTGGTGGTGATGACCCTGCGGGCCTGCGGCGGAGGCGGAGGAAGCTTGCCGTCGGGCAGCACCAGCTTCTGGCCGATGGACAGCGACCCGGCGCTGGCCAGTCCGTTGAACTCGAGGATCTTGTCCATGTCGCTCTTGTAGGTGCTGGAAATCTTGGCCAGGGTGTCGCCCTTCTTGACGGTGTAGATCAGCCCGTCGATCGGCGGAATCGACAGCTTCTGACCGGGCCGGATCAGGCTGCGGGCATTCAGGTTGTTGGCCTGAAGCAGGGTCGTGGTCTGCAGGCCGTACAGCCGGGCGATCGAACCGATGTTCTCGCCGCTTTCCACGACATGCTCGGTCACGCCGCTCCTGGTCTTGACGGCCGGCTCCGACGAGGCGGCGATCTCCGTCTGGACGCGAACCGCATTGACCAGCGAGGACGGAGGAGGCATCGAACCGGAGTCGATTATTGGCTCGCCGCTGCCGGACGAATCGGTCATCTGAACCAGGTCGTAGCCGTGCGGCCGGATCGCCTGCGACTCAAGGTAGGAAACCTCCTTTGATGGCTCGACCGGCACGAACTCCTCGACCAGCTGATCCTCCATTTCGCGCATGGCCAGTCTGGACAGGATGCTGTCGTCGCCCACGCCGGAAAAAGAAGGCTTCCTTTCCATGGCCTGAATGTTGGCCACGGCCACGAACATGGCCATCAGTCCGACGAAGGCGTGCATCGAAAAGCGCCCGAGATGGTGCCCTCTCAAATTCAAGTTCAGGCCGACGATGCGCTTGCGCACATACCGAACCAAACGGTAACAGACCGACAGGGCCGGCTGCAGAAACATGCGCCAGACAAAACCAGACGGTCCGCCCACCGCCCGTATCGTCCAGCCCAGAAATTTCTTTATGGCCATCAGTGCCCGACAGATTCCCAGCAGGCACCTGACGCCGATTTTCTTCACGGTCCGCGGTATAGAGAGCCTCTTAGTGGCTTAGCTGTACCTTACCCGACGAATCGTCGGCCAGACCGGCCGAACATCTATAACCGTAATGGGAGAACGGTACCAGCCGCAAGGGCCAAGGTCAATCCTGGCTGGAAATCTTGGACAAAATAATGGCTCCAATTAGCCAAGAAAATGGATAGCTCGGCAAAAATAGACCTTAAAATTGCAGAATGACATCCCGGCAAAACTTAACCAATCTTGACGACAACGTTTTTTTGGCTTAACCTTCGACATTGTCACGTCATCAGAACACAAAAGGAGGACTGATGCCGAGAGCCAGAGGAAAAACGGGGCAAAAAAAATTTAGCGGTCTGGGGAAAGGAAGAGGCGGAAGGGAAGCCTTGCCCAAACCCCGGACCCTAGGACAATTCATCAGGCTCCACAAAAAAAGTTGCGACTGTCTCCAATGCGAGGAGACACAAGTCGGTGGCGGTGAGGTGAAAATCTCTTGTCCCGGCTGCAATGCGACCGGGAGATTCCCAAGGAAAGGCCGCCCACCATTCGGCCGGCGAAAATCATCGGCCGAAGGCCGGCCCACCGCCTAAAACTCTCCCTCTCAAGGCGGCCAAGATCAGGCCGCAAAATAACTCTCTTCGCCTCTCCCCCGATTGACAGTCGGGGGCTTTTTTCTTTAATCTTTCAGTCGTGAAGGCAAAACGAGCTGGGACCACCGAAGCCCCGGCGACCGAGTCGCCTTACATCTTATAGAGCAGGCCGGAAACAGATGTTCCGGCGTGGCCAACATTACTCATACGAATTGACTCGGCGGACTAAACGACCGAGACGATGAAGTGACCAGACTATGAATACCACCCTAATTATCTCCTACCTGGCGGCGGCGCTGGCCCTCGGCTACGGCGCGATCCTCATCCGCTGGGTGCTCTCCCGGCCGGCTGGAGACGAGAAGATGCGCGGCATCGCCAAGGCGATCCAGGATGGCGCCGGCGCCTACCTGCTCCGCCAGACCAAGTCGGCCGCCGTGGTCGCGGCAGTGATCTTCGTCCTGCTGGCCGCCTTCATCAACTGGGTCACGGCCATCGGGTTCCTGGTCGGCGCGGTGCTGTCCGCCCTGGCCGGATTCATCGGCATGCAGGTCTCCGTCCGGGCCAACGTCCGCACCACCGAAGCGGCCAAGTCCGGCCTGGCCAGCGCGTTCCTGGTCGCCTTCCGCGGCGGTTCGGTGACCGGCCTGTTCGTGGTCGGCCTCGGACTCCTTGGCGTCTCGGTCTTCTATGCCCTGACCCATGACGTGAATGCGCTCATCGGACTCGGCTTCGGCGGTTCGCTGATCTCGGTCTTCGCCCGTCTGGGCGGCGGCATCTATACCAAGGCCGCCGACGTCGGAGCTGACCTGGTCGGCAAGGTGGAGGCCGGAATCCCGGAAGACGACCCACGCAATCCGGCAGTGATCGCCGACAACGTGGGCGACAACGTCGGCGACTGCGCCGGCATGGCGGCCGACCTGTTCGAGACCTATGCCGTGACCGCGGTCGCGGCCATGCTGCTCGGTCACCTGCTGTTCGAGGGCAACGAAAACGCGGTCCTGTTCCCGCTGATGCTCGGAGCGGCCTCGATACTGTCGTCGATCCTCGGCTCCTTCGCCGTCCGGATCGGCGCCAGCAAGAACATCATGGGCGCCCTCTACAAGGGACTGATCGTGGCCAGCGTCCTGGCGGCCATCGCCTTCTATCCGATCACCAACTGGCTGATGGGCGACAACGGGCTCTACGGCGTCGGCCGGCTCTACGGCTCGGCCCTCGTCGGCCTGGTGATCACGGCACTCATCTTCGTCATCACCGAATACTACACCGGCACCAAGTACTTCCCGGTCAAGCACATCGCCGCGGCGTCTGAGTCCGGCCACGGCACCAACATCATCGCCGGTCTGGCCGTCTCCATGCGCTCGACCGCGCTGCCGGTCGCTGTCATCTCGGTCGGCGTGCTCGCTGCCTTCGGTCTGGCCGGAGTCTACGGCGTGGCGGTGGCCTCGATGGCCATGCTGTCGCTGACCGGAATCGTGGTCGCGATCGACTCGTTCGGACCGATCACCGACAACGCCGGCGGCATCGCCGAGATGGCCGAACTGCCGGACAGCGTCCGGGCGGTCACCGATCCGCTCGACGCGGTCGGCAACACCACCAAGGCAGTCACCAAGGGCTACGCCATCGGCTCGGCCGGACTGGCGGCCGTCGTACTGTTCTCGGCCTACACCCAGGAGCTCGAAAAGCTGGGCGTACACCTGCGCTTCTCGCTCTCTGAGCCGAAGGTACTGATCGGCCTGTTCTTGGGCGGTCTCGTGACCTACCTGTTCGCGGCCATCGCGCTCGAGTCGGTCGGCCGCGCGGCCGGCAAGATCGTCGAGGAGGTCCGCCGCCAGTTCCGCGAGATTCCTGGAATCATGGAAGGCACCAGCAAGCCCGACTACGCCAAGTGCGTCGACATCGTCACCCGTTCGGCCATCAAGGAGATGGTCGTCCCGGCGCTGCTTCCTGTCGTCGCCCCGGTGTTGGTCGGCGTGGTGCTCAAGAACATCCTGGGTGCCGAGGCCTTGGGAGGTCTCCTGGTCGGCTCGATCGTCACCGGCATCTTCGTGGCCATCTCCATGACCACGGGCGGTGCGGCCTGGGACAACGCCAAGAAGTACATCGAACTGGGCAACCACGGCGGCAAGGGCTCCATGGCCCACCAGGCCGCGGTGACCGGCGACACGGTCGGCGACCCCTACAAGGACACTGCCGGCCCGGCCATCAACCCGATGATCAAGATTCTGAACATTGTCGCGCTGCTCATCGTCGCCCTGATGGTCTAACCGCGAACAGCGAATCGGGCGCGCTGTACTTCGCTTCCCTCGCTCCTTGCTCATCGTACGTTCTCAGTACGATTCGCATCATCGCTCGGTCCAGCGGAGCACACCGCATCCCGCTCGCTGTGAGAAATAGATCCAGTATAAACCGTCCGGTGAAAGCCGGGCGGTTTTTTCGGTACCAGGTTTTTCGGTACCTGGTACCAAGGGGACAGGTGAGAAATCAAAGCCAAAAAATAAGGCCTGACTCAGGCCTCGGCACGAATCCAACTCCCGACAATCGCCCCATCCGGGCGATTTTCTTTTTGACACCCAACATCAAGAACGAACGCTGAACCCAGCGAGTTCTAGACGGGATACAGCGTGCTCGGTTGGACCGAATGACGACACGAGCCGTACTGGAGATGTACGGTGAGTTAGGAATGAGGGAAACCGAGTACGATGTGCCCGGCCTAGAACTCGCCATAACCTTGACCGGAACCGAAGGATGGCCTAATCTTCAGCCTCAAGAGTCATTACCAGAAACTATGAACTGCAGCATCAAGAAACTCCCCAAGGGAATGGCAGAGCTGACCGTCTCCATCGAGGTCGATGAGGCCAAGCCGGCCCTCGAGGCCGCCGCCGCCAAGATCTCCACCGACCGGCCGATAGAGGGATTCCGTCCGGGTAAGGCCAGCTACGAGGCGGTCAAGGTCCGCTTCGGCGAGCTGGCCATCTACGAGACGGCGCTGCCCGAGCTGGTCCGCCGCCACTATGTCCGGGCCGTCAAGGACAACGACCTCAGCACGTACGGCGACCCGGAGATCAACGTCACCAAGCTGGCGCCGGGCAATCCGATCGAGTTCACCGCCACCGTCGCGCTGATCCCGGAGGTGGTCCAGCTGGCCGAGGTCGAGAAGATCAAGGTTAAGTCCGAGGAGCCGAAAGTCGAGGACAAGGAGATCGACGGGACAATCAGGGAGCTGCAGCGGATGCAGACCAAGGAGGTCCGCGTCGACCGCGCCGCCGCCGGAACGGACAAGGTGATCGTCGACATGGACATGATCCAGGCCAACATCCCCCTCGACGGAGGACAGGCCCGCGGCCACGGCATCTACCTGGACGAGGACTACTACGTTCCCGGACTCAAGGACCAGATCGTCGGCATGAAGGAAGGCGAGTCGAAGGAGTTCGACCTGAAGTTCCCCAAGGACCACTACCAGAAGACGCTGGCCGGACAGGACGTGCACTTCAAGCTGACCTGCAAGGAGGTCTACGAGCTGCAGAATCCGCCCGTCGACGACGAGTTCGCCAAGTCGCTGGGGCAGGAATCGCTCGGCCAGCTCAAGGAGATGCTCCGGGGAAACATCCTGAAGGACAAGGCGGAGAAGGCCTCCCAAAAAGTCGAGGCTGAGATACTGGAGAAGATGGTCGACAAGTCTCGCTTCGGCGACATCCCGGAACGGATGGTGATCCAGGAGACCGACCGGATGCTGCACGAGCTGCAGCACAGCATCTCCGACCGCGGACTGAACTTCGACGACTACCTGAAGTCGATCAAGAAGACGCTCGACGACATCAAGCTGGAGCTGGCCCAGCAGGCGGTGCAGCGGGTCAAGACCGCGCTGCTGGTCCGCGAGTACGGGCTGCGGGAGAAGATCGAGGTGCCGGACAGCGAGGTCATGGCCGAGATCGAGAAGATGATCAACGCCCATTCCGAGGATGCCGAGGCGCAGAAGACGCTTCATTCCGAGGAGTACCAGGACTACATCCGGACCGCCATCAGAAACCGCAAGGTAGTGGAACTGCTCAAGGAGCGGGCCCAGGTGGCAAAGAAGTAGCGCCTGCCGAAACCGAAAAGGCCGCACGGGTTGTGCGGTCTTTTCTTTGGGCCTAACATCATTAGAGCGATGCCGAGACGAACGGCCCGAACCGAATCGGCGCGATAATCGGACACGACCATGAAGATAGGAGCCCACGTTTCCGCCGCCGGCGGACTGCATAATGCCCCCAGGAATGCCGCCGCCGAAGGACTGGAATGCTTCCAGTTCTTCAGCCGTCCGCCACAGGGCGGACCGCCGCCGAAACTGGGAAATAAGGAGGCCGCCGAATTCCGCGCGGCCTGCGATGGGCATGGCTTCGACGAGTACTACGTTCACACGCCATACGTAATCAACATCTGCTCGGCCAAGCCGCCGGTCAGAAAAAGCACGGTCGAGATAATCCGAACCGACCTGGAGCGGGCCTCGCTGCTCGGCTGCAAGTCCATCATGACCCACCTAGGCAGCGCCAACGGACTCGACGAGGATCAGGCAATCGAGTTGGCGATCGAGGGAATAGGAAAGGTCATCGACGGATACGACGGCTCGGCCCGGCTGTTGCTCGAAATATCCGCCGGCGCCGGAAACGTGATCGGCGACTCGTTCGAGGAACTGGCGACGATACTGCACCGGGTCGAAGACGACAGGCTCGGAGTCTGCTTCGACTCGGCCCACGCCTTCGCCTCCGGATACGACCTCAGGACCGCGGCCGCAGTCAAAAATACGCTGTCCGAGTTCGACCGGACCATCGGACTCGACCGGCTGGAGCTGGTTCACCTGAACGACTCCAAGGTCGAGCTGGGATCGCACAAGGACCGACACGAACATGTCGGGCAAGGACTGATCGGCACGAGAGGCATCCGGGAGCTGATGTCGGCCCCGGCACTGGCCCGAATGAACCTGATCCTGGAGACGCCGACGGACGGCCGGGCAGACGACGTCGTCAAGCTGAAAGAAATTCGAGAAAAGATCTAGCCGGCCACAGCATGAAGATCATCGAAGTCATCGCCAAGGCCGGCGCCCGCGAGAGGAAGGTCACCGAAAACGCGGACGGAACCATCACCGTCAGGACCACCTGTCCGCCGGACAAGGGGCGCGCCAACCGCGACATAATCGAGCAGGTGGCTGACCATCTGGGACTGGCCAAGACCAGAATAGAGATCATCAGCGGACAGACCTACTTTCGCAAGAGGCTAAAAATCAAGTAAAGCAAAAATCCCGCGGGCGGGACTTTTTGTTTTCAACAAAATATTTATCCCTTACCACTAGTCGACCTCATCTACCCCGCCGGCGCTCCACGGGTTGCACCGCATCACCCGCCAGGCAGTCCGGACGCTCCCCTTCAGCAGGCCATACCTCCGCAGTGCCCCGAAACCGTACTCCGAACAGCTGGGCCAGTAGCGACAGTAGCCGTCCGGAAACAGAGCCTGACCGATTCGACTGTGGTCTGGAGACACCAACCGCTGATAGAAGCGAATGGCGACCATCGGCAAGAATCTCGGCTGCCAGAACTTGACCCCTTCCATTCCCCTAACCCGAATCATTTACTTGCCGAAACAGTGACCAGTCCGGATTTTTCCAGCAGATGAACGACTGAATCGTCAATTTCCTTGAAGGTCATGTCCAGGACTTCTTTCCTGGCCAGGATGGCCACATCGAGACCGGTCCTGATCTCCGGCAGCATCCGTCCGACGATCGACCTCAGCCGACGGCGAACCTTGTTGCGGGCCACTGCCCTCTTGCTGACTTTGGTGCTTATGACCAGACCAAAACGGGTCAGCTGAAGACCGTTCGGCGCCACCTTGGCACTCAGCCCGCGACCGTGAAAGATCCGCCCCTTGGAGAAAAGGCGCGAGAAATCCTTCTTGGTCAGAAGCCGATTTTGCTTAGGTATCATGGGCTAATGATAGCAGAAATCCGCACTTTTCCGGTGCGGATTCTTGTCCTTTTATCCTAGACGGTGAGGGACTTTCGACCCTTGGCTCGCCTGTTCTTCAGGACTGTCTTACCCCCGGGAGTGCTCATTCTGGCCCTAAAACCGTGGGTTTTCTGCCTCTTGCGGCTCTTTGGTTGATACGTCCTCTTAGGCATAAGCCTTAAATCAGTCAGATACTTGCCGCAACATAATCCCACAATACCCAAAAAAAGGCAAGACCTTCCGGTTTGACCGGCCAAAACCCTTGACACTTAATTGAGTTTTCCACAAAAGATATGCACAATTCATTAACAAAGTATCAACATGCTCATCCTTTCCAAATTATCCACGGTTCCATAGACTGAAGAACATCGTGACTCAATTTTTTCTCCATCGAGACAACCATTATGAACACTCACGAACTATGGCAAGCGGTGCTCGGTGAACTAGAACTTTCGCTCAGTAAGGCCAATTTTACGACTTGGTTCAAGAACACTTTCATCTCCTCGGTCGAGGACGAAAAGATCGTGATCTCTGTCCCCAACACCTTCACCAAGGCGTGGCTCGAGAAGAAATACAACCAGTCTATCCTCAAGTCGATTCAGACGGTCAGCAACCTACCGGTCAAGGGCATCATATATAAGGTAGACGTTCGACCGCAGTCGAGACCGGCTTCCCAGGCCATGCCGATCCCGACCAGCTTCCAGAGCAATTCGGTTTCCACCCAGGGCTTCTACCAGCCGTCCGGCCAGACCCAAACCATGACCAGGAATCCGGCCACTGACCAGATGACCGGAGAGCTGCGGGCAGCCAATACCGACAGCAAGCTCAATCCAAAATATGTCTTTGACTCGTTCATCGTCGGCAAGGGAAGCGAGCTGGCCCATGCTGCCGCAGCGGCAGTGGCCGAGAATCCCGGCACGAAATACAATCCGCTGTTCATCTACGGCGGGGTCGGACTGGGAAAGACCCATCTCGTTCAGGCTATCGGCAATGCCGTAATCGCGCGTCAACCCAGCGCAAAAATCCTCTACGTTACCTGTGAACGCTTCACTAACGACTTCATCAACGCGGTCAAGAGCGGTCGCGGCAAGGACTTCAAGGACACCTACCGCAACGTCGACGTTCTGCTGATAGACGACATCCAGTTCCTGACCGGACGCGACGGAACCCAAGAGGAGTTCTTCCACACTTTCAACGCCCTCCACCAGACCAACAAGCAGGTCGTCCTGACTTCAGACCGTCCGCCTAAGCAGATTCCGGCCTTAGAGCAGCGTCTGGTCTCACGCTTCGAGTGGGGAATGATGGCCGATATCTCCAGCCCGGACTTCGAGACCAGAATTGCCATTCTCGAGACGAAATGCCGGGAAAGAAATTACGACCTGACTCCGGATATCATCAGTTTCGTGGCCGACACCGTCCAATCGAACGTCCGCGAGCTGGAAGGGGCCCTCAACAAAATCATCGCCTACCACCAGTTCAAGAACACTCGGCCGACCCTCGAAGGAGCCAAGCAGCTTCTTTCCAGCTTCGGAGCGGCACATGCCCAGCGCAGCGTTTCTCCCAAGCACTTGATCCAGACCGTCGCCTCATATTTCGACGTCTCGGTCGACGACATGCTCGGCCGTTGCCGCGAGAAGCGATTGGCCTTCCCCAGACAGATCATCATGTTCCTGATGAGAGAGGAGCTGCGTTCGTCCTATCCGACCATCGGCAACGAGCTGGGCGGTCGCGACCACACCACGGCCATGCATGCCTACGACAAGATCGGCCGTGAAATCAAGACCAACCCCAAGCTTCAACAGGATATCGACCAGATCAAGCAGCAGCTCTATAACTCCTGAATCAGACCTTCCCCTTCTTGTTGAAAAGGACGTGGAGAAGTGATGTGAAACCTGTGTCGGTGCTGTTACCGACCTGTCGGCAAAAAGGGCCTAACTTGTCCACTTTTCCACCTGTTTACCGTTTCCTCCCCCGTTCCTCCCGTTTCTGTCCGGTTCCTCCCCACAGTTCCTTTACCCAAAAATTTCTCTTCATTGAGAAATTTTTTGACCTTTATCCCCGCCGTCCACTTGCCTACTACCGATACCACCGATTTATTTATATCTATCACCCCTTACTTCCGATAGCCTCAAGAAAATGAAATTCTCCTGTGTGCAAGAAAACCTACGGCAGGGACTCTCGATCGTCAGCCATATCGCCAACCGAAGCGTGAACCTTCCCATCCTGGAGAACGTTCTGATCAAAGCCGAAGAGGGTGGACTAAAATTGATGACGACGAATCTGGAAATGGCCATCAGCTGCGTGATACGCGGCAAGGTGGACGAGAAGGGCGAATTTACCGTACCGTCCAGGTTGCTGTCGGACTACGTATCACTGCTTCCAAAGGAACGGGTCGATGCGGAACAGACCGGAAGCCATCTGTCAGTCAGCTGCAGTACTTTTCAGACAAAGTTGAACGGAATCAGCTCTTCGGAGTTTCCGCTGGTGCCGACTGTTGAGAGCGAACAGAGGTTTTCGGTGAAGGTCAATGCCTTGAGGAAGGCGATCGGTCAGGTGATCTTCGCCGTGGCGGCGAACGAGTCCCGTCCGGAGATTAGCGGCGTGCTGTTCAAGTTCCTACCGACTGAAGGTGGACAGCAATTAGTTCTCGCAGCGACCGACAGCTATCGGCTGGCCGAAAGGTGTGTCGGTGTGGAGCGTGCCGACGGTGCCAAGATTGAGGAAGGGCTGTCGGTGATCGTTCCGTCGAGGGCAGTGGCCGAACTGGTCAGGATATTGGGCGTGTTCAAGGATGCTGTCGACAATCCGGAAAAGATGGAGATAATCGTCGCCGACAACCAGATAATGTTCCGCTACAACCAGGTGGAGCTGGTGTCGAGAACTATCGAGGGAAAGTATCCGGACTATCGACAGCTTATCCCCGAAAGGTTCGAGACCGAGGCCTCGATTCCGAAGGAGGATCTGATCCGTGCGGTGAAGGCGACGTCGCTGTTCTCGAAAAGCGGCTTGAACGATATCGGAATGAGGTTTACTGCCGGTTCAACGGTGAACGTCTCCGCCAACAATCCACAGACCGGTGAACATAGTGCAGAAGTCGGTGGAGAAGTCAGCGGGAAGGAGAACTCGATTACGGTCAATTTCCGCTATCTTCTCGACGGCCTCAATAACATCGAGGCGGAGAAGGTCAGGATTCAGATGATCGACGGGATGAGTCCGTGTCTGCTCAGGCAGGAAGGTGAAGACGGTTCGTACCTGTATATCGTCATGCCGATTCGGCAGTAAGGCGAAGAGAAACAAAGCAAAAGGCGGGCTGTATGGTCCGCCTTTTCGTTTGCCTCCGGTTTGTTACCTGACGTTAACCGTTATCTCTTCCGATCGGCTGTCTCCACCGTCTAGTTCCACTGTCACCCTGAGTCGATAGCTGCCAGTCGACGACGGTCCCATCCAGCTGAAGCTCATGTTCGGCAGTCGCGGCTCGTCGATCGATCCGATACGGTCCTCATCTCCGTTCCGAGCGACCGAATCAAGGGACAGCGTCTTTATTCCGCGTGGGTCGTCAATGTTGAACTGGACCTCGATCGGAAATTGGCTCAGGTAGACTATCTGGCGGTCGTACGGACGGGTCCACTGGATGCCGATCGGTCCCGGATCGGCCGTCAGGTTGAAGGTGACGCTGGCGTATCCGAGGTTTCCGACGTCATCGCTCGCCGTGGCGTTCAGCATGTGGAATCCCTTGACGAATCGGTTCGGGATGCTGAGCGTTCCGCTGAACGGCGGGCCGTAGAGGATGGCGAAGTGGTCGCCGTCGATCGAGAAGTTGATCTCTCTCACTCCCCGACCAGATTGGGCGGTCAGGTCGACGTACATGCTGCGCGACGGGACCGTCTCGTCGCTGCCCGGACGGCTGAACCAGACCGTCGGTACGTTTTCCGGCAGGTGCACGTCGTCGTATTCGGTCGGCGGGGTTTCTGACTGGATTCCCTGACTTTCCGCCCAGGCCGCGACGCCGGCTTCCCAGGCCGAGAACATCGGATCGTCTTCCGGATTTTCCGGTTTCGCGCCACGCGGATCTTTTCGGTCGACGAAGTAGAGGATCGAGTGCGGTATGCCGTAGCCGCGCTCCTCGACCTTGTCCTCCGGCGTGTATTCCGTGGCCAGCTTCCCGGTCACGGTGTCGATGCGATAGGTGTCCTGGGTTACCTTGCTGCCATCAAGGACCGGCTTGCCGGTGATCACCGGCTCGGGCGGGGTGAATCCCATGACCGGCATTCCCTCGAGGGCCTGGCGCATGTAGGCGTTCCATATCGGCGCAGCGATCCGGCTGCCGTCGGCGCCGTTCTTCATCTCCTGACCGTTCGAGTTTCCGACCCAGACGCCGGTCACCAGGTTCGGCGCGTAGCCGATGGTCCAGGCGTCCTTGAAGTTGTTGGTGGTGCCGGTTTTGGCTGCCGCCTGACGGGGCAGGACCAGGTAGTTGCTTTCCCCGAAGACGTAGGCCCGGGCGGAGTTGTCGGAGAGGATTCCGGAAATCTGCCGGGCGGTCTCGGCGCTTATGGCCGGCTTGCCGGCCGACGGCGGTTCGGAGTTGTCGATCAGCACCTTGCCGTTGCGGTCCTCGACCCGCAGTATTCCGCGCAGCGGCACGACCCGTCCCTCATTCGGAAATACGGAGAAGGCGGCGATGTGCTCGATCGGCCTGACTTCGGCTCCACCCAGGGCGAACGACAGCCCGAAGAGGTCGCGGTTGCCGAAGGTGGTATAGCCGAGCCTCTCGGCCAGGCTGACGGTGTCGTTCAGTCCGGCCAGGTAGAGCGTCTTGACTGCCGGGATGTTGAGCGACCCGGCCAGCGACTCGCGCATGGTCATCGGACCGTGCTCCGACAGGTTGTAGTTCTTCGGCGCGTACGATCCGAACTTGGTGCTCACGTCGTAGAGGACAGTGTCCGGAGTGAAGCCCTTCTCGAAGGCCGAGGCGTAGACGATCGGCTTGATCGACGAGCCTGGCTGCCTGAGTCCCTGCAGGACGTTGTACTTGCCGCTGATCTCGTCGTTGAAGTAGTCGGCCGACCCGACGTAGGCCAGGATGTCTCCAGTGGCCGGATCATACGACAGCAGGGCGGCGTTCGTGGCGTCGAACTGCTTGAGCAAGTCCAGGTTGTCGTTGATCGTCTGTTCCGCTGCCGCCTGCTTGTCCGCGTCCAGCGTGGTGATGATCTTCAGTCCGCCTCGCTCGACCATCTGCTCGCCGAACTGTTCGGCCAGCAGCTCCTTGACCATGAAGACGAAATGCGGCCCGAGTATCGAGACATTCTTGGGACGGATCGACTTCTCTATTTCCGAGCTGGTCGGATATTTGGCCTTGGCCTCATCGGCCTCTTCCTGACTGACGTAACCCAGTTCGACCATTGAGTCGATGATCCAGTTCTGCCGGGCGATCAGCTCGTCCACGTGACTGCCGTACGGCGACAGGTACGAGGGCGACTGCGGCAGCGCGGCCAGGAGCGCGCTGTCCGCCAGGTCCAGGTCCGACGCCTTCTGACCGAGGAAGGTCTCGGCCGCGCTCTCTATTCCGTACACGACCGAACCGTACGGAATCTCGTTCAGGTACATCTTGAGGATGGTGTCCTTGTCGAAGTTCCGCTCGATCTGAACCGACAGCAGCAGTTCCTTCAGCTTTCTGGTGTAGGTCTTCTCCGGCGACAGCAGGGCATTCTTGACCAGCTGCTGGGTGATGGTCGATCCGCCCTGTCCGCGGCCGCCGGTTCTGATGTTGGTGATGAGCGCGCGCAGGTAGCCGGTTATCTTGAAGCCCTTATGCGTGTAGAAGTCCCGGTCTTCGGCCACAATAGCTGCATCGATGGCGTAGTGGGAGATCTTTTCCAGCTCGACGACGGTCCGCTTCTCGTTTCCGTGCACCTCGTAGAGGATCTTCTCGCCGTCGCGGTCGTAGATCCTTGAGGTCTCGGCGACGCTGCGGACGGCAATACGGTTCGGGTCCGGCAGGTCCTGGCGTACCCATATGTACAGGCCGAGCATGGCCAACGAACCGCCGAGGACGGCCAGAGCCAGTACGTACGGCCAGAGAGCGAGATATTCGCGCCATACCTTAGCCCTTTGCCCGAACAACCTGGTCAGCAACCCAACCGGACGTCTTTTTCTCCCCAGACCAGAAATTATGGCTTGTCCGTAGCCACGTTTCGGGTTCTTTCTGATGGTGAACTTGCGGATGGTGTTACTCACGGTCGTGGGGTTATTGCCCTTTTTCGGCTCTGGAATCAACGGTCGGCGCTAGCTGCTATTAGCTGAGCCGCGCCGATAATTCCGGCCTCAAATGCTGGCTTGGAACGGACGATCGGGGTTGATCGCATGTTTTGGTAGGTGACGAGGGACCGGTAGTGCTCCTTGGAGCCTCTCCAGAGGGTCTGCATTCGTGATAGACCACCGCCTACGACGATGATGTCCGGATTGACGGTCTGAATCACGTTGGCGAATCCTACGGCCAGGGCCCGGGCAGCGACAGCGATGATCTCGATTGCCTCCCGGTTACCGGCTGCGGCCAGGTCCTCAAGGTTTTCCGGCAGGACTGGAGCCGTCAACCTTTCGCCGATCATTCGGCGTAGGGCGTTTCCTGAGACGTATGACTCAAGATGTCCGGACTGGCCCAGGCTGCAGGACGCTCCGCCGTCCATCTGGATGACCGTATGTCCGACCTCGCCGGCGGCGTTGTTGCGGCCACGGACGATTCTTCCGTTCAGGACCAGCGCTCCGCCAATTCCCGTTCCGACCGTCAGTCCAAAGACCAGGTCATGTCCCCTGCCCTGGCCATGAACGGTCTCGCCTAAAGCGAAGGCATGTACGTCGTTATCGATTCTGATTGGCCGGTCGAATTTTTTGAGCAGGCATCCGAAGTCAACATTGCGGAAGAAGGACGGAAAATTCGCCCCCTGCAGGAGGACGTTTTTATTTGGGTCGGTCACTCCCGCTACGCCGAGTCCGATCCCCTGGGCGCTCTTTTGCCAAACCGACTCGATCGCCCTGACGATAGCTGCCGAGAAGCGTTTTTTGTCCGTTCGATCCTCTTGGCTGTAGGTAGCCGAGAACTTCTTAACCACCTTACCGCCGCTTACCAGTCCGGCTGCTACCTTGGTTGCTCCGATATCCACTCCGATTGTGTAGGCCATGTTATCTACTTGTAGATAGGTCTTTGATAATTATGCTCATGTTATCCCTTTTTTGGGGATAAATAAAGGCTTTTTGGGCTGGTGATAAAGCATCCACAAGATATGGTTTTTCACCTGTCAGGCGTTACACGTTTTGTCGTTTTGGTTCGGACGCAAAAACACTCCCGATTAGGAGTGTCTTCGCCTGGAGGCCCGGGCGGGAATTGCACCCACGCATAAGAGTTTTGCAGACTCCTGCCTTACTGCTTGGCTACCGGGCCAGTGCCTTGGCGAAGCTATTTTTAGCACGGATTTCAGTCTTAGGCAACTCTGGCCTCACTGGACCAACAGGGTCAGTTTATGGGTTCCGGCCTTCAACACTCCCCCGCTTTTCTATACGATGGTGTCATTGGTCACCCAACAGAAATATGAAGAAACGCCTTATTATCATCGACGGACACGCGCTGCTGCATCGGGCCTGGCATGCCCTGCCGCCCCTCACCACCAAGGATGGGCTGGTCGTCTCCGGTGCCTACGGGTTCATCATGATCCTGCTGAAGGCGATCAAGGAACTGAAACCGACCCATCTGGCGGTGACCTTCGACTTGGCCGGTCCGACCTTTCGGCATGAGGAGTACGAGGCCTATAAGGCCACTCGGGAGGAGAGGCCGGACGAGCTGTATGAGCAGGTGCCGATAATCGAGGAGGTTCTCGGCGAGATGGGCATCCCGTTCTATACGGCCAAGGGTTTTGAGGCGGACGACGTGATCGGGACGATAGCCACCATGGTCAGGCGGGACAGCCGTAGCGCCGAGGTCATAATAGTCACCGGAGACAAGGATACCCTGCAGCTGGTCGAGCCGGGCGTGTCGGTCTACACCCTCAGGAAGGGCATGACCGATACGGTGATCTACGATCCGGCCGGAGTTGAGGAGAAGATGGGCGTGCGGCCGGATCAGATGGTCGACTACAAGGCTTTGCGTGGCGATCCGTCGGACAACATTCCCGGCGTGCGCGGGATCGGAGACAAGACGGCCGTCGACCTGCTGAAGCGGTTCGATTCGCTGGAGGGACTGTACGGGGCCCTCGATTCTGGTCAGGCCGAACTCAGTCCGGCCATGCGGAAGAAGCTGCTCGACGGGCGGGCCGACGCCTTTCAGTCCCAGCATCTGTGCCGGATCAAGACCGACGTCAAGATTGACTTCAGCCTGGAAGACACTGCCTACCATCCGGTTACTCGGGAGGCGGTTCGGGATACGTTCGAGCGCTACCAGTTCAACCGGCTGCTCAACCAGCTTCCCAAGGCCGATTCCGACGAGGGGCGTCAGGCTGCCGGCCAGCTCGGGTTCCTGGCCTCCGATTCGGACAGCGAAGGACCGGAAGCGGAGATCGCCGAAAGCCGGTGGCTGGAGATCTCGACGGCGGCCGAACTGGAGCGGCACGTTTCCGACCTGAAGGAGGCCAAGGTCCTGGCATTCCGTTCCGTCGGCGTACAGCCGGATGATTCTCATTCCGACCCAAATCTGCTGGCCATCAGTGACGGGCGGGAAGTCTTTATCATCTCCGGCAAGTGCCTGAACGAGCCGGGCGATCGGCTGAAGTCGCTGCTGTCCGGCCGTGACTGCAGGCTGGTCTGCCACGACCTGAAGGGAGAGCTGTACCGGCTGACCGGATTGGGGCTGGAGTTCGGCGGCTCTCCGTTTGATCTGATGCTCGCCTCCTACCTGCTTCATGCCGGCGAGAGAAGACATTCGCTCGATTCCATGCTGTCGTTTCACCGCAATGTCCCGCCGCCGGAAAAGGGAGAGCTGGACGACGAGGGGCAGCGGCGCAGGTTGGCGGTGGAGCTGATGAACTTCATTCCCCTGGCGGACAGCCTGACGGAGCAGCTGAAGGAGAATGGTCTGGACGAACTTTTCAGGGATATGGAGGTTCCCCTGGCCTACGTTCTGGCCCGCATGGAAAGGAACGGAATCAGGCTGGACTCCGATCGGCTGGTCAGCCTGTCGACCGAACTGGAGCGCAAGATTTCCGACCTCAGGAAGAAGATCGTCTCCTTGGCCGGCGAGGACTTCAATATCAATTCGCCAGTTCAGCTCAAGGAGGTGCTGTTCGACCGTCTGGGCCTGTCGCCGGTCGGACTGAAGAAAACCGAACGTGGACAGACCCTGTCCACCGCTGCCGCCGAGCTGGAGAAGATCCGCGACCAGCATGAGATTGTCGACGCTATTCTAGACTATCGTGAGCTGACCAAGCTCAAGTCCACCTACGTGGATGCCCTGCCGCCGCTCGTCGACAGGCTGACCGGTCGAATTCACGCCAACTTCAACCAGACCGTTACTGCCACCGGACGCCTGTCTTCGTCCGATCCGAACATGCAGAACATACCGACAGCCGGTTCCGACTACGGCCGGATGGTCAGGGAGGCGTTCGTTGCCCCTCCCGGTTCAGTCCTGCTGGCGGCCGACTACTCGCAGATCGAACTGCGGATTGCCGCCCATATCGCCGACGAGCCGGCCATGATCGAGGCCTTTCGGTCCGGCGAGGACATCCATTACCGGACCGCGGTCGAGATGTTCGGCGAGGACCGGGCCAAGGAAAGCCGTCGGATCGCCAAGGCGATAAACTTCGGGATTCTCTACGGAATGGGTGCTCAGCGGCTGGCGGCCACGACTGACCTGTCGGCATCCGAGGCCCGTTCCTACATTGACCAGTACTTTGCGCTTCACTCAGGCATCGAGAGATACATCAGTGAGACCAAGCAGAAGCTGGTTACCGACGGTTTCGTCGAGACCCTGTTCGGGCGCAAGCGATTCTTTCCCAACTTTCATCTGCTCAACCAGAGGGAACGGGCCGAGGCCGAACGTCAGGCCATCAACATGCCCGTGCAGGGCACGTCAGCTGACATGATCAAGCAGGCCATGATCAGTATCGACCGTATCCTGTCCGAAAAGTACGGCCGCAATACTGATGCTCAGGTTCGGATGGTTATTCAAGTTCATGACGAGTTGGTGTTTGAGGTAAAGGAGGATCTGACCGAAGAAATAATCGAAATCGTCTCCCGAGAGATGACTAGCGTGGTCGAACTGAAGGTGCCGGTGGCGGTAGACATTAAGGTCGGGCCAGACTGGGGTTCAATGGAGGGTATCAAGTAGCGGAACCACGAGAAAAAAGTCGCCGTCTTTCGTTGAGGCGGCTTTTTTGTCTGTTTCAGTTCGCCGTCAGTGTCGTAGACATGACCTGGTTAGTAATCTAAGCTGACATTGGCTTGGAGGCTGTCAGATAGCCGGATACAGCTAGAATTTTGGTTCTCAATGGCCTTATGCGTTTTCTGATCTGTGGGTCGGACACCTTCCGATCCAGGAGAAAATTAGCCCAGATTCGGGAGCGATTTCGTGAAACCAGGGACCCTTCCGGTCTGAATTTAGCTACTTTCAGGGCCGATAAGGACAGCATAGACGATCTTATCGGGGCCATGCTGACGTTTCCCCTGCTGGGCCAGCGCAAGATGGTCGTGGCTGAAGGTTTCCTCGGACTGGGCGATCTGGAGCAGGTTCGCATTGCTGACGCGTTGAATCGGCAGCCGGAAAGTACGGTAGCCGTGTTCTTTGAGGCTGATGATCTTTCGTCCCTGCGCCCGACTCCCCCATTAGCTCTCCTTAGGGAAGAAAAGTTTACCGAGGAGTTTAAGGTGCCGACCGGAGATACGCTGACTAGCCTCATCGTCTCTGAGTGCGAACGACATGGCATTAGGATCGAAGTCGGTGCCTGCAACGAGCTGGCCCGTTCGGTCGGCTCAGACTCCTGGTCTATTTTCAATGAGGTCTCTAAGGTATGTGCCCTGGCTCAATCCAAGGGTCAGCAGATAGTGACCACCCCATTGGTGCGGGAAGTGGTTGCGGTAAGTCAGGAGGAATCAATTTTTGCCTTTCTGGACGACTGTTTTGACGGTCGGACAGCGAGGGCCGTTCCGACTCTTAATAGGCTGATCTCCGGCGGCGTCAACGAATTGCAGATTATGGCCATGTTGCAGCGTCAGTTGCGTCTGCTGATCGGGATCAAGAATCAACTGGATCACGGTATCGGTGATCGTTACGTCATAGCTCGTGAGCTTGGGGCTCATCCGTTTCCGGTTGGTAAGGCCATGAGGACGGCACAGAGGCTTGGCATGTCGGATATGAGGTCGGCCTTCGGCAACCTGATCGAAATTGAAAATCGGATCAAGTCCGGTTTGGCCAGGCCGTTAACTGAGCTGACTCTATTTGCCGTCGGAGCATCTGGACGAAAGTCATAGCTCATAAACAAAAAACTACGGCGGTCGGCCGTAGTTTTCGTATTCTGGCTACTTTTTTGCCGAAGCCCTCTTTAGGCCGGCAGCCAGCCGAGACTTGACCCGTGAGGTAGTGTTTTTCTTCATTACTCCGTTCTGGGCCGCCTTGTCTACGGCTTTGACGACGCTCTTGGCCAGAGTCTCCGCCTTCTTCAGGTCTCCCGAGTCGATGGCCTTCCTGGTCTGGCGACGGAGGAAAGAGATGGTGTCCTTAACCTTGCTGTTGCGCACTTCCTTCTTCTTGGACTGGCGCAGGGCCTTGATGGCCGCTTTCTTGTTTGGCATAGCCGGCAGTTTCTTTAGCTGAAACGCAGTTGCAGTTACAAATATAACCGGAGAATAGCCTAAGTCGCCTAGATCGTCAAGTCTGCTGCTCCGGTTCGTTTAGGCTGGTGGTTCGGCTCTCCGAACTGTCCCCCACCAGCTTAATCTGGTCCAGTTTGCCAGAAAGTTTAGCGTAGCCAGAATGGACAGTGTCCATGGCCCCCTTGGCATTGGTGATATGACGGGAAAGGACGCCGATAGTCCCTTCAAACTTGACCGATTCCTGCTGAACCCCCTTCAGGATGTCCCATATTTTTTGCGACTGCTCCTGAAGCTTGGTTCTTTCCATTCCCATCAGGATCACTCGGAGGAAGTTGAAGAAACCGTGCGGAGAGGTCATCAGAACGTTTTTGCTCTTGGCGTAATCAAGGATGCCGGCCTCGTCGTCAGTCAGGATGTGATAATAGACATTTTCGGACGGTACGTACATCACCGAAAAGTTGACCGTGTTTTCGTCGGGCAGGATGTATTTTTTGCTGATGTCATCGACATGCTTCCTGACAGCCTTATTGAATTCGCGCTGGGCAGACTTTCTGGCCTCGTCGCTGGTAGCTCGAGTGAGCTGCTTGAAGTTTTCCAGCGGAAACTTGGAGTCGATCGGAATTATTCCGGATTTGGTACGAACTATAGCGTCGACCGTCTGCCCGTCGCGAAACTTGAACTGAAGCTCATAGTGCCCGGGAGAAAAGACTTGGGCCAACATGTCGGCCAATATCTGTTCCCCAATATTTCCACGCAGTTTTGGATGAAGGAGCTCGCTGAATTCCTCAAAGCCCTTAAATCGTTCCTGTACCGTACCCAATTCTTTCTGGACTGACATTATGACCTGGGCGGCGCGATCCAGCCGGGAATTCAAAGATTCGGTCGTTTTGTCCAGCCGTTCATTCATTCCCTGAACGTTCTGGTTCAAGAGGACCAGACTGCGGTCATTGCCGCGAGCCTGCTCGATCGATTTTAGATAGCGGTTTAATGAAAAGAAGGCAAAAATTAAAAAAGCTACCGCTGAAATGAGAATGAGGAGCAAAAGTTCAGTCATACCAGATCAGTATATGTCTTTTAGTGATGGTAAGAAAGACTGGCGGTGGATAAAAGATTAATTTTTAAATCATTCCAGAACTAATGATTTATGTTTTACGACACAATTAATTATTTAATCTTAGCAAATTTAGCCAGTTAAATTAATTTCTTTCTAAGATTTAAATTTTCTCCCCTTGTATCTTCACAAGACTTATTTTTACTGCTATACTCTTTGATGCAAATAAGGCTCCTGTAAAAATTTCTTTTTCAAATATCCAGATTTTAGAATCAGTCCCTGTAGCTCAAAGGATAGAGCAGATCTCTCCTAAGGATAAGATGGAGGTTCGAGTCCTCCCGGGGACACCAGCTTAAGCACATCAAAGAAAATTGTGCATAAGATGTTAATAGTGTGGATAGATTGAAAAAATAAGCCAGGGCCCGTAGCTCATCTGGTAGAGCGCTGCGTTCGCATCGCAGAGGTGAGGAGTTCGAGTCTCCTCGGGTCCACCATGATTCAATCCTTCCCTAAAGGAGGGTTAGATTACAAAAGACCAGCAAAAAGCTGGTCTTTTGTTTCTCATGAAACCCTTTAAGGGTTTCTAACCCATGTTTCACATGAATCTTTCTTAAAAATAAATTAAAAGTAATTTTTTAAACTAATCCTATCTAAACCTTAGATTTTAAATTAATTTTAATTGCGAAGCCTAAACCCCGGGCGTGAGCCCGGGGAGTGTCATTTTCTTTAAAGAGTTTTAAATTTTTTTA
>JBDRRB010000068.1:0-6720 GCA_043825985.1 bacterium | reverse complement strand
ACGAGGTCCCATCGTCTAGCCCGGTCCAGGACGTCTCCCTCTCACGGAGAAAACTGGGGTTCGAATCCCCATGGGACTACCACCCCCCGTCGCCCCACGACGCGCAAAGCGCCGTGTGGGGCTATGGGGGGTGGTTTTTTTATGTGAGAGATTCGAACCGGGCAGGAGCGAGACACGAGACTCTTTTCCTTCTGGATGAGCCGAGTGGTCGAGCGTCACCAGGCACGAACCGGTGCAGTGCCTGGTGCTGCCCCGGACAAGGAGGTCCGGTCACCGCCGACCGGACCGACGCGAAAATCCCCATGGGACTACCAGCCCCCGATATCCCACGAAGTGGGGTGGCGGGGGCTGGTTTTCGTCTGGTGGGGATTCGAACGGGTTGAAAGCGAAGCTGGAGCCTCCGTCGAGAGGCAACGAGCTGAGCGTCGGCTGGCCCGAAGTCGAGCTGCAGGAAAACGAAGGTTCGCGTTCGGCATACTGAGGCGAAAATCCCCCAGACCTCAACATTTGCCTCCCCTCGTAACCTCCCCGGTCTGGTGCCCATCTGGTGCCCACGAGGTGACGAAGGGCAAACAAAACAGACGACGAAACAGGCAAATTTATAGCCACGAATTTTATCTTTCGAACTGTCCCCTGTTGTGCTGGACAGCTTTTTTGTTTTTGCTATCGGGTTTAAGATGGGCCTGGCTATGGATATCCTCGAATCGACAAGGTACGTGGTCGAGAACGCCGACTCGGTCAGCATCGACGATCGGCGGGTCAGGGACTACGCGGACACGTTCGCGCGCGGTGACGGCCGGCACTGGCTGACTGCGGCGCCTTTTGATCTGGCCAGACTTTCCGACACGGACAGGCTGGCTTTTCTGTTCGTCTTCAATGCACTCAGCTTCTGCTATTGGGGCGAGCCGAAATGGACGGTCGAGCATGACGGAAAGAAGTTCGATGGTGCCTGGGGAATGATCGTCGCTCTCGGTCGGGCCGCGGAGGAAGGCGTGCCAATATTACAGGCGGACTTTTGTCGGGACATGTCGGCGGACGACTTCGCGCATATACTCCGGGCCAACGTCACAATTCCGCTCTTCGAGGAACGGTTGGTTATCGTTCGTGAGCTTGGACGAGTGGCTTCGGCAAGTTATTTTCCGCAGATCGTCGCTGCCGGTCGGGGTGAGGCGCTGACGCTGCTAGATGAGATTGTCGAAACCCTCGAATCATTTCGCGACGAAGCTTCGTATAAGGGAAAGAGGATTCATTTCGCCAAGCGCGCGCAGGTGCTCGTTTCCGACCTTCATAGTCTGTTCGGCGGCGAGGGATACGGCCGGTTGGCAAACATCGATAAACTGACAGCTTGCGCCGACTACAAGCTGCCGCAGATTCTGCGCAAGCTGGGTGTCATGCGCTATGCCGAACCGCTCGCCGAAAAAATCGACTCGCAGGTCGAGATCGTAAGCGGCTCGGCGGAGGAGGTAGAGATTCGGGCCTGCACGGTGCATGCGGTCGAGCGGATTCGGGCTCGGGTCGTCGAGCGCCTGCCGGGTATCTCGTCGAGCGAGATCAACGACCGCCTGTGGTTGTTCACGCAGGAAAAGTTTCCGGACGACCGGCCGTACCACCGGACCAGGACGACGGCCTACTGATCGGTCTTGTGCACGAAAGAAAAACACCCGTGAGGGTGTTTTGATTTTTGAGAGATTGTGTCTTCGGGTTAGATCAGATCAGCCCAGCACGCCGGCAGCCATGAGGATGATGACGATTAGCCCCATCACGCCTTCGCCGACGATGCCGGCGGCGGCCAGTGTGTTCAGGGTGTCCTCCCTGACCTTGAAGACCTTGGGCAGGACGATGCACAGGACCAGCGCACCGAGGAAGAACGAGAGGGAGTAGGCGATCGGGATGATCAGGGCAATGCCGATCCCGGTCGAGTGGGGGAAGAAACGGAGTGGTGATTTCTTGCCCACCTTGGCTGCCGACTCTATCCGTGCGGCAGCGAAGCCGTCCGCGATGGCGTACAGGATGCCGGCCACGCCGCCGATCCACATGGCGGTGACCGCATGCTCCGGCAGCTCGCCCTGGCCGCTGAAGATCAGGGCCATTGTGGCCCACATCTTGGCGACCGGAGCCGGCAGCACCCCGCCGTCGAGGGAGAGGGGATAGGCCTGGTTGATCTCGTTGAAGATCAGCGCCGAGACTCCGGCGATCGGCAGGAGCACGGCCAGTTGGGCCAGCCATTGCCAGCGGGCCGGAATTTGGAAGTGCCGGCCGAAGAAGCCGTCCTGAACCAGGATGCTGGTCTGGCCGATGCTTGCTGCGGCGAATCCCGCCCCGGTGAGATTGATATGGATGCCGACTCCTCCGAGCAGGGCACACACGCCCTGGAGCATCACTGCTACCACCCGTATGGGGTTGAAGCCCGACTCGCCGGCCGCCCTAGTGGCCACGAGGTTGAAGACCACGCCGCCGACCGCCAGCATGGCGATCGTGATGTAGAAGACGACGTGGAACATCCAGGCCAGGACAACGATGCAGGCCAGGGCAACGACCAGGCTCAGCACCTGGAAGGTCCGGGGACTCATGACTACGTCTCGGTCTTCGGTATCCGACCGGTTTTCTCTTCGGACGAACAGTGAGGTCAGGGCCCTGCCGATCGTTCGGTAGTTGATGGCCAGGGTCGTGAGTCCGCCGGTCACCAGGAACATGACGCCCGGCCACAGGAATTTGTGTGGCTCGTCGGGTGTCGGCAGGTATGGCGCCAGTACAGCCAGGATGATCGCTCCGACCAGGAAGCCGAAGCCGACTCGCGGCTTGATGAGGTAGCCCGCACCGATGATGAACGGTGACCAGGCGAACCCGACGCCGTAGGCAGCCAGACCGAAGGCTCCGATCAGGGTCGCTTCCGGCAGCCAGCCCAGGCCGCTGCTCATCAAGACATATGCTCCGGCCAGTCCGGCGAACAGCAGCAGCAGTTTGGCCTGCTTCCCGCCGCCCTCGCCGGTCACGGCTTCGATGGCGGCAATCGTCCCCTGACTTGTCGGCCAGGGCAACGGATTGTGCACCACATAGAGCTGGCGGAGCGGAATGGCCACCATCAGACCGACCATGCTGGTCAGGGTCGGGAAGATCACCATCTGGGTGAGGGTCAGCGGGTGGCCGATCATGACGAACGCGGCGAAGAAGTTGGCAATGAAGCCGAACCCGCCGCCGGCACTGCCCATGGTGGCGACCATGGCCGCCTCACTGGCTGAGACCTTTCGGCCGAAGATCATCATGACGCCCACGAAGAGCATCATGGTTACGATCGGTCCTTCCTCGATGAGTCCCACCTTGAGGGTGAGGTAGCTGTTCATCCCCGCCATGATGATGGCGAGCACGAATCCGCCGACGAGACTGCGTACGGTAAACGTCTGCTGCTGCATCTCTAATACCCCTTTTCTGTTGGCGATACGGCCAGCGGACAATGCCTTTTGCGTGACGCTGTCCGCCGACCGTATCTGATTGAAAGGATCTAGGCGTCCGCCAGTTTAGAATTTCAGGTTTTTTGTGTCAATCTGTATGACTCAAGCCCGAATTGAGACCGACGGACAAATTTCGTCCGTTTCGATTCAGCCTTCCGTCTTTTTGTTTCCGGTCGGTCTTGCCCTTATCGTCCCGTTGGTGTACCAATACCTCTACTGAAAGGCCAACCCATCAATAATGTCTAGAATAAAGTCGCTGCTCCACCCAGATGGCCGGGTTGGGCAGTGATTTTTTGACTGACCCGGCATATGGACCAGAGCAGGAAGGACGAGCTGCTGCAGCAGGCTCAGGAGCACGTCGAGGAGACCCGGACGGACATCCGGGAAGAGATCGAGGAGACGCACGGCAAGATCGAGCAGCTTGAGCGGTCGCTGCAGTCCGGCGCCCGGCCGGACGAACAGGTCATCCTGGCCCGAGTGCTGCGGCACAAGCAGGACCGGAGCGACGAGCTGGCCCATCTCTACCCGTCGCCGTACTTCCTGCGCTGCGACCTGGACTTCGGCCGGGGCGACGGCGGCAAGACAGTCTACTTCGGCAAGTTCGGCCTGCCGGAGCGGTCGGTCTATTCCTGGACCGCGCCGGCCGCCGCGATTCGCTTCGAGGCCGCGGGTGACGTCTCCTACCGGCTGCCGGACGGCGAACGGCGGCAGGCGGTCATGTCCCGCAAGGACCAGTTCATGGTCGTCGACGGCAGAGTCGTCTTCATGGCCACCGAGTCGATCGGTTCGCCGCGCGAGCTGGTCCATCAGGAGCGGCTGTCCCGCAGGAAGACGGCCTTCATGCTGCCGGAGATCGTCGAGGTGATGGAGAAGGCCCAGGACACGGTCATTCGCGCCGACCATCGGGGACCGTTCCTGATCGCCGGTCCGGCCGGTTCGGGCAAGACCACCCTGGCCCTGCATCGCGTGGCCTACCTGGTGCAGTCGCCGGACACCGCGGAGACGTTCGATCCCGGGGAGGCGGTGGTCTTCGTCCAGGACAGCGCGACCCGCGAGTACTTCGCCGCCCTGCTTCCCGAGCTCGGCATCAAGGACGTGACCATCACCACCTTCGCCGACTGGGCCGGCCAGGCGCTGGGCATCGAGGGCATCGGGTTCGTGTCGCGCTTCGGCCGGTCGGAACGCGAACGCGACCTGCTGGAGTACGCCAAGCACCGGGTGCTGCTCGAGCGGCCGGAGCTGGGACGGGCCGGCGACGCGGTCGCCAGACTGGACCGACTCTATCGGCAGCGTCTCACCGGGGAGACGCTGGCGGCCTGGACGCATCAGGTCGAGTCCGGAATCCTGGACCGGCACGACGTCACCCTGCTGCTCCTCGATGAGCGCCGGCGGAAGGGCGAACTGGCCGTCGAACGCACCCTGTACCGGCCGAACCGGAACGGCACGCTGCGGAAGGTGGTCAGGAAGGTGCCGCTCAGCTACTCGCTGCTGATCGTCGACGAGGCCCAGAACTACCTGCCGGAGCAGCTGGAGATCCTGCGGGAACTGGTCCGGCCGGAGCCGGGGGCGATGCTGTTCGTCGGCGACCTCCGCCAGCAGACCTGCCTGTACACGCTTCGCGACTGGTCCGAGGCCGGAGTCGCCTTTCCGCCGGACCGCAAGGTCACCCTGCACAAGGTCTACCGCAACACCCGGCAGATCGTGGAGTACGTCGCCTCGCTGGGTTTCGACGCCTCTGTTGCCGAGGGGCTGCGGTCCGGGCCGCCGGTCGTCGAGCGTACGGCCGGATCGACGGACGAGGAGTTGGAGTACGTCGCCGCCGGGCTGGACCGGACGGACGATGCCTTCGTCGGCGTGCTGGCCAAAAGTCCCGAGTACCTTGAGCCGTTTCGTCGGCGGTTCGGCAGGTCGGATAATGTCCGGGTGCTGACCGTGCAGGAGTCGCAGGGCGTCGAGTTCGACCGGGTGTTCCTGGTCGGGATGGGCGTCGACTTTCTGCCACTCGAGTCGGACACGGCCGGCTATCCCGCCGACCTGCTGGCGGAAAGGGCCAAAGTCGACCGCGACCTGCTCTATCTGGCCCTGACCCGGGCCATGGACGAACTGCATGTCGTGGGCCGGCGTTCGCTAAAGGAGTTGATGGTTTGACAGGATAGCCATCTCGGGTTTCGTCTAAAAAAGACGAACACGGTTAACCTTTTACTATGTCCGACGTGACCCCCGTCAACTTTAGGGAGTACGAGAGTTCGAGAAGAAAAAATATCCGAAACGGTTTGCTGTGGCTGTTCGGCCCGTGGCTGGGACTGGTCGGAGTCCTGGTTCTCTTTGCCGTCCTGTCCGCCGCTGTCGGTACTGTTTTGGGTGGGGTTTCGGTCAGCGGCAGCACCATGACGTCCTACGGTGGCATGTTGAGGATGCTGCTGGGAATCCTGGGAGGTGTGGGAGTGATATTGGGGTCGGTCGGCCTGCCGCTCGGGATCTTCTATCTCGTCAGACGAAAACCGGTCGTCGGGGGTTACGACGAACGGTCGGGCAAGGGAGGGGAGTCGGTCGTGCCCTCTGAGATCCGCGGTTGGAACTGGGGAGCAGCCGGTCTCGGGTGGATCTGGGGCATTTCTAACCGGGCTTGGATTTCATTGCTGTGTTTAGTTCCGGTGTTGAACTGGTTTTTCTGGATTTGGCTGGGTCTGAAGGGCAATGAGTTGGCCTGGCGGTCGGAAAAGTGGGAAAGTGTCGAAAGTTTTCATCGGTCGCAGAAGAAATGGGCTCCTTGGGGTGTTGCGGCCCTTGTTTTACATGCCTTGTTTGTGGTGGGAACCCTTCTTTTCGAGATGAGCAACGCTTAGTTTGTTGGGTGCCTTCCTTGACGCATCTATCCGTCCCATGCTCTCATAAACCCATGAAGCACCGAATCAGCACAACCAGCCGCTATTACTGGCGCCCGAGTTTCCGTCGGACGACAGGTTAGATGTGCTTACCAACCATGTAGCTTGACGCCCGGCGGCAACGTCGGGCGTTTTGTTCTTTTTCGACGTGGAAGCGAGGAGGCGACATGGATCGGGTGCTGACGACGGACGAGATTCGACATGAGGAACGGTGGGCCGAGAAACTGGCCGAGCTGACTCGGCTGGCCTGGACCGGGCGCGACGGGCGCTGCTACTTCCCGTACTTTCCCCTGACCACCGCCGCTTACTGGCGGGAGACGGTGGCCGAGCGATGGGCGTCGGGCAGTCTTCTGTCCTGGGCGCTGTGGCGAGACGGACAGCCGGTG
>JBDRRB010000067.1:0-6575 GCA_043825985.1 bacterium | reverse complement strand
CCGCCGGTCCCCTTCCCCCGTACGCCGACATCCGGCGACCGGCCCTCCGGCAGCTCACGGGTCTCCGGCGGAAGGTCGAACAGGACCCAGTGGTCCCAGACCGGCACTCTCGCCGCGGTCGGCACGTCCGGATCGTCCATGACCAGAACCAGCGACTTGGCCTCGGCCGGAACGTCGGCTATCGACAGCGACGGGCTGACGTTCTCGAAGGCAGCTCCGTACTTCTGCGGAATGAGCTGACCGTTCTCGAAAGCAGGACTGGTGAGATTCACAACGGCCGAGGTTAACCTTCCTTAAACTCGTCCGACAACGACCTGACGGAATAAAATCCACGCCACCAACCGACCAGCGGCGGCAGAACCATAGTCAGGGCATAGTATATGTATACGTCCGGTTTGTAATAATTGTCTTCCGGGCGAAGCAGGAGAACGATGAACAGGTAATCGAGAGCCGCGGCCAAGACAGTCCAAGTCAGGCCAATCCAAACGTAACGGCCAAACGGCCCGCGCCGAACTTTCCGCAGCAGGACCCACAAAGTGACCGCCACGCCAAAAGGCATGATCACCCAACCGAGAGCCGTCAGAGGAACGAGCGCGAAAAATACAAACCCAAGAATGTAGCCGACCAGCCAGAGAACGAAACCCCAGCCGAGGAGATCCTTAAGGAATGAGGTCTTTGCCATAGAGCGAAAGCTATTGATAAAAAACTAAATCTAATTTTACCACCAACCTCCCGCCAGCCTTACGTTCCGCCTCGGATACGTCTCATGACCCGGTTGATGTGCTCGGCCACGGACTGCGACCCGCTGCCGAGAAAATGAAAGCCGCTCCGGGGCGTCTTCTGCAGCTGCCCGGCCTCGAAGAGGAAGTTGGCGATGGAGGTATGGGAGTTCATGAATCGAAAAATTATCGCTATTTTTCTTCGGGCGGAATGATCAACACGTCTTCACCGTCAAAAACCACGTATTCATCGAGTTTGGAAATCGGATTATAGCCGATCGCGCCGCCATAGCCCTGTTCAACCAAGACCTCAGCCACAGCATCGGAAAGGATATCTTCGAAATTCTGACTGGTGTCGGGAGCCACGTAACCCCACCCTTGAGGAGAGTTCTTATCGACATCGGCTTCAGATGATCCGATCTCCTCCAATCGCTGCTGCCGCCTTTTCTCATAACGAGACCAAACTGTATCGTGAATGTTTGTCGGGAGAGGACGTTCAGTGAAACGGACGTTGCCGTTCTCGACGGTGAACATCTGCAATTTTTTGACCCGCAAAAAACAGCGGTACATGTTCGGTCCGTACTTGGCAGCCAGCTCCCGATTGGGAGAAAAATAGTTACCGCTGCCGAAAAAGCCGGTGTCCCGCTTGGCCTTCTGACTACGCCGATGATCAAACTCATCAAAAGTTATCGGACTGCCATGATAGACGACCAGCGGCTCACCGTTCTGATTGGTAATCAGACTATCCGAAAACCACTCTTCGAAAGCCTCGGTTCTGACAAAACGCCATTCGACCTCGTTCAATTCCGAAACTGGACCACCTGGAGAAACCAGTAGATTGCCCTCGCTGTCACGGTCCTCTGGCCTCACCTCGATCTCCCTCATTTGTCGGACGATATCTTCGGTGATCCTTGTGGTCCGAACGTCAAGATCCCGCTCGTCAGACTCTGGTGGAGCAGTCTTTTTAGGATTTTCCTTATTAGATTGGTCCTCGACTTCAGCCGGCGGCAAACCGGGAAACATCCCTGATTCAAAACCCATATTGACTGGTGCTTACTTATCCAAAAGTCACTGACTAAAAACGAGGCTACCACCAAGGCGAGGCACAAGCTCATCGTACCCACCACCACGACAAACGACAACCGCTAGATTCGTTTCATCTGGGCGATGATTTGGTTGGCTAGATCGCGCTTATCGATCAAATAACTGTCCCACTTGTTCGTATCATTCTTTTTTCGTCCGGCGACGAAACCTAGTCGTACTCCGCCATCCAGCTTATTGGACATCTTCAGAAAGTCCGGTGCAGGAACAAACCAGAGATAGTCCCACAGGTCGCCCTGGTTGGTATCGAAAAAGCAAAACACTACGGCCATGGAGTAGTTATCGACCACACCGACCGACTTGGCCGTAGCAGTGAAGATGCAATCGGGGGCTTCAAAGGCCGTTGTCCGAGACTCGTCGGGTCCGGTCGATATCGCCCGGACCATGTCCTCGCCGCTCTCGCTGGGACGGGCTGAAGCAGTTCAGCCCTTACCTGCGGCTCGAGCCATTGGATGACTTTTTCATATAGGCCCCCGATCGGGGTCGGGGGCAAGCTCCTGCCTCTCGGACTTCCGCGAGGCAGGAGCTTGGTTCGGGGGCCAGGATTCGAACCTGGATTGACGGCTTCAAAGGCCGCTGTCCTACCATTGGACGACCCCCGAATGTAAGAAACCTTTTGGCTTGACCGGACGGAGACTTCTCGGCAGAGCCTCGATCAAAAAACTGAAACGTTCTGAGCCCGGGCGACTTTTGTCGCCCGTCAGCCTTCCTCACCGCTCGCCAGCTCGCGGTTCGTCCACGGCTGACCCATTGGACGACCCCCGAATGACAAAAATTCAGACCTTCCGGTCGGTCAGAGCTTATATCAAAAAACCGTCCGGATCAAACCGGACGGCCGGACCGCATTAAACCTTACGGCTCTGGAAACAGACCGTCCCGCGCGTTCATGGCGGCAGACAGCGGCTGGTCATACTCCAGCCGACTCCCCCGCCAGGAATAGACGCCGACCACGCCGGTAGAACCGACCAACTCCGAAACCAGCAGCTCGCCGTACCCGTCGCCGGTGATGTCCTCGAACCCGAGCGTGTCCGAACCGGAGGCGACCATCTCCTCGCCGCAGTCCCCATCCGGTCCGCAGACCGGAAAAGGAACGAGCGACCGCCCGTCGGTTCCGATCCAGACGATAGCCCGACCGATCTCGCTCCCGGCCGAGACGCGAACGACCCTCATCTCGTCCTGCCTGACCTCGCCTTCCGAAACCAGTTCCACCTGCAGCGCTCCGGGCAGGTCGAGTTCCGCCTCGTCGACCAGCCGATACCCGCCGATGCGGCGGTCCCAGCCGACCAGGCCGATACGGCGCCGTCCGTCGATGACGTAGGCATACACGTAAAGCGGATCGTCCGACGGCTCGAGCCGCAGGTGACTGACGTCGGAGACACTGTCCGATGCCGACTCGCGCTGCAGCAGGACCGCGATGTCCGGCGCGTCACCGGTCAGGAGGCGGCGGCCGAGACCGGAACCGAGCATGGCCGAAGCCAGAATGACGGTGCCCAATCCGGCCACGAACAGGAAGAAGACGGTGCCGTTCGAGTGCGGATCCTTCCTTTTGCGCCAGAAGAGCATAGCGTCAGACCTTCAGGTACCTGGCCGTGGCCAGCTTCGTGGTGACGAGCGTCATGGCCGCCACGCCGGCGAACTGCAGGCCCAAGAGCGGCAGTAGGTTGAGCGAGTAGAACGACACCAGGTCGACCGAACTGGAGTCGAAGAACCGCTGCAGGAACGGCTGCGACAACACCAGGATCGGGTAGAACAGCAGCACGGTCAGGCCGACCGAGACCAGCGTGGCGATTAGCGCCTCGACGTAGAACGGACCGCGGATGAACCAGTTGGACGCGCCGACCAGGCGCATGACCGCGATCTCCTCGCGGTGGGTGTACACGGACACGCGCACGGCGTTCATGACGATGAGCAGCGCGATCGCCCCGAAGGCGCAGGTGATCGCCAGCATGAACAGCTCCAGCCTTCCGGTGACGGCGTTCAGCCGGGAGACCATGGCCTCGTAGTCGGCGAAGTCCTGCTCCTCGATCAGGCTGGCGAACAGCGGCTGGCCGAGCGTCTTCATGACGGCCTGGTAGCCGGACACGTCGTGGGCCCGGATGACCAGGGTGGCGCCGAACGGGTTCCCGCCAACCTCGTCGAGCGACCGGACCAGGTCCGACCCCTCGCCGTTGGACTCGCGGAAGGCCCGCAGCGTCTCGTCCGGCGACACGTACTCGACCTCCTTGACCTCCTGCAGCCCGAGCAGCGCCACGCGCACGGTCTGGACGCGGCTCTCGTCCACGTCCGACCGGAAGTGCACGCTGACGTCGATCTTGGACTCGACCGCCGAGACGGCGACCTGGCCGAGGACGTTCAGCAGCAGCAGGGCGTTGATGGAGATGACGGTCAGCGCCAGGACGCTCACCATGGCCGCGGACAGCCAGAAGTTGCGAAAGAAGTTCTGGAAGCCGAACCTGACCACACGCAAAGGGGACGACATCCTCATAGTACGTACTTCCCTTCCTCGACGTCGGAGACTACCAGTCCCCGGTCGATTGTTATCACCCGTCGCTGCAGCGAGTTGACCACCTCACGGTTGTGCGTGACCAGGACGACGGTCGTGCCGAAGCCGTTGATCCGCCGCAGCAGGTCGATGATCTCCCAGGTGTTGATCGAGTCCAGGTTGCCGGTCGGCTCGTCGGCCACGATTATCTTCGGACGGTGGACCAGCGAACGGGCGATGACCACCCGCTGCTGCTCGCCGCCGGAGATCTGCCGCGGATAGCGGTCGGACTTGTCGGTCAGGCCGACGATCTTGAGCGCCTGCGGGACGATCGACCTGATCCGGGCCGAGCGGACGCCGGCCACCTCGAGCGCGAAGGCGACGTTCTCGTAGACGGTCTTCTTCGGCAACAGCTTGAAGTCCTGAAACACGACGCCGATCTGGCGACGCAGCAGCGGCACCTCGGAAGTGCGGACCGAGGATATGTCCCAGCCGCCGATCACGATCTGGCCGCTCGACGGACGCTCCTCGGAGATCAGCAGCTTGACCAGGGTGGTCTTGCCGGTGCCGCTCTGCCCGACGATCGACACGAACTCCCCCGGACGGATGTGGAGATTCACGCTCTGCAGTCCGACGATGTTGCCGGGATAAATTTTCGAAACGTTCTTCAGGCGAATCATCCTCCTGGTATGATTAGCGAACTGCCCGCAGGCGCCGAACAGCCGCCCCTAAGAGACAAAACGGCCGGGAAAACCGGCTCCTGATCCGTGTCCGGCCCCAGACTTGCAATGCATCAAGATAAGTATATAATACGGGGCGACGCGGGTACAGTTGGGGACGGTCCTCGTCATCAGAACCGGACGAACCGGACGGGCAAAAATTCGGAATTCACGATGATGAGAGGGCAGGCGAAGGGTTGACAACAAGCGGCGAGCGTCCGTCGAGACGCGAGCCCGCGAGTGCCGGACGGCCCGAGCCGGCGCAGGGCCGGACGCCAACCCGGGCAACGCAGCGGCGCGTTCGGCGCCGCCAGGCGACAAAGCGGAACGGGGACCGTGCGGGGTTAGTTCAATGGGTCGTCCGCAGCGTGGCCGCTAGCCGGCGCAGCGGCCGAGCCGGACGACGGGCGGTAAAAGCCGCCCCGGCATAGCAGGTTTCATTTTTTTGCCCGAGGCCCTGCCGAGACGTCCCCGTCGGCCAGAAGCAAACCGAACCGTGCGGGGTTAGTTCAATGGTAGAACATCTGCTTCCCAAGCAGGCAACGCGGGTTCGATTCCCGTACCCCGCTCCAAAAGAATGAAAGGGAATCGAACGGGCGGCAACGAGACGCGAGCCGCCGTCCAGCGGCGAGCCGGCGAGTGCCGGTTGATCCGAACCGGAGCAGGATCAACTGCCGCCCCGGACAACGAAGGTCGGCAGTCGGCCGGCCGAGGCGGAAGTCCCGTACTCCGCTCCAGAAAACCGAAATATATGGACCTCAGCGAACTGATCAAGAGAGCCAAGGACGTCCGCGACAAGTACGCCGCCTTGGAAAGGAAGATGTGCAGGCGGGAGTGGTCCGGGCAAGACCTCCTGACTGGATTTGTCGGTGACGTCGGTGACCTGACCAAGCTGATCATGGCCAAGGAGGGACTGAGGAAGGCCGAAGACCTGGACGAAAAGCTCGAACATGAACTGTCTGACTGCCTCTGGTCTGTCCTGGTCCTGGCCGACAAGTACGGAGTAGATATCGAGAAATCGTTTCTGCAGAACATGGACGAACTGGAGAAGAGGATCGACGAAGAAACCGAGTAGACAAAACAGCGCCACCTTAGCTCAGCTGGCAGAGCAATGCTTTCGTAAAGCAGAGGTCCCGGGTTCGATCCCCGGAGGTGGCTCCATGACAGAAACCGCTGAAAGGCGGTTTTTGCGTCTACAAAAACCGACGTGGATCGAACAGGGAAAGGGTGAAAACGTGGATTGTTCGTTTGCCGAATTCAGCATCGTAGAGTCCCGCCTTCGCCTGCTCCGACAAGTATCGGAGTGGGAATGACAAAGACATGTCATCGCGAGTGGAGGAACGAAGTGACGGAGCGTAGCAATCCCGTCCGGCGGCAGTATCACGTCGGGATTGCCACGGTCGCTGACGCTCCCTCGCAATGACAAAAAATAGAAACCAAGGAAGTCAAAAGCACCGCACCCCAGCCGGAATTCACCTCAATCTCGAATCAAAAGAAAAACGGCCCCTTGCGGGAACCGTCACACGAGAAAAAGACAATTAGTCCGGCGGGACG
>JBDRRB010000066.1:0-7288 GCA_043825985.1 bacterium | reverse complement strand
AGGCCACCCCTCATCCACTCTTCGGACAAGGTCCTGAACAGTTCTTCGGTCGATGTCGTCGTCATCTGAAACTCCTCTCTCCACCTGAGCGGAGCGCAAACTAAAGAACCAACGTGATACTTACCATGGCCGAGACGACGGGTCAAGTTTCGCCTACAGACAGAAAGGCGAAACGAAAAAGGACCGCCACCACGAGAGCGATCCGAAAGTGCCTGACTTCACGACTGGCCGCTAGAAGCAGTGGACAGGCAGCCAGAGATTCAACCAATGTTCCAGCGAACTCCACCGATTGCCGTCGATCAGCAGCATTCCTCGCTTCGCCTCCTTTAACGGATCTGAACTCTCCGACCAGAATAGTTCCCAGCTTTCGGATTCTCCCGAATTTATGGTCACATTTCCCCTGTTTTCGGAGAACGGACGAACCTCGAACAGGACGTTCGGCTGTCCGGGCACACGAACCAGCATCCCGGAAAGAGAAACGCTGTCGTTCATTCGATATGACCCCTCGGCGGCCAGAACCACCACCCCCGGTGCGAAAGCCAGCAGGTCGCCCAGGCTAGCTTCCTGAGCCGGATCACCGAACGAACGGCCGCTCAGAACCAGCGAGGCAGCCTGCGGAAACAGGCCAGTGACTCCGACCAGATTTTTCAAGAAACAAACGACACCGTGCAGTCCCTTCTCCCGATAGATCCTCTGGAGCTCTCCAAACAGTTTCTCCGAAAAGAGTTGACTCATTATTCCTCCTCTCCGCCGCAGCGGAAACGCCTGACAAAAAAGAACCAAGACGGCATCTTGCCACAAAAAAAACCGTGAGTCAACCCGACGGCTCTAAACCTTGACAAAAACAGCTAGAAATAGTTAAATGGCGAGTCGCCGATCAGCCTCCACCACAGTGGAGGAGGACCGATTGGCCGACGGAAGGTGGAGGAGATATGAGAAAAGATAAAACGGCAGGCGAAACCGTTCGCAAAAGCATGGGCCAATTCGGCCTGGAGGACATGAAGGTGCTCGCGATCCGGATCGGTCCGGATAAAGACATCCATGAAGTGATGCTGCAAGAGCCCAACTGCCTCCTGTCCGACTTGGTCGCCCTGGGCCGAGTGCCCGACGAGCCGGCCGACGTCTGGGACGGCAAGGATGTCCCGCCGATCACGATCATCCAGACGATCGGCGGACGAGGGAAAGACGGAGAGTGGGGAAAGACGCAGGTCCACCCGATCGGCCTGATCGGTCGTGACGGCATCTTCGTCTACGAGGGGACCTTCCTCGAGCTGGCCCTGGCCTGGGCCCTGATCTCGGCCCGGGGACGGGAGAAGCCTATACAGCTGAGCCTGGACAGGGAGGTCAACCTCCTGGTCAAGGCAGTCAAAGAAGGACTGCTAGGTCCGGACAACTTCTTCCGTGGCCCGTTCTTCGAAGCCCTGTACAAGCTGTTCGGCAAGCTGGAAGACCAGAGCATGACCGAACCCCACCCCCTGCACACGCTGCTCTGGCGACGGGCGACACTGCAGGCCTTCCGCGGAGAGCACGTCGGCTACAAGCTCCACGAACGGTAGCCTCCCGCCCCACGGCAAATCCGCCGACACAAACAACCAACTCCAATCGAAAACCGCCCCTCCTGGGCGGTTTGTTTTTACCCTTAAGTGCGGACCCGACGAACTAAACGGCCGGCTCTTACTTCTGCAGCTCGTCCAGGTTCACGGTCCGATCCCCGGCGGCCAGCAGCTTCTCGTCGTGCGAGACGCAGACGATGGTCACTTCCGGATGCTTGGCCCGCAGCTCGGCGATCACCTTCCTCACCTCGGTCGACGACTGCGAATCCAGGCTGGCGGTCGGTTCGTCGAGCAGTATGATCTTCGCCCCTTTGAGCAGGGTCCGCGCCAGACCGATCCGCACGCGCTCGCCGCCGGACAGGTTCTTCGGTTCCTGATCCAGCTGATCAGCCAGCTTGGACAGGTGCAGCTCATCCAAGACCTGCCGGATCCGCTCGTCCGACACTTCTTCCCGTGCCCACGGCAGCAGGTTCTCCCGCAGGGTCATGCCGGCGAACATCTGTGGGTTCTGGTTGCTGTAGGACATGGCCGCGTAGATCGACTCCGGACCGTACTTCTTGATCCGGTGGTTGGGCACCCCGCCGACCGTCACCTCGCCGCCGTCCGGCCGGTACAGTCCGACCAGGTTCCGCAGCAGCGTCGACTTGCCGGCGCCGGAAGCCCCGGCCAGCGTCACGAACTCGCCTTCCTTAATGTCCAGGTCGATGCCCCGCAGGATGTTCTTGTAGCGCAGCCCGCGGATGGCGATGTCCATATTTTTTAGCTCGGACACCGGCACCCGTTCCCGCTCCAGCCCCCCTTCCGGCAGGTCCAGCTCGTCGTACTTGCCCAACACCTTCTCCATCCGCTTGATGTCCTGGATGTACTTGGAAAACTGGCTGAAATAAAGACCGACCATCTCCTTGACCGACCACTTCATCCTGTCGGTATAGGCGACATTAGACAGAATCGCCCCACCGGAAATCATCTCGGCCTGTTGCATCGCTCCACCGACTAACACAGCGATGACCGTCGATACATCGAAAGGAATCACGTTCTTGAGATTCATTTTCAACCGTTCGACGTTTCGTTCCGCGGTCAAACCGTCCTTGTCGCTCATCTGCCGTTTCATGCTGTCTGCTATGACAGCTGACTCAGACGATGTCTTCACCTCCTCAAAACCCTGCTTGATCGAGCCCAGACGCGAGGAAACCTTCTCCCCCTCGACCTGCTCCCTCTCGTATATCGGCCAGATCTTCCTGTTCTGTCGCTTGGACAGATGGTACATGACCGGCAGCCCAGCCAAACCGATCCCTCCCAGGACCGGATTGAGCTTAGTCAAAAACGCCAACGACAGGCCGAGACCGGTCACGCCGGGAACCAATGTAGAGACGGTTTCCGAAAGTAGTTCGTCGGTCGAGTTCTTGCCTGCCTCCAAGGTCTCATAAATCTGACCGAACGATTTTTCCTGAGTGAACTCAAACTCATGAAAGAACAACGAATCGACGATGCGCTGGTTGATCCGACCCCTTACCTCATTCGACAGACGGGTCAATTCGATGTCGGTAAAAGTATTGACAACCGACGAAATCTTGTTCAGGCCAAAATACTCAATAAATACCCAGACATTAAACTCATCGTTCTGTATTACGTCCTTCCAAAAGTAGGGCGCAAAGCTCTCCATCCCCTTGGCCGCCAGATAGCCCAAAGAAATCTTGGCCAGTCTTCCCTTCTGCTCGCCCAAGCCATATTCCTTCCAAGTATTGGCCAGAGTTTCGGTCAGCAGCTTCAAAGACATCTGCTCACCTTCCGGCGGATGGAGCAGGTCAATCAGCGCGCCCAGTTCGGCCTGGTCGAACGGATAGCGGTCCTGCAGCTCGGCCACCAGTTCGGCCTTCTGCTTGGCCCGCAGCTTCTCGTCCTGGCCGGCGTCGATCTGCCCCTTGAAGAACTCCCGCACCTCGCCCTCGACCGACCGGGTGTTGATCACGTTGCCCAACGCGTCGAACAGGAACCAGCACTGGGCGCGCAGCTCCTCGATCTCGTCCGGCCGCAGCGGCTCGGCGCTCTTCGCCTCGACCTCGGTCACCAGGTCGTCGATCCAGCTCTCGATGTCGACCGACAGGTCCTCGCTGTTCACGTCGACATACTCGCGCTGCGGATGCTCCTCCGACCGGCCGCCCCGACGGTTGAACTCCCGGACCAGGTCCTTGTACCGTCGGTTCAGTTCCGGCGTGATCATCTCCCGCATGGCCTCGACCGTCTCCCGATCCGGTCCGCCCTCCTCAAAGGCCTCCTCGCCGGCGCGGATTTTCTCCTGGATCGAGCGACGCAAAGACCGCCAGTGGTCCTTCAGGGTCATCGGCCGGTCTTCGCCGGTTTCGGTGTCATCTGTCTTACTGTCCGCCTGAAGCGGCTGGTATTCAGATTCATCCCGACGTTTTTCCGCTTCGTCCCGGACCGACCCGAAGCCGTAACTTTCCTTGATGCTCATAAGGTGACGGTTAATCTGTCACAGACATCTTACCTTCGACCGACCGAACCAGCCAAACAAAAAACGGCCCCGCCGAAGCGGAGCCGAAGAGAGGCGAAAAAAGGATAATCACCGGATATTGCCGACGATGACCTTGACCAGCTCGCCGAACTGCTCCAGGCACTCCTCCATAGAGGTGTAGAGCAGCTCGATCGGGAAGACGTTCGGTGTCCCGTGGACTCCGATCATCATGTGCACGGCCAGGATCCCCCGAGCCAGCAGCATGTCAGTCAGCTCGCGAACCTTCTTGATGTCGTCCGGACCGTCGTCGCACAAAACCAACATCACTTTCCGCTTTCGTTCGGAACGAGCCATCTCCGGCCCGACAACCTGCAACATACAGGTATCGCTGTTGCCGCCGTCGGCCCCCAGGGAGGAGAAGCCGTTTTCCGGACAGGGCGGTCCGCAGTCATAGATGCCAGAAGAGTTGTAGCACCAGATTCCCCCGTCGACCGAATCCTCAAAGGTCTCGATGGCCGCCGAGAACAGCGCGGCGATCCTCCTGGCCGTCTCCAGCTTCTCCCCGAACATGGAGCCGCTGATGTCGATCGCCAGATCGAGCCTCAGGTCGACGTCCCGTTCGACAACCTCATCCTCATAGACGTCCTCCTCGCCCAGGACAATGTCGGTCGGGTCGCTGAGATCAAGATCACCTTCTGGCTGGGCATACAGAACAAAGACGCTCGGACTGTCCAGCCGGCGCAGATCGGGCAGAAGTTGTTCCAGGTACGGTTCGACCTGTTCGCGCAAGCGCTGATTATCGTCAGCGTGTTTAGGGTCCGGCGGAACTTGAATGCGCTTAACATTACCGACCTCACCGACCGAAATCGGACCGGCATAGACCGTTTCCGACTTCACCAGATTTCTCAGCTGCTCCAGACCCTCACCCCTGACCCCGGCCACATAGGCCTTGGCCACTCGGGCGAGAATACGGTCAGCTTCAGGGTCAGGCTCCCCGCCAGGGCCTGACTCAGCTCCAAGAGAGGCCTTAACCAACTGAGCAAGCAGTCTCTCGTCCCGAGGATCCTGCGGACCCTCGTCCGGATCAGGCTCGCCGAGGATCTCGTGCACCCGCTCGACGATCCAAAGCAGCTCATTCTCCGAGGCCTGACAGAGCCGTTCCCGAGTCAGGTGCTTCATGGCTCGATAGGTTCGTCGAAACCGGCCCCGCTTGTGCCACTTGGCGGCGAAGAAAAAGTCCTGATAAACACCGTCTGGCTTCCAGCCATGGACCAGACGGGAGATCTGTTCCTCACTGAGATCGGGACGAATTCCCTTCAGCAGCGGACGAACGGACATCGTGCAGATGTAAAGCAGCCTCTTCCGCAACTGCTCGGCATAGCCGGGAAACGCGGCAGCGGTCAGCAGGTCGTCCTTACGGTCGACCACTATGGCCATGATGTGCCGTCGAGTCGGACCGCCGGCCTGCTCGGCCGCGGCCAGCAGCTTCGGTCCATGCGGGGTCCAGAGAATATGGCCGCCCTCGTGTGTGCTGGTGCCGTAGCCGATCTCGTCCAGACCACGTAAGAAGAACTCCGGTGCAATCCGCACCTCGGCCTGACAGTCGGTACAGGCCGTTTGGATCGACCGGTCCCAGACCAGACGGACCGGACGGGCCACCAGCATTGTCAGCCGGCTGACCAGTTCCTGAAAGGCCTTCTCCAGCAAAACCTCTTTCTCTCTCTCAGACATTCCAGCCGCCCCCTCACCGGACGGCAAGACACCATCATTGCGGGTTGCAGACATGGAAACCTTCCTTTCTTTTCTTTGGCAAAGAGCTGCCCCCTTCCCCGACCTCATGCCAAATGAGGGCGAAGAAGGAGGAAGGCGTCCCCAAAATAAGGAACGCCTTCAAAAAACCAGTTTCGATGGCTGCGAGCCTCGGCGTATCGACACGACGAGCCGAGGAGGGGCGTAACGGCTGACGACAAACAATTTCAGGAGGCCGTTACGATCCGACTAGGTCAGCGAGCATCGCCGCCCCGCAGGACCAGACTCCCCACTCACCATGCAACACGGCGAGCTCAACGGAGACATGACAGCGGTCATGTGCACTGCCGATAGGCAGACTTCTGATCAAGCAAACTGGTTTTAAGACGAGAGGAGAAGACCCCTTCGCCGGCCCCGAACGGACTCGGAAACGATGAAGGGACGGGGAGACGACAAGATTCTGTCGCCTCCCCCGAGAACGAACCAGTTTCGATGGCTGCGAGCCTTTCAGCCCGTAGGCGAAGCCGAAAAGGGGCTGAAAGCCTAGGAGGTGTTTTGCTGCGACGAGGACAGCTCCGCAGGAGATCCCGCAGGAGTAGCACAACACCTCCAAGGTCAGCGAGCATGGCCGCAGCGAAGGACCGGCTCCCGACTCGCCATGGAGCACGGCGAGCTCAACGGAGATGTCTTCTCGGTTAGATACCGAAAGACGCAAGCGTTTCCCGGTCAAGCAAACTGGTTCAAAAGAAGGGCAACACCCCTTCGCTGTCCTCAAACGAGTTCGAGGGCGATGAAGGGGTGGGGAGACGGCATAAATTGCCGCCTCCCCCGAGAAAGAACCAGTTTCGATGGTCGGCCTGCGCAAAGGCGGAAATCTATGAAAACGTTTTTGCCTCAAAAACGTTTTCATTAAGATTGACGCCTGCGTAAAAACGTTTTTGCCCCAAAAACGTTTTACTCGCGGCCGATTCCAAGGACCGACTCCTAACTTGCCATGAAACACGACAAGCTAAATGGAAACAGCTGTTCGGTAAACACACCGGAACCAACATTCTCGGTCAAGCAAACTGGTCTTGAATCAATGGACTTATGCCCCTTCGCCGGCCCCGAACGGACTCGGAAACGATGAAGGGACGGGGAGACGACAAGATTCTGTCGCCTCCCCAGAGAGGCGAACCAGTTTCGAAGGCTGCGAGCCTAGGTCGTCCACCCGAAGGGTAGACGAGCGAGCCGAGTGCTTTCTGACTGCCCGACGAGGGAAGCTACGACCCCGCAGGAGGGCTGTCAGAAAGCCGAGGTCAGCGAGCATGGCCGCAGCGAAGGACCGGCTCCCGACTCGCCATGGAGCACGGCGAGCTCAACGGAGATGTCTTCCCGGTCAAATACCGAAAGACGCGAGCGTTTCCCGGTCAAGCAAACTGGTTCTTTTTTGAAAAGAGCGGGTAGGGTTTCGACGGTCGGCTTGCGCTCACGTTACGCTCACGTAACGCGCGAAAGTCGAACCGCAGGTGAG
>JBDRRB010000065.1:0-7923 GCA_043825985.1 bacterium | reverse complement strand
GGGCGATCTCCGCGATCTCTCCTACCGCCCGGTCCAGCTCGCCGTCCGGATTCTCGACCACATAATCAAAGCCGGACGCCGAGGCCAGCTCGCTCTTCATCGCCTCCAGCCGAGCCCGCAGATCCTCGTCCGAAATCGGTCCACGACGGGCGATCCGACCCCGGATCTGGTCCTCGGGCACGGACAGAAAGACGGTCACCGCCTCCGGCACCCTCTCCTGATAGGCCCGAGCGCCGACATAGTTGACGTTAGTCACGACGAACCGATGCCGGTCCAGGAGATCGTTCAGGGTCACCAGCGAAGAACCGTACAGGTGACCGAAGTGCTCGTCCCACTCGATCAGCTCGCCTGACTCCCGCCGCCGTTCGAATTCCTCTCGGCTGATGAAGACACGGTCTCCGTCCGGTCCCTCGCCCGGCCGCGGCTCGCGCGTGGTGTAGGTGCGCATGCAGACCGCGTCCGGCAGCTCCTCGACCAGCCGCCGACCGACGGTCGTCTTGCCGCTGCCGGCCGGCCCGATGATCACCACGCAAACTCCCCTACTGTTGGACATAAGCCGACTCGAAGTTAGTTCATCCTTGTCTGGCGACATTATACCGAAAAGGAGCAAACGAAAAGACCGCCCAAGGCGGTCCGAACGAACGCACGGTGAACAAGGAACGAGGGGGTCGAATGCAGTGCGCCGGGCCAGAACTGACCATGAAAAAACGGGCCCCGGATGGGATGAAATGTGCTCAACTGGAGAAATTCATGCGGTGAGACGTACTGAAAACGTACGTTGGGCAAACGAATTTCGAAGTTGGGTGCAGTTCACCCAGTCCAGGGTCCGCCATTGGTTGTGGATGACACTACCGCGATCGCCCGTTAAGATTCGGGCGACAAATAACCGCCCGCCTTATGCCCCCATTCACGCCGGAAGAGAAGGCCCTGCTCGAAAAGTACGTCACCTCGGCCACGGACAACGTCTTCGCCGTGACCGGACTGCCCGGGCTGACCGGCGCCATCTACGCGCGCTACAGCCGCGCGCCGGGCGGATTCCGCGAGACCCTGCTCAGGGAATTCATCAGCGAGGGCAACGTCGACGCGCAGCGCGCCCAGGACCTGATCGAGCGCGTGCTGATCGCCTTCGGCGACGACTCGGTCGGCGAGCTGGAGGGGGCGCATGTCTCGTTCGAGGGCATTTCCATGCTGGCCACCAAGGAGCTCGAGGACCGACGCATCGGCGGCTCGCCGATCGAGCAGTCGACGCGCTACGTCTTCTATGACCGGCGGGACGACGACGGCAACTGGCTGTATGTTCGGCCCGAAAAAATAATGTCCTCGCCGCACGCCGCCGCCTACGTCGAGACGATGGACCGCATCTTCTCGACCTACGCCGAGCTGGTCGAGCCGATGCAGCAGCACTACCGCGGACTCAAGACGATCGACGAGGCCGAGTACGACGTCAACGGCGACGGGCGCAAGGAACGGCTGGCCGAGCTGACCGACGAGCGCGAGATCAAGGCCTTCCGCCAGACCTACCGGACGGACATCCGCACCAAGGCCTGCGACACCCTGCGCTACCTGCTGCCGCTCTCGACCAAGACCAACGTCGGGCTGTTCGGCAACGGCCGCTTCTTCCAGGGGCTGATCTCGCACTGCCTGACCTCCGACCTGCCCGAGGCCCAGTCGCTGGGACGCCGGGCGCATGCCGCCCTCGACCAGATCATGCCGCGCTACGTCAAGCGGGCCGGGCGGAACGACTACCTGGTCGAGATCAGGACCGGCCTGGACGCGCGGGCCGGCCGGCTGCTGTCCGGCACCGGACCGGAGCTGAACGACGGCCCGCACCTCACCGACCGCGGGGAGCAGCAGGTCGCCGTCCGGCTGCTGCAGGGCGAGGCCGCCGGGGACATCCTCCAGGACGAGTCCGACGTGCTCACCCTGGCCCACATGCTCTATCCGCACACCGACCTGTCGCTCGACCAGATCAGGGATAAGGTGCGCGGCCTGCCGGAGACCGAACGGGAGGAGATCGTCCGGGCCTACGTCGGCCGCCGCCGGACGCGCCGCGACCGGCCGGGCCGGGCCTTCGAGGCCGGCTATCCGTACACCTTCGACCTGCTGACCGACTGGGGCACCTACAAGGACCTGATGCGCCACCGCATGACCACCCAGATCAGGCAGCGGTTCACTCCCCTGCTTGGATTCTGCCTGCCGCAGGACCTCGAGACGGCCGGATTCTCCGACCGGGCGGTCGAGTGCCACCGGCTGGCGGTCGAGCTGTACCGGCGGCTGCGGACCGACTTCCCGGAGGAGGCTTCGTACGCCGCGCTGCACGGATCAAAGGTGCGCTGGATCATGGGACTGAACGACCGTGAGGCCTTCCACCTGACCGAACTGCGGACCACGCCCCAGGGACACGCCAGCTACCGCAAGGTCGGCCAGCTGATGCATCGGGCGATCGCCGCCCGGTCGCCGTGGCGGGCAGCGGCGATGTCCTTTGTCGACCACAACGACTACCTGTGGGCCCGCGGCGACTCCGAGGCCCGCCAGCGGGTCAAGGAACTGGCACTGGAAAATAAAAACTAAACCAGAAAGGAAAGAAACTATGCCACGAGGAAAGCTCATTGTCATCGAAGGTACGGACGGTTCGGGCAAGGCGACTCAGTCAGCGCTGCTGGTTCAGCGTCTTTTGAGGCAACCCGAAACCAAAGTCGAAACCATTGCCTTCCCCCGTTACGAAACCCCAACCGGCCGAGTGGTACGGGCTTACTTGGATGGCCAATTCGGACCAGCCTCTGAAGTCGATGCCAAGACAGCCTCGCTACTTTATATGGCCGACCGTTGGGCCGCCACCCCCATGATGGAGCGTTGGCTCAACGCTGGAGCAGTGGTGGTTGCCGATCGCTTTGTAGCTTCCAACATGGGTCACCAAGGAGGCAAGATCAGCAGTCCCGAGGAACGAGCCGAGCTGTTTCGTTGGCTGCACGACCAGGAACACATTATCTCGGGCATTCCCGAGCCAGACCTGAATGTCCTCCTGCATGTGCCGGCGGAGATCTGCCAGAGGTTAGCCGTCGCCAGAAGCCAGGGAAAGGAGCTAGACCAGCACGAAGGAAACATCGAGCATCTCCGGGCAGCCGAAGAGGCCTACTTGCAGATGGCCGAAATGTTTCCTAATTGCCACCTAATTGAATGCACCCGCGACGGACGGCTGATGACGCCGGAAGAGATCCACGAGCTGGTCTGGCAAGAGGTCCAGCCGGTCCTGCAGTCCGCACCGACAGCACAGGCCGTACCGGCCTGACCGAACGAAGACGTCACTCATCGGACGGCCGAACCTGCGGCCGTCTTTTTTTGATATAATCCGAACGTACGCTACCGAACTAACCATTCCGTCATGTCGCAGATCATCGGTCCGGGAGACATCATCGTCGTCTCCTGGCGCAACTTCCGCCGCCACCTCCGACCCTACGCCGAACTGATGCTGTGGGCGGTGATGCTCAGTCTGCTGCAGTGGACCATATCGGTCGTGCTGCAGGCCTACATTCCGGAGAAAATACCCCGCCTGCTGATCTACACCCTGCTGTCCGTTCCCGGATCGCTCGGCTTCCTGGCGGTCTACGGCGCGGCAGTCGACCTGACCGTCAACGGGCTGTCGGGCGAGCGGACCGACGCCCACGAGTCGCTCCGACGCGGACTGCGGCGCCTGCTGCCGCTGCTGTGGGTCTCGATCCTGGCCTCGCTGGCCGTGTTCGGCGGGTTCTTGCTGCTGTTCGTGCCGGCACTGATCTTCATGATCTGGTACCGCTTCGCGCCGTACCATGTCATGTCCGAAGGCGAACGCGGGACGCGCGCCATGTCGGCCAGCCGCCGCCTGGTGTCCGGCCGCTGGTTCGCCGTGCTGTTCCGCGTGTCGATCCCCTTCTTCTTCTTCGCCATCGCCGCCTCGTTCGCCCGCATGCTGACCTATCTGGCGATCGGTACGGTCATGGGCGACCCGCGGCTCTTCTTCGGTCCGGTCGCCGACGCGGCCCAGCTCTCCAACCTGCATACGCTTATCACCGCCGTCGTCCCCCAGGCCATCGACGGGCTGGCCATCGCGCTGTTCCTGGGCGCGGACATCGCCCTCTGGCTGGACCTCAAGAGGAAGGGCTAGACCGGAAGGACGGAGCCGGGCCTCGGGGTCCGGTTTTCGTTTTTCGCCAACCCTTGCCAAGACCCGCCCCGGATGACATCTTTAAGCAAGAAAAAACCTTTAGAAACTGGATTGGCTGACCGAAGCTGGGACCCGCCTTCGCCAAGGCTACGGCGGGCAGGTGTAACGCGGCCGACTACGCGACGGGCGGATAAATCAGCGAGCCCTGTACGGAATGAAGCGTACCCCGCTGGACTGAGCTGTGCAGCGAGCCGTACTGAGTAGGTACGGTGAGCAAACAGCGAGGGAAGCGGGCGTGCGATTCGCCCGACACAGGGTTCGCCAACACTATGCATTTGGAACCAGTCATAGGACTAGAGATACACGTCCAGCTCAAGACCGAATCGAAGATGTTCTGCTCCTGCCCCAACCGGGGCGACTGCGAGACGCCGAACGTCGACATCTGCCCGACCTGCACCGGACAGCCGGGGACGCTGCCCAACATCAACGCCCGGGCCGTCGAGATGGGCATGCTGATCTCCTACGCCCTGGGCGGTGAGGTCGCCGGCCTGTCGAAGTTCGACCGCAAGAACTACTTCTATCCCGACCTGCCCAAGGGCTACCAGATCTCGCAGTTCGACCTGCCGGTGTCGCAGCGCGGGCAGCTTCGGGTGACGCTGAACGAGGGACGGGAGGACGAGCGCGAGATCACGGTCGGCATCACCCGGCTGCACCTGGAGGAAGACGCGGCCAAGCTGCTGCATACCGACGGCGGCACGACGCTCGTGGACTTCAACCGGGCCGGCACGCCGCTCGCCGAGATCGTCACCGAACCGGACATGCGGACCCCCGAGGAGGCCAAGGCCTTCCTGCAGGAGCTGCGGCTGATCATGCGCTACCTGAACGTCTCGGACGCCGACATGGAGAAGGGCCAGCTGCGCTGCGACGCCAACGTGTCGCTGCGGGAGATGCCCGACGACCCGAAGAACGAGACCTATCCGGCCACGCTCAACCCCAAGACCGAGATCAAGAACCTGAACTCGTTCCGGTCCGTCGAACGGGCGCTGGCCTACGAGATCGAACGGCAGACCAGGCTCTGGCTCGACGGACAGGCACCGTCGGTCCAGTCGACGCGCGGCTGGGACGACGCCCGCGGCGTGACGGTCGAGCAGCGCAGCAAGGAGGACTCGAGCGACTACCGCTACTTCCCCGAGCCTGACCTGCCGCCCCTCAACCTGACCGAGTCGCGCGACGCGGCCCGACGCCGGCTCCCCGAGCTGCCGGAAGCCCGACGCCGCCGTTTCGTCGAGGAGTACGGACTGGTGAGGGCCGACGCCCGGACGTTCTGCGACCAGCCGGAGCTGGCGGACTTCGCCGAGCGCGTCTTCTCCGAACTGACCGCCTGGAGCAGCAGCACGGCCGCCGCCGGCGGACAGCCGCTGTCCCCGGAAAGGGCGGCCAAGCTGGTCTCCGGCTGGCTGCTGACCAAGCTGAACGGCGTCATGTCGGCCCACAAGCTCGACCTGACCACGGCCAAGATCGACCCGGAGAACATGGCCGAACTGCTGACCATGGTGCACAACGAGCAGGTCACCGGACCGAACGCGCTCCTGATCCTCGAGAGCATGGCCATGACCGGAGCCGACCCGTCCCAGATCATGGAGGAACAGGGCCTCGGACAGATGAACGACCAGGGCGAGCTGCTGCAGGCCGTCCGCCAGGCTATCGTCGACTCCCCCAACGCCGTCGCCGACTGGCGCAGCGGCAAGAAGACGGCGGTGCAGTATCTGGTCGGACAGGTCATGAAGGCGACGAGGGGCAAGGCGCCGCCCGAAGAGGCCCGTCGAATCCTTGAGGAGGAACTGGGAAAGCTGTAGGCAATCAAAAGGCAAAACCGTCAAACAAGAAACCCCATGCTCACGCGCGGGGTTTTTGGTAAAAAAACTCCGGCCAAAGTGACCGGAGAGCGTATTCAGATCGGGGCAGGCCCTGATCGAGCTATTGTCAGATCAGGACGGAAGCACACCGCTACCCCTGATTGACGTAGAATCCTGCTTTGTGTCTTTTCCGCAGGGCCTGGAGTTTCGAGAGCTCTTCCTGAGTGGGCAGTTTCTCCATGAACACGACTCTTCCGCCCGCACCGAGCAATGCCCTCCGATTGAGGGCATCGGTCTGAACTATGGCGATGCAACTTCGGTCCAGGCCCAGAATTCCGGCGTACTCGCTGAGAAGGTTCTGCCAGTCGGGGTTATCCTGATAATCGGAAGGTGCAGACCAGAGGCTGACCATGAACTTCCACCCCTCCTCTCTAAGTCCATCGTCTTCGATCGGTTCGACTCTCAGTTCTTTTTCTTCGGCCATCTTTCCTCCTAATCCCGAAAACCAAAGGTCGGGCCCAAAAAACTAACCATGAAATGTAACTCAAGTCAATACCTGTAATGGTCTCCCAAATATGGAAACAAAATTCGGCGAGTTCGGAGCGGGCTGCAGTGTGCACGTCTGGACTGAAGGAAGTTCACGAGGCGCACTAGTCCGGTGCGGCGAGTAAATTCCTGAGGGAAGACGAGCGCAATGCACCCGAGCCCGAACCCGCACAAAAAACAAAAAGACCGAGCTGTCTTGGCTCGGTCTTTTCTCTGCCGGCGATTACGCCAACTAAGCCTCGCTCTTGGGCAGGATCTTGAACATGCCGGTGCCGCAGGCCGGGCAGGTGCCCTTCATTGCCGGGCGCGTGCCGCCTCCCTTGGCGGGCATTTCGACTTTCACTGCGTCCTTCATAGGCTGCTTGGCCTTGCACTTGACGCAGTAGCCGATGACTTCTTCGGCCATAGGTTTCTCGTTAGAGAATAAAATCTGCCTTTAGAATAGCAGATTCTGAGCATTTTGGCCAGCAAAAGGCCAGCATTTTGGGCCGATTACGAATTGAAACCGAAATCCAGGTTAGTCAATTACACGAAAAAATGACCGTATTAAGCCAAAAAACTACTTAGCCAATGAACTTGTGGACGATCTTCCTGGCTTCCGCCAGACCGGAGACCCACCTGATGTTTCGATCCCGGCGCAGCCAGGTCAGCTGCCGGCGGGCATAGTGCCGGGTATCCCGCTTAATCCTTCTCTGGGCCTCCTCCAGCCCGTACTGGCCGGAAAAATAGCCGACCAGCTGGGCATACCCCAAGGAGGTCGAGATGCGGGCCGACGCCCCGTAGCGGGAGAATATCCGTCCGGACTCCGGCAGCAGCCCGTGCCCGAACATCCAGTCCACCCGCTCGTCGATGCGCCGGTAAAGCTCCTCGCGCGGCCGGTCGACGCCCAGCTCCAGCCAGTCGAACTGCGGCTCCCCCCGACCCTGCTGCTCGGAGAACGGCCGGCCGGTCGCCCGCTGCACCTCGAGCGCCCGCACGATGTAGCGACGGTTTCCCGCCCCGATGCGTTCGGCGTAGTCCGGGTCGATGCGCTGCAGACGACGAAACAGCTCGGTCGTGCTGACCCCATCCAATCCTGACCTGAACTTCTGGTCCGGAGCCACCCTCGGCCCGGAAAAGTTGCCGACGACCGCCCGGACGTACAGCCCGGTGCCTCCGGCCAGGATCGGCAGGCGGCCGCGAGAGGCGATCTCCCTCAGACGCCAGACCGCCCGCCGCTGGTACTCGTCGAGCGTCAGCGGACGCGTCGGCGACTCGCTGCCCAGCAGGTAGTGCGGCACACCATCGACGACATAAGCCCGCCGGCGCCCGCCGAACGAACGCCAGCGCCCGGACGGAATGTCGGTGCAGACCTCGGTGCCGCGGTACAGCTGCCGAGAG
>JBDRRB010000064.1:0-28576 GCA_043825985.1 bacterium | reverse complement strand
TTGGCTGCTGTATCTGGTCGCTCTGGTGTTCTACATCATTGGGTTCATGACCGGGTACTGCGGCGGACGGAGCGAACAGCCTTCGGCGGCGGCTGTCGTCGATGCCGGTTCGGACGACGAGTCGATTGGTCGGTAGCCGATCTGGCTGCCAGACGACCTGATTGGTTGAGCGGTTTTGGGCCTGTTTAGCTTAAATTCGGTCCAGACCAGTCCTGTCTCTTACAGACGGCTTGACACTCAGGCCATTTTTTGTTAAGTTCGCTTGTCCTCTACTGTCGGAAACAGTGGACGGAAGGCCGATAAAGGCGGCCAAGAGAGGAAGAGAGATGGACCTTTTTTTTCTGTTGGGTCTGGCCGTCGCGTTCGTGACGGCAGTGGTGGCCGCGATTCACTTCCGTAGCGTTGAGCGGCGGGAGGGGCAGTTCGAGGTCGTCAGCAATGACGAAATCGACGACGATCGGCTGGATTGGCAAGCCGACGGGGGCGGGGGTGATGCACCCCCCCGGTCGTTGTCTCAGGGAGTTGGGAATATCCCGCCGACTCGGATCGAGCGGCAGCCGGGCTTCGAAATGCCGGGGATGGGGAGTCGGGTGATGTTCGTCAAACATCCGGACGCGGACGGGTTCGTCGAGGTCGAGGCTTCCACTGACCTGGGAGACGATCCCGGTACCACGAAGGCCGGATACCTGCAGGTGCCGGTTTCGGTGCAGGCCCAGATGCCGGTGTATCCGGATCCCGAGAGTCTTTCGGTCCGGCAGGATGGCAGCCTGAGGGGTTTCCCCGCCGCTGGTGAGGCGGTCAACGACATCGTCGAAGACGCAGACGGTGAAGAGGGCGCGTCGGACTGGTGCCCCCCTAATGATGCCGCCGGTGAGCTCGATGACCCGGCCACCGAGCTGGACCATCACGTGGACAAGACGTTGGAGGAAGAAGGGATGAGCCTTCAGCGCTCTCCTTCTTACCGCGAAGCCGATTGGGGCAGCCGGTCAGGTGACGACGGTCTCAACGAGCCGCTGATCCCCAGCGAGTTCGCCGCCGCCGACACCGACTCTGAGGAGGGTCGTCCCCCCTCTGGCCAGCAGCAGAGGTCGAACGTGGTCTCGATGGAGTCACGAACTCCGACTGTCATGAACGGCCCGAGCTTCTCCACCAAGGGGGAGGTCCAAAAGGCGGTCTCGGGTTCGACTTTCCGTCCGGCCTCCCCGCCCAATGGTTTGCCCTCGGATCAGACCCTGTCGCCCGAGGACGACAATTCGCCCGAGTCCGACGACTAGCGTCGGATCGGCCCGCTCACTTCGTACCCCCTCTTCGGAGGGGGTGCTCTTTATTTACCGGCCGTTCGTGGTTTCAGGCCGTTTTTAGTTTCTTGTCGTCGCTCCCGGACTGCCCATAGTTACCGAGGAAAGGCCGGACAGCATTGACCGAATAGCCATAAGTTGGCTATGGTTCAGGCGAAACAATTCGTTCGCCTAACCCCCAAACTATGAGTTGGCTAACTTGGCTGGTGGTCGCCGTCGTCTTCGTCGTGCTGATCTCCATCCGGCAGATCAATCAGTACCAGCGCGGCGTTAAGTTCCGGCTGGGCAAGTACGTCGGTATGCGTGAGCCGGGCTGGCGCCTGGTGCTGCCGATCTTCGAGCAGATGTACAAGGTCGACATCCGGGTGAAGGCGGTCGACGTGCCGCACCAGGAGGCGATCACCCGGGACAACATCTCGACCCAGATCAATGCCGTGATCTACTACCAGGTCTCGGACGCGGCCAAGGCCGTGATCGAGGTCGAGGACTTCCGCTACGCCGTGTCGCAGCTGGCCCAGACCACCATGCGCAACGTCGTCGGCGAGATGGAGCTCGACGAGCTGCTGTCCAAGCGCGAGGCGGCCAGCGCCCGCATCAAGGAGATCGTCGACCATCTGACCGACCCGTGGGGCATCCGGGTCAACAACGTCGAGCTGAAGGACGTTACCCTGCCCGAGGACATGAAGCGCGTGATCGGCAAGCAGGCCGAGGCGGAGCGCGAACGCCGGTCGGTCATCATCAAGGCCCAAGGCGAGGTCGAGGCGGCCAACAACCTATCCGAGGCGGCCAACAAGCTGGCCAGCAGTCCGGGGGCGCTCCATCTCAGGACCCTCAGCACGCTCAACGATCTCTCGTCCGACCAGTCGAACACGGTCATCTTCGCCGTTCCGATCGAGGTGCTGCGGGCGTTCGAGGCCGTGGGCGGCATGCTCAAGAAGAACCAGCCGTAGAGTTCTCGTCGAATTCAGACCGTCCGTCAGGCCAGAGCCGGCGGGCGGTTTTGTCTTGTCTCGGTCACAGCCCGCGGCCATTTCCGTCCGGCCGTCTTTCCGGCTACAATTGGGCCATCGAAACAAGACAAGAAACATTTTCCTATGACCAAGAAGGCCAAGGTCCTGACCGTGGACGACGATCCGTTCTACGGCAATCTCTACCGTGACATACTGGAGGCGAGGGGCTACGAGGTTAGTCATGCGCTTAACGCCTCGGACGGCCTGCGCCTGGTCCGCGAGTTCCGTCCAGACGTGGTGATGCTCGACGTGATGATGCCGGAGAAGGAAGGCCTGCTCGACGGCTACGGGCTGCTCGAGGAGCTGCGCAGCGACCGCGAGTATCGCGACCTGCCGGTGATCATGGTCAGCGCCCTGGGCGAGGAGAGCGACATCCGCCGGGCCCGCGAGCTCGGAGCGGACGACTACCTGCCCAAGCAGGCGCTTACTCCGGACGGGTTCGTCGGGCTGGTCGAGACGCACCTGAAGTGAGCCGGAATTCGGCGGCGGGAAAGATTCCGGCCTTTGTGCTAACCTCGAGACGAGGCTTGTCGCGGTTCCGGCCTCCCGGTTCCGCTCTTAGAACACGTAAGGCGAGTCCAACTATGAAGATAAGCATCGAAGACGACCAGCTGAACCTTGAGCTGTCGGTCGGCGAGAAGCTGTGCTGCTGCCGGCGGACCCTCTCCGTGCCGCTCGGCAGCGTTCGCGGGATGACCGAGGGCGTGCCGGAGCCGCGCCTGCTGGAGGTCCGCGTGCCGGGAACGCACATCCCCGGAGTGATCAAGGCCGGCACCTTCTGGACCAGGGAGGGCAAGGAATTCTGGTACGTCACCCCGGGCAAGAGCGAGTACGTCACCCTCGAGCTGGACGAGACGGCGCCGTTCCGCCGGATCGTGCTCGGACTCGACGGCGACAACCGGACTGTCCTGTCGCAGCTCAAGGTGCCGGAAATGGCCTAAGACTTTTCGACTAATCGCGAACTATGACCGTAAGGGAAATAAGCAGCGAGGAACTGAAGAAACTGCTGGACGGCGGAACCGAACTGGTCCTGATCGACCTGCTGGGGGAAAAGTCGTACGACAGCCTGCATCTGCCGCAGGCGGCGTCGGTTCCTCCGGACGACGACTTCATGTCCCGGGTGGAGGGGCTGGCCGGCGGCGACCGCGGGCGGAAGGTCGTACTGTACGGCGCGAACTTCAAGGACGACGTCTCGACGCGGCAGGCCGAAGTCCTGATGCAGGCCGGCTTCAGCGACGTGCTCGACTTCCGCGGCGGACTCAAGGACTGGGCCGCCGAGCTGTATCCGCTCGAGGGACAGCGCGCGCCGAAGAGATAGCGACTAAGAATTTTTGTCGAACTGACTTAACGGAGAAACCGCTATGGGCAAGTGGAAAATCGTCGTGCCGGTGCTGATCGTGGCCGTGGTCGGGCTGATCGCCTGGCTGCAGCTGTCGGGCGGAGTGGAGCCTCAGGTCGTGCCGGAAGTAGAGGACCAGGTAGAGGTTTCGGGCGGCGCGCCGTCGACTCAGCCGGCCATCACCGGTTCGGAAGGGCTTGACGTGCAGGCCGACGCGCTGGTCGAGACCATGGTCGGCGAGTACGCCGAGAGCGTCTCGGCCGTCGGGGACGGCAGCGACCTGGTCGATGCGGAGACCGGTGGCGAGGCGGACAGCGACATCTTTAACGTTGACTACTATGCGGAATAAGACGTTTGGCCTGCTGACGGCAGGCGCGATGGTGGCCCAGCTGCTGATTCCGGCGACTGGTTCGGCGGCCCGGGCCGAGAATGCGGCGAACGGGACGGCCGGGCAGGCGCCGGTTCGCGAGGCCCGTGCGCTCCAGGTCGGGATTTGCTCCAACATCGACGCTGTCGGCGTGCGCATGCTGTCCCGGACGGTGGAGCAGGCAGAACGTTTTGCCGAACGCCGGACCCAACGGAACGGGCGCCTCGACGCGTATAGGGCCGGACGCGAAACCGGACTGGCCCAGGCCCGGTCGGAACAGGGGCAGCGGCACGAACGTCGTTTCGAGATGATGCTGGAGCGGGCCGGAGACAATGAAGATCTGGCCGAGGCGGTGATGGAGTTTCGGGACGGGGTAGAGGCGGCGTTGGCCGATCGTCAGGCAGCGGTCGACGCGGCGATCGAGGCCTACACGGATTCTCTGGATCAGGCGATCGCCGAGAGGCGCGAGGCATCGGACGCCGCAGTGGCGGAGCTGCGCAGCGCGGTTACGGCGGCGGTCGACGCGGCCAAGGCGGATTGTGCCGCCGGTCAGGACGGGGTGCAGGTCCGTCAGAGCCTCAACGACGCGGTCAAGGCAGCGCATGACCAGTTCATTTCCGACTGGCGGGAGATTCGGTCGCTGAACGACGAGGTTCAGCAGCTGGTCGAGGAGCGCAATGAGGCCTTCCGGGCCGCCTGGGTCGAGTTTAAGGTTCAGGTCGAGCAGGTCAGTGCTGACTTCAAGGCCCGGCTGCAGGAGCTGCGGTCGGAAGAGTCGGACGACTCGGTCGACGAGGCGGATGGGGCCGACGGAACGGGCGAGGCGGATGTGACGGCCGGTGAGGAACAAGTAGAATAGGCCGTTCATCGTGACGTACAGCGGACCTGCCGGGGCGGGTCCGTTTTGTTTTGGTCTCGACCTGAGTCCGTCCGCCAGCCTTGACAGGGGTCGGATTTTGGTGCTAGCCTCAAAAAGTATGAATAGACACATGTGGACCAATTTCACCGATAAGCAGTACGTCGGCATCCTGCCGGCGGCCTTTGCTTTCCCGGTCCACAGGGCATCTGACGGTCTCTTCTCCGCGTCTAAAAGACACTAGGTAGAGACATCAGTCGGATGCGGTATGGACCCGGGAAGCCCTGGGTCCTTTTGTTTCGAGGAGGAGTCTGGATGAAACCGGAGAAAGTGTTCGTTCTTTACAGCCTGCTGACCGGACTGGGCATTGGTTTCTTCGCGCCCAACTATGCCTTGCTCGTCTTGAGCGTGGGGTTGACCATGCCGCAGGTGGCGCTGATCAACGTCGTCTTCTTTCTGGTCATCGTGATCATGGAGCTGCCGACCGGCATGCTCGCCGACGGTCGGAGCCGGGCCTGGTCGGTCTGGATCGGTTCGTTCATGTGCGCCGTTTTTCATCTGGCCTATGGTTTCGTGAACGGCTTCTGGTGGGCCCTGGTCTGCGAGGTCATGGCCGGCGTGGCGATGTCATTCATTTCCGGCGCTCTCGAGGCCTGGGTGACCGATGCCCTGGGCGAGACCGGTGATGGGCGGCGATTGCGACGGGCCTTGGCCAGCGGGGCCATGGCCGTATCGTTCGGCTGTCTGCTGGGCGGCGTGGTCGGGGGGATCATCGGGACCATTGACCCGCGCCTGGGCTTCTGGATCGGCGGCGGATTCCAGCTGGCGGCCTTCGTCGTCGCCCGACTGTTCATGGACGGTCGCGGAGAGCCGCTGCATCGCACCAGCGAACTGACCGCACTCAAGGACAGCCTGAACGCCATTAGGCACAGCCGGAGCCTGGTCTGGGCCGGGGCCGCCGCCGCGGTCTCCGGACTGGTCTGCTCGTTCAACCACTACTGGGCGCCGTTCTTCGCCGCCCGGAGCGGCGAGTACGGACTGTCATACGTCTGGCTGGTGATCTACGGCGGCACCATTCTCGGGTCATACGCGGTTCGTCGCTGGGTGACCTGCGCCGGTCACGAGGCGTCCCTGGTGGTGGCGGCGCTGCTCGCGGCCGGTCTCGGGCTGGTGGTCACGCCTCACCTGCCCGGACTGGTCTGGCCGCTCACGTTCGCCCTCCTGCATGAGGTCGGTCGAGGGGCCTTTCGGCCGCTGCTGTCGACCTTCGTCCAGCGGCGTGTCGCCAGCTCCTTCCGCGCGACCTACGGTTCACTGCAGTCGTTCATCGAACGCGGTGGGTTTTCGATCGTGCTCGGCCTGACCTGGCTGCTGACCAGGCACTTGCCGAACGGCGAGCCACTGATCTCCGTGACCTGGACCGTGCAGGGGATTCTGCTGATCACGTGCGCTCTGCTGCTGGCCCTGTTTCGGGTAAAAAACAGGCATTGAGGTCCGGTTTCTGTCTGGCGGCTCCGTTTGGGGCCGCTTTCTTTTTGGTCCGTCAGGGTTGACAGAATGCGGTTTTTATGGTAGGTTTTAGGGCAGTTCGTTTAAGGAAGAGGAGGAGAGTATGAATGAGAGGTCGATGACCTGGGCCCAATTCGGCTGGGAGGTCTTCAAGAATCTGGCCTGGCTGGCCGGGTTCGGGGCTTTCATCGTGGCGATGTGGTGGGCGCTCGCCCCCGCCTCGCCCATGTAACAATTTTCAATTCAGGAAACTGGGGAAGAGAGGAGGAACCCCCGCGCCTGAAAACAATATAGCCGCCCGATGTCTTACCTTGACTCGGGCGGTTTCTGTTCAATGCGAGTCCTGGGCCGGCGCATTGCACCCACTTTCCTTCGTTCCTAGCTCGCCGTACGTTTCCAGTATGGCTCGCTTCGTCACTCAGTCCAAGTGGCTACACTGCATCCTGCCCAGAACTCGCCAGATACTGGTCGGAGCAGGAGACATCATTTTGTCGGTTGGGCTAAGATGATGGCGCATTAACGAGATAATCCGTTTCGTCTGACCCGTCAGATTCTAAAGCCAGAATTTTTCGATCGACCGACCCTAGAGGTGGCGCGGGATCTTTTGGGTGTACAGTTGTGCGTTCGCCGCGCACCAGGGCGGGTTGAGCGGTACCAGATAACCGAAGTCGAGGCCTACGACGGTCCGGACGATCGGGCCTCGCACGCCAGCCGCGGGCGCACCGAACGCAACGCGCCGATGTTCGGTCCACCCGGACACTGGTACGTCTACCTATGTTATGGCCTGCACTGGATGCTGAACGTGGTCACTGGTCCGGTCGGCTATCCGGCGGCGGTGCTGATTCGCGGTGTCGTCGGACATGACGGGCCGGCCAAGCTGACCAAGGCATTGGGGGTGGATCGGCGATTCAACGACCGGTCGGCCGCCTCCCGGACCGGACTATGGCTGGAGGCGGGGGAGACAGTGCCGGACCGTCTGGTGCGGCGGCTGCCGCGCGTCGGCGTGGACTATGCCGGCGAGTGGGCCGGCAGGCCCTATCGCCTGGTCGTCGCATCTGATGCGGACGTCCGGTCGGGCAATCAATTTGTTTCCGAATAGAAAGTTTGCCCGAAAAATTGTAGAATTACGTCCAGTTTGGACGTCTTTGCGTGGAATCAGGATTAAAATTTGATCGGTTCTTATCCTATGGCCGACTTCATCCCAAATAATTTTATAGACGGGTCTGTCTATTCCGTAGACGAGCCCGTTTCAGCGGTGCAAAACTTATCCGTTATGTCATCTTCCATTTTCGATAACGTCGGAGCGGGATCGATGCAGCAGTGGTTCGTTTTCGGTTTCTACCTGTTCATCGTGGCGCTGTTCGTCGCCATCATCGCCATCAACGGCGTGGCCCTGTGGAAGGCGGCGCGAAACGGCTCGAAGGGCTGGTTCATTGCCCTGCTGCTGACCAACACCATCGTGCTCGAGCTGCTCTACATCTTCGTCTTCAGTAAGCCGAAGGGGACCAACAGCCCGGCCGCAGGTTCGGATCGGATCGTGCCCCCGGGCGGTCCGGCGGTCCGTTAGTTACGCCTTTTCGCTGCAAGTTAGTGTTGGCGATCGGCGGCTTTTGCCTATCGGCCGACTCGACGGCTAAATCTTCCCGTAAATAAAACCTCATGGAACTGGCCTTTCATCTCTTATTGCTTCTGATCGGATTCGTCCTGTTGGTGAAGGGCGCCGACCTGCTGGTGCATGGGGCCTCGATCCTGGCTGGTCGGCTCGGAATTTCGACCTTGGTGGTCGGACTGACTGTCGTTGCCTTGGGCACGTCGATGCCGGAACTGGTGGTCAACGTCTATTCGGCCATGACCGGCGTGTCCGACATCGCCGTCGGCAACATCCTCGGCAGCAACATCGTAAACATCGCCCTGATCCTCGGCCTGTCGGCGGCGCTCTATCCGCTGCACGTGCAGCGGTCGACGGTCTGGAAGGAGATTCCGTTTGCCCTGATGGCCATAGTTTTGGTAGCGGTGCTGGCGAGTGACGTGGCTCTCGGCGGCCATGCCCAGAACCTGCTTGGGCACGGGGACGGGTTGGTGCTGCTGGCGTTCGCGGTCATCTTTCTCTATTACATATTCGGCCTGGCGAGGAGCGGCGAATCGCCGATCGTTGACACGTCGAAGGAAAAGTCTTGGCGGCTGGTCATGTACGTCATCTTGGGTATGGGACTCTTGGTCGGCGGCGGAAAGCTGGCGGTCGACGCGGCGGTGATGGTCGCCCAGTTCGTCGGACTGTCGGAGCGGGTGATCGGGCTGACGGTCGTGGCCATCGGCACCTCGCTGCCCGAGCTGGTGACTTCGCTCGTGGCGGCCTACCGCAAGCAGCCTGACCTGTCGGTCGGCAACATCGTCGGGTCGAACATCCTTAACGTCTTTCTGGTCCTGGGCGTCAGCGCCACCATTCAGCCGCTGTCGTTCGCGGACGGCTCGTTCTTCGACGTCGGGGTGGCGATACTGCTGACTGTCCTGCTGTTCGGCTTCATGTTTCTGGGACGCCGACGGGTTCTAGAGCGGTGGCAAGGGCTGGTTTTTGTCGCTATCTACATTATCTATACGGTCTCGCTGTTGACTTGACGACCATGGATTCGACCGCACGAACGACAATCGCAGATCCGCAGGTCCGTTCGGCCGGCGAGACGGTCGCCCTGCTGCGGACCGACGTCAGTCAGGGCTTGAGTGCTGAGGAGGCGGCGGTCAGGCTGTCCGAACACGGGCCGAACGAACTGGCCAAGCCGAAGAAGCGCGGACCGCTGTTGCTATTCCTTGGTCAGTTCAACAGCCGTCTGACCTATATGCTGTTCGCGGCGGCGGCTATCTCGTTCTTTACCGGTCATAGAAATGATGCTTACGGGATCATGTTGGCCGCCTTGCTCGGACCGGTTTTCGGATTTTGGCAGGAACGTAAGGCCGAGGAGGCGATCGAACGACTGCAGTCCATGGTCGTCTCGGAGACGACGGTACTGCGTGATGGAATCGTTTGCCGAATTCGTTCGGTTGAGGTGGTGCCGGGCGACGTGCTCCTGCTGCAGGAAGGCGATCACGTGCCGGCCGACTGTCGGCTGGTTCTGGCACGTGACCTGAGGACCGACGAGTCGGCATTGACCGGCGAGTCGAGTTCCGTCAGCAAGGATATTGATGCGGTCGCCGCCGGTGTCGGCCGTTCCGACATGACGAACATGGTCTGGATGGGCACGTCGGTCGTGGCCGGAACCGGACGCGGAGTGGTGACGGCGACCGGATCGGGGACCGCCTTCGGCAACATCGCCGTCTCGCTGGCGGTGATCGAGGACGAGCCGGCACCGCTTGAACAGCGGATAGACCGGTTCGGTCAGACCTTGGGCTTGGCGGCGGTCGGCTTGGCGGCGGTAGTGTTTGTTTTCGGGATGACAGACGGCATTGCTCTCCTGGACATGTTTTTCTTTTCCGTGGCGATGGTCGTGTCGATAGTTCCGGAAGGTCTGCCGGCCGTGCTGGCTGGGGTGCTGGCGATCGGCGTGCGACGGATGGCCAAACGGAACGCCATCATCCGTCACATTCCGTCGGTCGAGACCCTGGGTGTGGCCGACGTCATCTGCACCGACAAGACCGGAACGCTGACCGAGAACAAGATGACCGTTCGGGCGATGTTCGCCGACGGGCGGGAATGGTCGGTGACCGGCGAGGGCTGGCAGACGAGGGGCCTGTTCACGCACGACGGAATCCGGGTCAGGCCGGCCGAACTGCCGACTCTGGACCGGCTGCTGAAGGCGGCCGTTGTCTGCAATCGGGCGACGTTGGTCCTGCAGGATGACCGACCGGACGTGGTCGGCGATCCGACGGAAGGCGCACTGGTCGTCCTGGGAGCCAAGGCCGGGTTCGACAAGACAGAACTCCTAGAGGAGTATCGGCTGCTGGACGAGATTCCGTTCAGTTCGTCCCGGCGCTATCAGGCCCGACTGGTCGAACATCAAATGTCCGACGGTCGGACCGAAAGGCTGATTCTGGCGGTCGGTGCCTTCGAGACGCTGCATGCGCGCAGTACGTCCGTCGCCAGGGACGGCGGCCCGCGGACACTGTCTGGTTCCGAGGCCGGGCTGAGCGAGGCCGTGAACCGGATGGGGGAACAGGCCATGCGTGTCCTGGCCGTGGCCAGCCGTCCGGCGCCGAAGGGCATGGAGGTGCTGTCCGACTCCAACGTGTCCAGGCTGGAGCTCTTGGGCCTGGTCGGCATGGTTGATCCGCCGCGGGCCGGTGCGGCCGATTCGGTCGCCAGATGTCGGCGGGCCGGCGTGCGGGTGATGATGGTGACCGGAGACCATCGGGCGACGGCCGTGGCCGTGGCCCACCAGGTCGGAATCCTCGACGGCGACGACTTGGGCGTGTTCGAGGATCGGGAACTGGTCGGACTGACCAACGACGAATTCGACCGGCTGCTGGTCGGCGCGAGGGTTTTCGCCCGCGTCTCGCCGGAGACCAAGCTGCGCATTGTCGACCGGCTGGAGTCGGCCGGACATGTCGTGGCCATGACCGGCGACGGGGTCAACGATGCTCCGGCCCTGAAGCGCGCCTCGATCGGCGTCGCCATGGGCATCAGTGGAACCGACGTGTCCAAGGAGGTGTCGGACATGGTGCTGGCCGACGACAATTTCGTCTCGATCGTCGGCGCCATCGAGGAGGGGCGGATCATTTTCCGCAACGTCAAGCAGACTGTGGCCTACCTTTTCATGACCAACGTCGGTGAGGTGGTGACCGTCCTGGTCGGACTGGCGCTGCATTTGCCGCTGCCGCTCCTGCCGGCACAGATACTATGGATGAATTTGGTCACCGACGGCTTGCCCGCACCGGCCTTGGCCACCGAACGTCGGACCGACGGCGTGCTGGATCGGCCGCCGATCCGCCGAAACGAGCCGTTGCTGTCGCGCCGGATTCTGGTCCTGACGGTCGTCACCTCTGTCCTGATGTGCGGCGGAACGCTGGGGCTGTTCGTGTGGGCGCTTAGGTTCGACGGGCTGGACTATGCGCGGACGGTAGCCTTTACGGCGATGGCCGTGTTCCAGCTGTGGAATGTATTCAACATGCGGTCGGCCAGGACGTCGATTTTTCGGCTGGGGTTCCTGTCAAACGGCTACGTGGTCTGGTCGGTGATCGTGTCGTTGTTGATGCAAATGGCTGTTCTTTACCTGCCGCCTCTCCAGCGGATCTTCCGTACCGTTCCGCTCGGCCTGGCGGAGTGGGTGGCCATCGTCGTCGTCTCGAGCTCGGTGCTGTTCGCCGTCGAGGGCTACAAGTGGCTGCTGCGCCGTCGTATCCGGTTGCATGGTCCGGTCCAGCGCGCCTGATTTTTCGCTGTGGATATCGCCTGTCGGCGGCCGGCCGGTTTTTTCGGTCTGTGCTAAGCTTAAGCCCGCTTAACCACTTTCTATATGGAAAAAGACTCTATTCCGCACATAACCTGCGAGCATCTTCAGAAGATAAAGTCGGAGCCGGAGGGCAACATGCACCTGGTCGTGGACCTGCGCGACCCGTTGGAGTACGACGCCGGCCATATCGAGGGATCGAAGAACATTCCGCGGCGCGAGCTGGTGTCCAACATCCAGAGCGTGGTGCCGGACAAGACCCATCGGGTGATCGTGGTCGTCGGTCCGACCCTGGAGTCGGAGATTCAGTCCATCCATGAGGACCTGACCGGGCTGGGCTACAGCCAGGTCGAGTTCCTGTCCGGCGGTTTCGACCGCTGGTGCGAGATTTCGATGCCGTCGGTCGACGACGTGTTGGACGATACGGGTTCCGAAGAGGTCGGTTCTTCCTCGGTCGAGGACGAGGATCCCTACGAGGGCGAGGATTTGGAAGAGGAGAACGAGCCGTTGATGTGAATGTAGACCCCGTCATGACAGACCGCGAGAAAAAACTCCCGAAAGATGGCGATGGCATGGTCGATCCGGGGTCGGCCGAGGCCAACCATCTCTTCGAGCTGCCGGCGGCCAGGCCGCACATCCACGAGACCAGGAAGTTTCCGGAAGGCTTTTTGTGGGGTACGGCCACATCTTCCCATCAGGTTGAGGGCGGCAACGTCGCCAACGACTGGTATCTCTGGGAAAAGGCGGGACACGTGACGGACGGTCAGGTTTCCGGTCAGGCCTGCGACCAGTACAACCGCTACGAGGAGGATCTCGATCTGGCGGCCGAGCTGGGAAACAACGCGCACCGCCTGTCGATCGAGTGGTCGCGGGTCGAGACGTCCGACGGCCAGTTCGACCAGGATGAGATCCTGCACTACCGTCGCGTGCTGGAGGCACTGCGCAAGAGGGGGGTGACCGTCATGGTCACCCTGTGGCACTTTACCCTGCCGCAGTGGTTCGCCGAACGCGGCGGCTGGGAATCGCGGGATGCCGTGTCCAAGTTCGCCCGCTATGCGGACCGGATGGCGGCCGAGCTGGGAGACCTGGTTGACCTGTGGATCACCATCAACGAGCCGATCGTCTATTTGGGCCAGTCCTACGGAACCGGTGCCTGGCCGCCGGGACGGCGGAGCGTCTGGCGGCTGGTGCGGGTGTTCATGCGGCTGGCCCATGCCCATCGGGCGGCCTATGTCACGCTGCACCGCCGGCTGGACTCCGACGGATACCGGGCCAGGGTCGGCATCGCCAAGAACGTCGTGACCTACGAGCCGTACCGCCGCTATTCGGAGGTCGACAGCCTGTTCATTCGTCTCGCCGACCGGCTGTTCAACCATCAGTTCTTCATCTGGACCAGGAAGAGGCACGACTTCATCGGCGTCAACTACTACTTTCACTACCGCATCAGGTACCGGCCAACCAAGGTCTCGTCTTTCTTCCATGAGGTCCACACCGAGAACCGCGAGGTCAGCGACTTGGGCTGGGAGATCAATCCGGACGGGATGTTCGACGCGCTGATGTCGATGAGCCGGTACGGCCTGCCGATCTACGTGACCGAGAACGGCATCGCCAGCGCCGACGACGGCAAGCGGCCGCGGGCGCTGGTCGGCATGGTCAAGGAGGTCTACCACGCCATCAAGGCCGGCGTGGACGTGCGCGGCTATTTCCACTGGTCGCTGCTCGACAACTTCGAGTGGGAGAAGGGCTACGACGGGCGGTTCGGCCTGGTGGCGGTCGACTTCAAGACCCAGCAGCGGACGCCGCGCCGCAGCTTCTACGTCTACCAGGACATCTGTCGGAATAACGGGATTAGACACGAATTACTTCGCTTCCTAGGCCACGGCATTCGGTGGTAGGGCAGTCTCTGGGTGGGCAGACCTCAGCTTGGCGAATTTTACCCGTCTTCACGAATTGCTAACTCGTCGTACCCACTCAGTACGACTCGTGTCGCAATTCGTTCCAGACAGGCAAACTTCATCCAAGCTGATGCCTGCTCGTCGGCCGAACTTTTTAGGTGGCACTAGATGTTAAAGGAATAACCGTCTAGGAAAATGAAACTTACTTTTCACGGGGCGGCCGGTGAGGTGACCGGCTCCAAGACGCTGATCGAGGCGGCCGGCCGGCGGATCCTGCTCGACTGCGGCCTGATTCAAGGCGAGGGTTCCGACCGGCGCAATCGCGCGGCGTGGCCGTTCGATCCGAAGTCGCTCGATGCGGTCGTGGTGACCCACGCCCATCTCGACCATATCGGCCTGCTGCCGCGGCTGGTCAGGGACGGCTACGGCGGGCCGGTCTTCTCGACCGCGCCGACCAGGGAGATCTCGCGCCTCATGTGGGAGGACGAGGCCAAGGTGCGCGACGAGGACGCGGCGGCCGGAGCGGAGCCGCTGTTCGTGTCGGCGGATATCGACGAGACGTTCGGCCGGATCCGCGGCGTGGGCTACGGCGAGACCGTCCGGGTCGCTCCGGGCGTCGACGTCCGGTTCCGTGAGGCCGGCCATGTCCTCGGGTCGTCTTTCGTCGAGCTGCAGGCGGACGGGCTGACGCTGGTCGGATCGGGCGACATCGGCAACGACAACGTGCCGATACTGCGGGACACCGAGCCGATCGGACGGGCCGATGCGGTCATCATGGAGTCGACCTACGGCGACCGGAACCACGAGGGCGACGAGTCCGACCGGCGGGAGGTGCTGCGTCAGGCCGTGGCCGAGACGGTCGCCGGGCGGGCGGTGCTGATGATTCCCGCGTTCTCGCTCGAGCGGACCCAGGAGATACTGTACGAGCTGAACGGGCTGGTCGAAGGCGGTTCGCTGCCGCGGGTGCCGATCTTCCTGGACAGTCCGTTGGCGACCGGGCTGCTGCCGATCTATCGGAAGCATTCCGAATGCTACGACACGGAGGCCAAGATGCTGCGGCAGTCCGGCGACGACTTCTTCCGCTTTCCCGGACTCAGGATAATGCACGGCTACCGGGAGTCGCTGGGCATCGACCGCGTCCGTCCGCCCAAGGTGATCATCGCCGGCAGCGGCATGATGAGCGGCGGGCGCATCGTCCGCCATCTGGCCCGCTACCTGGGCGATCCGGCGAACACCCTGCTCGTGATCGGATTCCAGGGGCAGGGGACGCTCGGCCGGCGGATCGTCGAGCGGTCCGAGTCGATCGTGATCGACGGACAGACGGTTCATGTCCGGGCCAAGGTCAACCAGATTGAGGCCTTCTCGGCTCATGCCGACCGGGACAAGCTGCTGCGCTGGCTGGGCTCGTCCGGTGGTGTGGCTTCGGGGAAGGTTTTCCTGAACCATGGTGAGCCGGAAGCGGCTGAATCTTTGGCCACGGCGATTCGGGAGAAGCAATTGGCGGAGGAAGTTACGGTCGCCGCTCCGGAACAGACCTACGAGATTTAGTTAGCATCCTTCAGGTGAGCTAACTGCACCGCTCTTCACGAACCGTTAACTCGCCGTACATTTTCAGTACGCCTCGCGTCGCGGTTCGTTCCAGAACGGCACATTTCATCCCACCTGAAGGATACTTGTGGGGGAGATGTTTAGTGTCATTTCCGCCCCGGTAATCACCGAGGACAGGCGAAGGCGGGAATCCGTTGTTTCATCTGTCATTCCCGCGAAGGCGGGAATCCACGGTGCAGAACCGGAACTCTTGACTGAATTCCGGTTTTTTGGTTTAATTTTTCTTCCGTCGTTGTGTCGATGGATTAGGAGGAAGAATGTCGAAGCAGGTGGAGTTCTATGGACCGGGAAAAGGGGAATGGCAGGGAGAGACAAAACCTTTGGAAGGTGCTGTGCTGGCTGACTTCGGTCGTCCGGTCATCGACTGCAGCCGTCAGGTTCTGCCGATAGATGCTGAGCTAGTCAATATCCTGGGTGGTCGATCCCACCTAGGGCTGTACGATGCGGAGTTTAACTTTCCTAGGTTCGTGGGCGTTGTGGAGCTGATCTCCGATGAAGGCCAGGACGACTTACCTTGGCATCTGGTCGTGTTTCAGGAATATCTGATAATTGACCGGCTCGGGCCGGCAGAATCCCCACGGATCAAGGCTTGTCTCTTCGCCGTCATCATCGACAGGGATCGGCAGCAAAAGTTTCGCAATATTCGGCGTTGGGTTGAGCAGCAAACCGCCGCCATTCCGGCAGAGCTGGACATGGAATTGCGGCGTCAGAAGCTTCTAGCCAAATTTGAGATGGACGATCTGTCCGTGGCTCGGAAGCGGGTTGAGGCGTTGGCTGCGGCCGGTTTGGATCCGGCGACGGTGGAAGCCGATCGCGGTAGGCTCTTTCGGGAACACGGCCTGGCCTAGTCCGGGCCGGGATCAGTAAACATCGCTCTCCATATCGCACCCGCCGAACTCGGCCGGTGCTTTTTTGTCGGTCGATTTCGTCTGTCCGCATAGATCGGGCATTGACAGATCTGTCTTTTTTTGCTATGTTGTTCGGTCACATTTTTGTGGCGGGAAGGACAAGGAGGAGAGATGAATTTGAGATATGAAGATCTCATTGAACGACACGAAGTACGTGTCGGTGGGATGTGGACCGGAGTGGGAGAGGCGGAAGAACTCTCTCAATTCGGGGAGGTGGTTTTTGACTACTGGGATAATCGTATTCCGGTAGATCAAACTGTTGCTCGCATCCTCAATTGGGCGGATGCGGGATATCCCGATGGGCGGCGGCTGCTGCCTGCGGGGGCCGACGGCATGCGCTACCGGTTGGTGGGGATCGTGAAGGATGAAAACCGGCCGGGCGGTTTCCTGGCAGTGTTCGCCTTCAGCAAAAACCTCGCCATCGATGATGGTGTCAGGTACTTCCGCGGAATGGAAATTTCGGCGGAAGTTGCCGGAAATGTCCCTCGATGGGTCGAGCGGCAGCTCGATCTCCGCCGGGCCGCGGCGAAGAAGGCGGAAGTTGCCAGAAATATCCGTCGATGGGTCGAGCGGCAGCTCGATATCCGCCGGGCCGCGGCGGAGAAGGCGGACAAAATAAGAATGCTTCTCGAGGAGCACGGTCTCGACGAAAAGACCGTCGCCGCGCAGCGGCAAAAGCTCCTCAAGGAGCACGGTCTGGACTAGACCAGACCGGAAAGGTATACGCTATCTTGGACCCCCGGAATCGCTCGATTCGGGGGGTCTTTTATTTCGGCTCGAGGATTGACCGAGGATGCCTTTAGGTCTATATTGGTTTGGTTCTCGTCCAAGGACCTCGTGTCGCGTGAACGGGATGCATGTACCCCCTAGAAGCCCAGCTTCCGGGGAACTTTGTTTATCTGTAGGGACAGTCTCTAGGTCGAGCGCACTGCATCCGGCTTCGCGGTTTGCTCGATCGACGTACCAATGAATACGCCTCACTTCGTAAACCGCTCCAGCCGAACACATTGCATCTCGTCCAGAGCCTGCTGGAGAACCCGGCCAAGCTTGTAGGAATTGTTTATGACGGAATTTAAGCTCAGCACAAAATATCAGCCGCAAGGCGACCAGCCGCAGGCCATCGAGGCTCTGGCGGCCGGTTTGCGTTCCGGCGAGCGCGACCAGACGCTCCTGGGCATCACCGGCTCGGGCAAGACCTTCACCATGGCGAACGTCATCCGCGAGCTCGGCCGTCCGGCGCTGGTGATCGCCCACAACAAGACCCTGGCCGCCCAGCTGTGCAACGAGTTTCGGACGCTGTTTTCGGAGAACGCGGTCGAGTATTTCGTCTCTTACTACGACTACTACCAGCCGGAAGCCTACCTGCCGACTTCGGACACCTACATCGAGAAGGAGGCGACCATCAACGAGGAGATCGACCGGCTGCGGCATCGGGCCACCCAGTCGCTCCTGACCCGGCGGGACGTGATAGTGGTCTCGTCCGTTTCCTGCATCTACGGCCTGGGTGCGCCCAAGGCGTACGAGCAGCTTCACCTGCGGCTGCGCGTCGGCGACGGGTTCGACCGGACGGCGGTCATGCGGCAGCTGGTGCAGATGCAGTACCAGCGCAACCGCGAGGACCTGGAGCGCGGCGAGTTCCGCGTGCAGGGCGACGTGTTCGAGATCCGGCCGGCGGCCGAGGAGTATGTGGTGCGAGTCGACGTGAAGGGCGGGCGGATCGGCGAGCTGACCCTGATCGATCCGGTCAGTCGGCGGCGCCTGAGCCGCGAACCCGAAGCTTGGATCTTTCCGGCCAAGCACTTCATCACGCCGGGGCCGGAGCGCGAGCGGGCCGTGACCGCGATTCGGGCCGAGCTGCAGGAACGGCTGACCGAGTTCCAGCGGACCGGAAAGCTGCTCGAGGCCGAGCGGCTGGAGCGGCGGACCAACTTCGACCTGGCCATGCTGCAGGAGATCGGCTACTGCAACGGCATCGAGAACTACTCGCGCCACCTGTCCGGTCGAGCGGTGGGAGAACCGCCGGACACCCTGCTGTCGTATTTCCCGGACGACTTGGTCTGCTTCATCGACGAGTCGCACGTGACCGTGCCGCAGATTGAGGGCATGTTCAACGGCGATGCGGCGCGCAAGCGCAACCTGATCCAGTACGGCTTCCGCCTGCCGTCAGCGGCCGACAACCGGCCGCTCAAGTTCGACGAGTTCCGGGCACGGGTACCGCAGGCGGTCTATGTCTCGGCCACGCCGGGGAACTTCGAGCGGCAGGTCTCGTCGCGGATCGTCGAGCAGGTCATCCGGCCGACCGGCCTGGTCGACCCGCGGGTGACCGTGCTGCCGGCCAGCGAGGCCGACGGGCAGTTGGGGCAGGTCGACGACCTGATGGTCCGGCTCAAGGACTGCGTCGCCGCCGGCGGGCGGGCGCTCGTCACGACGCTGACCAAGAAGATGGCCGAGGACCTGGACGAGTTCCTGCGCGAGGCCGGCTTCCGGGCCAGCTACCTGCACAGCGACGTCAAGACCGTCGACCGCATTCGCATCCTGACCGAGTTTCGGCGGGGCGACCACGACATCATCGTCGGCGTGAACCTGCTGCGTGAGGGCCTGGACCTGCCCGAGGTGACGCTGGTCGCGATAATGGACGCGGACAAGGAAGGCTTCCTCAGGAGCGAAACGTCGCTCATTCAGACCATTGGCCGGGCGGCGCGGAACGTCGACGGCGAGGTCATCCTGTACGCCGACCAGGTGACCGGCTCGATGCGGCGGGCGATCGGCGAGACGGACCGGCGGCGGCAGCGGCAGATCAAGTACAACCAGGAGCACGGCATCACGCCGCAGACCATCTCCAAGGAGGTGGCCGACCTGGCTTCCGGGCTGGGCTTCGCCTCGGTCGATCCGGCCGAGGTGCTGGGACTGGAGCTGGAGGCCGACGACCGGCCGCTCGCCGAAGTGCTGGCCGAGAAGGAGAAGCAGATGCGGGTCGCGGCCAAAAGCCTGGAGTTCGAGCTGGCGGCCGTGCTCCGGGACGAGATCGCCGTGCTGCGCAAGCAGATCGGGGCACAGGAGAAGGAGAGTCGGACCGCCCAGAAGAAATCTCGGCACTAACTACAGAGACATGCCCAACCTGACATTCATCACCGGCAATCCCGGCAAGGCCAAGTACTTGGCTGGCTTTTTTCGTCTTCCGGTCGCCCATGTCAAGCTCGACCTGCCGGAGATTCAGTCGCTCGACCTGCTTGAGGTCGTCGAGGACAAGGCTCGCCGTGCCTTCGCCGAAGTGGGGAGACCGGTTCTGATCGAGGACGTCTCGCTGACCTTCGGCTCATTGGGGCGGCTTCCCGGCCCGTTCATCAAGTGGTTCCTGGAGGATCTCGGCAACGACGGACTGTGCCGCCTGGTCGACGGCCTGTCCGACCGTCGGGCCTGGGCTGAAGTGGCCTATGCCTTCTGCGACGCCGCCGGTCCGCGGGTCTTCGTCGGCCGGACCGACGGGGAGATCGCGACCGAACCGCGCGGCGAGACCGGCTTCGGTTGGGACGCCATCTTCGTGCCGGACGGCTACGACCGGACCTGGGCTGAGATGTCGGACGGCGAGAAGCATCTGACCTCCATGCGCCGGCCGGCTCTCGATCAGCTGTCGTCGTTTCTGAGTCAGCGTTGATATGTTGGACGAGATCAAGATTCGCGGTGCACGCGAGCACAATCTGAAGAACGTCGACCTGACCATTCCGCGCAACAAGCTGGTGGTGTTCACCGGCCTGTCCGGTTCGGGCAAGTCGTCGCTTGCCTTCGACACCATCTTCGCCGAGGGTCAGCGGCGCTATGTCGAGTCGCTGTCCGCCTACGCGCGGCAGTTCCTGGGGCAGATGCAGAAGCCGGACGTGGACGAGATCGAGGGTCTGTCGCCGGCCATCTCCATCGACCAGAAGGCCCACTCGGCCAATCCGCGCTCGACCGTCGCGACCATCACCGAGATCTACGACTACCTGCGCGTGCTCTACGCCCGCGTGGGCGAGCCGTCGTGTCCGCAGTGCGGTCAGGCGATCAGCAAGATGACCGCGGCCGAGATGGTCGACCTGATCCTGGACGGAACGAGGTCACGGCCGGCCGGCAAGAAGAAGGCCCAAGATATTTTGGTGCTGGCGCCTCTAGTTCGTGGCCGGAAAGGGGAGTACCACCAGCTGCTCTACGACTTGTACAACTCTGGCTTCGCGCAGGTGCGGGTGGACGGGAAGCTGCGGTCGCTCAGGAACCGGCTGGTGATCGACCGGCAGCGGCGGCACGACATCGACCTGGTGATCGACACTTTCGCGCCGGCCCTGTTTGAGGGCAGGGAAGTGGACGCCGACCTGCGGCAGCGGCTGGCCGAGGCGGTCGAGCTGGCCCTCGGTCGCGGTCAGGGGCTGCTGCGCTTCACCCGGCCGGACGGCGAGGAGAAGCTTCTGTCGAGTTCACTGTCCTGTCCGGACTGCGGCACGTCGTTCCCGGAAATTGAGCCGCGGCTGTTCTCCTTCAACAGTCCCTACGGTGCCTGTCAGGAATGTACCGGCCTGGGCGTGGAGCAGGTCTTTTCGGATGACATCTGCCCGGCCTGTCAGGGCCAGCGGCTGCGGCCGGAGGCGTTGGCCGTGCGGGTCGGCGGGAAGAACATCGTCGAGCTGACTTCGCTGTCGATCGCCGCGGCGCGGGAATTTTTGGTCGGACTGCAGCTCGACGAGCGCGGCCGGGAGATTTCGGCCAACGTGATGAAGGAGATCGTCGGTCGGCTGGAGTTCATGCTGAACGTCGGCCTGCACTATCTGACCTTGGACCGCCGCGCCGGGACGCTCTCGGGCGGCGAGGCCCAGCGCATCCGGCTGGCCTCGCAGATCGGCTCCGGCCTGGTCGGCGCGCTGTACGTGCTCGACGAGCCGTCGATCGGCCTGCACCAGAAGGACAACGAGCAGCTGATCGCGACCCTCAAGCGGCTGCGGGACATCGGCAACAGCATCATCGTCGTCGAGCACGACGAGGACACCATGATCGAGGCCGATTGGCTGGTCGACTTCGGTCCGGGCGCCGGACAGCATGGCGGCGAGATCGTGGCCTCCGGTCCGGTGCCGGCGGTCTTCGAGCATCCGGAGTCGCTGACCGCCAAGTACATGCGCGGTGAGCGGGCGATTCCGGTGCCGGCCAAACGGCGGACCAAGCTGAACGAGATGCTGAAGATCGTCGGTCCGCGCGAGCATAATCTGAAAGGCGGTGAGGTCGAGATTCCGCTGCGCAAGCTAGTCTGCGTGACCGGCGTGTCCGGTTCGGGCAAGTCGACTTTGGTCAACCAGATCCTGTGCCGGCGGCTGGAGCAGCTGTTCAACCACTCGCGTCGGCCGGCCGGCGAGCATAAGGCGCTGCTGGGCGTGGAGTACCTGGACCGGGTGGTGACCGTAGACCAGTCGCCGATCGGCCGTACGCCGCGCTCCAACCCGGCGACCTACACCGGCGCCTGGACGCCGATCCGCGAGCTGTTCGCGTCGACCGAGGAGGCACGTTTCCGCGGCTACCGGCCGGGACGGTTCAGCTTCAACGTGCCGGGCGGGCGCTGCGAGAACTGCCAGGGAAACGGCACGCTGGCCATCGAGATGCATTTTTTGCCGACGGTCTACGTGACCTGCGACGTCTGCGGCGGTAAACGTTTCGACCGCGAGACGCTCGAGGTCCGGTGGCGCGACCGTCACATCCATGACGTGCTGGAGCTGACCATCGAGGAAGCGACGGAGGTCTTCCGCGACATCCCGCAGGTGTACGACAAGGTCGAGGTGCTGAACCGCGTCGGCCTGGGCTACCTGCAGCTGGGACAGCCGGCGACGACGCTCTCCGGCGGCGAGGCCCAGCGGGTCAAGCTGGCCAGCGAGCTGTCGAAGCGGCAGACCGGGCGGACGCTCTACGTCCTGGACGAGCCGACGACCGGCCTGCACTTCGAGGACATCCGGCGGCTGCTCGAGGTGCTGCAGCAGCTGGTCGACCACGGCAACTCGGTCGTGGTGATCGAACACAACCTGGACGTGATCAAGCAGGCCGACTACGTGATCGACCTGGGGCCGGAAGGCGGCGAGGGGGGCGGTCGGGTGGTGGCGACGGGGACGCCGGAGGAGGTGGCGAAGTATTCGGACTCGTGGACGGCCAAATACCTCAAGCGCACTCTAAAACTGTAGGTTCCGGGCCAGGTGCATTATACCCACCTTCCCTCGTTCCTGACTCGACGTACCGTTCTAGTACGCCTCGTGTCGTCACTCAGTCCAGACGGGCACACTGCATCCTGTCCGAAACCTACTCAAGGTTTCATTTTCCTCGTCCGGGACCTTCTTTTGTTTTTCTTTCCGGCACACTTCATCCGACATAACGGTTGCTGGGTCTAGGTTTAAACCCTGTTAGTTTTGTCATTGCGAGGGAGGGAACGCAGTGACCGACCGTGGCAATCTCGTCGGTGTCTGTGCTGCGGTCGGGATTGCCAAGCTCCAGTTCGGCTCGCTCTACTCGCTCACTGTCGCTCGCAATGACACGATTTATGTCATTCCCGCCCCCCCGCTTTCGCGGGGACAGGCTCCGGCGGGACACGTCGTTCACGAACGACGTGTCGGGAATCCACGGAAAAAGAAAAGAGGACCAGAAGCCGTGAACCCATAAATTCACTTCACCCAATAAAATCAGTATCAAGAATACAAAAGAGACATCCGGTATCGTATGAGTGAATTACTCCTCAACGAAACCGTATGCCTCTTTTGTATTGCGAGAATATCACCGACCTCTTTGTTTGGATAGATGAGATGTTGCCAAAACGGATTTCAGAGAAAGCAGTTGGGCGGCCTCGCGCGCTTACGGACGGTGAAATGGTGACGATTCTCGTGTGGAATGTATTAGTACTGAAGCACAAGAACTGGAAGGATTTACACAGGTTTCTTCGAGTGTATCATCGCCGAGATTTCCCGAGGCTTCCCAAATACAACACTTTTCTTGTGCTGTGTCATCGCGTCGCTGAAGTGTGCTTTCGCATCCTGCAGCGCATCCTTATAACAGACGCACCGCTCAAATTCATGGACGGCACGATGCTTCCGGTGTGCAAACACAAACGAGCTGACGACCATAAGGTCGCAAAAGGCACTGCGGACTTTGGCAAGAATTGGCAAGGCTGGCATTACGGATTCAAACTCCATGCGTCAGTAACTCGAGACGGAAAACTCTGTGCGCTCGCATTCTCACAGGCGAGCGTGCACGAGAAGAACATCGTTTCGAAACTCCTTGGAGCATTTACAAGAGTAGCGGTCGGAGATTCTTCATACGGTGGGAAAAATCCGCGTGAAACACTGTGGAAAACACGAGGAACATACATTCTTGCTCCCGCATTCCACGGACAGAAGAAGCTCATGGCACAGTGGCAAAAAGATCTCCTCGAACAACGTTCCTGTATTGAATCCGTCTTCGATTATCTCAAAGAGCATCTGCATCTTGTTACATCTTTTCCACGATCCGTGTACGGCTACCTCGCGCATTACGCGATGGTGCTTTTGGGTTACCAAGTAATGAAAATATGGAAGATTTGAATTTATGGGTTCACGGCAGAAGGTCCTTTGTTCGATATTGAGTCGGTCAATCGAGGGTCATTCGGCCGTTGTGGGATAGGCGACGAAGATTCTCCATCCTTTATTCAGTGATGTGAGAATATCGATCCTGAATTCATCGACGTCAGGTCTCAAATTTTGGGCCAGCTTGTCCAACCAACATCTGATTTCCACGATGTCGGCGTCGGAGAGAGCAGCGGTGACCTGAGCGATGAAGACGTCCGTTGCCGGTCGCTTGATCTCGGGTAGATCCGTTCCGCGATGTTGCCGGAGAGTATCGTCCGAAAATTGTGGTTCGCCTTTCGGCCAGGCGATGATGACGGACACCGAGCCGTCATCAGAGGTTAGCTGTTTGCTTTCACAGACATTCTAACCCTGTTCCGTTTGCTTTCTATCAGCCGGGGAGCTGCTAAAGAAAACGGACCGTAGGGGTCCGTTGGTGGCCCAGGTGAGCCTTGCTTACCGGCTTGTCGGAGCCTGATTAGCCGTTAAAGGGATCTTTTTCGGTTTGCGCGACTCGGGCTCGATCGACCAGTTTGAGAAGAATTTTGAATTTTTTTCTGTCTCGAGGAAAGACCTCTTCCGGCTGCCAATTCTCCACGGAGATTATGGCCATGACTTTTCTGGCCTGTTCAGCATCATTTTCTTCGAGGGCCTGGTCTGCTTCCTCTTGCACGGTAGTCAACAGCCGTCTTCGCCGGTTGACTTCTTTTTCGATAAGAATGACCTGCGACAGTAGGATCAAAAGAGTCAAGAAAACCGCGGCCATTAAAACACAAAACAAGATGTACATTTTTCCTCCAGCGCTAGGCGCCGGGCAAGTAGGCCATGAAAAAGGGAAAAGGTCAATGGTCAGCGGCAGAATGACATCCTCTGGGTCGAGTCTCGGGATTTTTCAGGCAATAAAAAACCGTCAAGAGCGACGGTTCGGTTATTTGCGCTTTGACGCCAAGTGGTTTTTGTTGCGGCGCGTTCTACTGTCGTCCCTGCCTGGTGCGGCCAGAGTACGCAGGTCCTTGGCCATGTCCGGACCACCGGCGAAGATGTTCTCCGGCTGCCAGCCCTGCATTCTTAGGATTCGCATCACGTCGGTGGCCAGCTCTGAGTCGCCTGTCTTGACGGCCCTCCTTCCCAGTCCTGCCAGATCCTGTCGGAGCGTCCATTCGGCCGCCAAGAGCGGTTCGGTGATCAGCCGGCAGATGATCCAGACGCCTAGCGGAGTGAGCAGGAGAAAGATCGCCAACAGGATGATTGCTCCGTGCATTTTTCCTCCAGACATCAATGAAATCATGTTTGGACGGTTCGAACAAGATTTTTCGGCGGAAAAATAAGACCGCCGGAATGGGCGGTCGTTCGAGCGGTATGCGGTTTGGTTCCGACTGGTACGGTTACTCCTCTCGAGAGAGATGACGTGTTTTGGTCGGTGGTCGAGTCTTTTAGTCTTCAGTCCCGCAATCAAAAGACCCGCCGCGAAGGCGGGCCTTGTTGTGTGTCGTGTCTGGCTTTGGGTGATGATCTAGGCAGCAGCCGTGGCAGAGGCCATCTTACTACGCTTGATGATCACGCCCAGGATCGGCGGCGTGAGCAATGTCGACAGGATGACCATGATGACCACGATCGAGAAGGTCTCGTCCGACACCACGCCCAGCTGCTTGCCGACGTTGGCGAAGATCAGACCGACCTCGCCGCGGGGGATCATGCCGAAGCCGATCATGGCGTGGTTCAGGCCCCGGCCGGTCACCCAGCCTGTGGCGATCTTTCCGGCAAAAGCCACGGCCGTAATGATCAGGCCGATGCCCAGCACTTTCGGGTTAAGGAAGGTCTCCAGGTTTACCTGCATGCCGGTGTAGACGAAGAAGATCGGCATGAAGAACCAGCCGATCTGCTCGACCAGGTTCTCGACGTGCATGTGCTCCTCGTGCTTGGCTTCGGCCAGCATTTCGGTTTTGATGGCGGTCAGTTCCGGACCGTCGCCCTTGAGCCGGGCCGACCAGCCGCGTAGCTTGCTGACTACGTTCGGCGCGACGAAATCGGAGAAGTGCAGCGGGTCGAGGACCAGTCCGGCGGCGAAAGCGCCGACGATCGGGGCCAGTCCGGCCAGTACGGCCGCACCATAGGCGTAAATGCCGCAGAACAGCAGGGCTAGCGCCATCTTCATGCCGACACCGCTGTGGATCCGCGAGAACAGGCGGCCGATGCGTTTGGCCAGGAGCTGTCCGAGGGCAATCGACACTATGAGGAAGATGAAGGCCTTGGCCGAGATCCAGGCCACTTCGCCGACCGAGACGTGTCCGCCGGAGACGATGCCGGCCACGACCGCCAGTATCAGCAGGCCGAGGATGTCGTCGATCACCGCCGCGCCGAGGACGATCTTGGCCTCCTTGGTCGCGAGCACCTTCAGGTCGCTGAACACCCGGGCCGTGATCCCGACCGACGTTGCGGTCAGCGTCGCGCCGATGAACAGGTAGGTATTGCCGTCGAGTCCGGGGATCAGCAGCTTGGAGGCAAAGTAGCCTCCGACGAACGGCAGGACAACTCCGACCACCGCCACCAGCAGGGCCTTCAGTCCGACGCTCTTCATCTCGCGCAGGTTCGATTCGAGGCCGGTCCGGAACAATAGTATGATGACCCCTATTTCTGCCACGAGCGCGATGAACTCCTGTCCCTTTAGGTCGTCGATGAAGCCCAGACCGGGAATGAAGGCCAATGCGCCGAGAGCTACGCCCATCAGCAGCTCGCCCAGTACGGCCGGCTGGCCGATGCGTTCCATCAGCGCCCCGATGCGGGCGAACATCAGCATGACGAACAGGAAGAAGATCAGCGTAATGGCCTGGTTGCCGTGGCCGGCTTCGGGTGCGGCTTCGGCGGCGTGTTCGGCGGCCAGAGTGACGACCGGCAGCAGCAGGGCCGTCAAGACGCCTAGTCCGGTTAACGCTCGTTTGAGGTTCATAGTTAGTGCGGGGTGAATGAGATAGGCATTATTGCCGTGGACCTCGGTCCGGGTGCATTGCATCCAGCTTCCCTTGCTTCTAGCTCGCCGTACTCATTCGGTACGCCTCGCGTCGTCGCTCGGCCCAGCCGGACATGCTGCATCTCGTCCGATGTTCGCCACTCCCCGGTGCAAGCTCGGGGAGCCTTATTTACGCCGGAATGATAGTTGAAATAAGACTAACCGGCAAGGGTGGCCTGTGAGGAGACCGGAATGGGTGGCCAAAAAAAGAAAGAGCCTCGTTGGCTCTTGGAGAGAAATCGGACTTTGGCTAGCCGACAAAGCCGGCGAACATGATCGCCAATGCCACCAGTTCCATGATCACGAACAGGCGGACGTTTTTGGTCGTTGTCCACCCCAAGACGGAAAGGCCATGTACCAGTCCGGCTACGGTTGAGGCCTCGAAGGTCGGCCATTCGGTTTCTGCCAGGACGTACATACCTGTCGCGACCGCTCGAAACAGCCAGGTTCCAGCCGTCGCCGCCAGAAGGAGTGTCATCCAGCCGCCGATGACAGCTGCCAAGATCAATCCCCAGCGACGGTATTTTTTGCTTAGTCCCGCGGCGGCCAGGTTCATGGCCGTCACTACTAGGGCCAGAGGTATTTCTCCGGTCATCTTTCCCTCCCATCCGTATTTTCTACGGAACTTTCTTTGTTATCATTTTTTTCTGTTTCGTCAACATTCCGGTCCAGCTCTTTAAAAGAAAACCGCCCTTGAGGAAGGGGCGGCTAGGGCGGAGTGAGCCGGGACTAGGTCGGAATGAGGGCCAGCGTGACCAGGCCGAAGGCCAGGACCTCGAGGCAGACCGATATCCTTTCGTTGCGCGGCCAGATGACGAAGACTGCGACATGGGCCACGCCGCCGAAAAGGATTACGATCGGCTCGTGGTAGAGGGACATCTCGCCCTGCAGGTCGAATAGTCCCAGGCAAGATCCGACGTAACCGGCGAACGCTGCCGTAAAGGCGGCGAAGAAGACCAACACGCCCCAGGCGGCAAAGCCCGAACCGATCAAGCTGACAATTTGTCTGGCCCGTGATCCTTGGCCGCCGCCGCCGATCACCCATAGGACTATCCCCAGCAGTAGACTGTTAAAGACCGTGAACATGATTCCTGTCACGGTGTTCCTCCTTCTGCCCGCATATGTCTTGTTTTGCGGACCGGGCTTTATAGCACTGGCGTCGGTTACGGTCAATGCCGAGCAGAAGCGGGCCGGTGAAGCAACGGGAAAAATTGAAACCGCCCCACGTGGGTGGGGCGGTTGCTGAGACGGGGGTAGGATGCCGATCAGTGGATCGGCATGATCGACCAGGTCAGCACCAGGACGGTGCAGACCTCGGCCGCTACGACCTGCCGGTTGATCCGGCTGGAGCGCGGCCGGCTGGCCAGGACGACCCAGGCGGTCAGGTGGATCGTGACTGCCAGGATCGAGCCTGCCCCGAGAGTCATCGAGCACAGCAGGGAGGCTGCGCCCGACAGGGCTAGGATGGTGTAGATCGTGGCGGCCAGGAAGACCGCGACGATCATGATCAACACCCAGGAGCCGGCGGCTAGCGCCAGAACGGCACTGGCCAACTGAACCCGTTCGGACCGCATGGCGGCTGGAGCCAGCCACAGGGCCGGAGCGGCCAAAAGGGTGGCCGCGAACATCAACGGGATGCTGTAGTCCATGGCATCCCTCCTTTCTGTGCGTCGTCCGCACCGTGCGGCGACAACCGTGCTTTATATCACTTTTTGGCCCTTTTGTCAATGCTAAGGCCTGATAATTCATTTCTAGTTAGCCAAAAACGTGATACCGACAAGGTTGTCGGCAGGGCCGTCGGAGGTTGTC